>NZ_PDYT01000002.1:0-442739 GCF_002743175.1 Sporosarcina sp. P20a
ATTTCTGATTACTCTACAGAGTCTATTCAACGTATTTATCAGACACTGAATCAGTTGCCCAGGAAGATTTTAAACTATCGACAGCCATCCGTTTTGTTTGAAGAAGAGTTGGCTAGGTTAGCATAGTATTTCCAAAACGAACCCGCTAATTGAGAGATCACATTCCCCTTCATACATACACTGGATTTTATCTAAGTGGCTAATTTAATATTGCAATTTAGGATCTTTAATAATTACTAACTTTTGTAAATAAAAAAGCTACCTTTTAGAAAGGCAGCTTAAACTTCCACAATCAAACATCGGTTTACTTAAAAGGAGTGATGGTCTAATTGTTGCTTGGATACTTGCAAAATAAATTGGGTCAAGTATGCTCGAGTGATGTTTTCACTATTATCACCGTATAGAAAATCATCTATTAATTCACTTACTTCATACCAACGATCGTGTTCTTCACCATGGAAATGATCTCGCGCAATTGTATACACCTCATCAGCATTTTCAATTGCTAAGCCTGGATCATCCACGATTTGTCTTAACAAATATCGTACATAGTGTTTAGCACTATCTTCGTAAGAGGGTTCGGTAATGTCTAGCTCATATAAAGCCCTATTAAAGTACTCTTCTACTTCAAATATATTTAAAGGTTCTGTTAGAGAAGCTAGTATATTTAGAGATGGCGTTGACATTCGATTGTGCAACATAGTAAAAGCCCACTCTATATAATCAATAGCTAGTACTGTGCCTTCAAGTTTCTTAAAATACAAAACTTCCGTTTCCATCACCATACTCCTCATGTTGTACGCATATTCTTGAAAAACACCTGATGCTAGAATGGAATCTTTAAAGATTTGTTATACCTTTGTAGAATTCACATCACCAATCACTTTATAAATCACACTGCCAAAAGCTAATTGGATAGGAATCAACGAAAGTATAATAGCTATAAACTGACTAATTGTCTTGATCCATCCAGTTAAGCCTAACACGTCATTAATCAAGTAATTTGCTAGTTGAATAAGACCAAACACAATACCAATCGAGACAATAAATGCAGTTAATATTAATACAACTTGCGAAATTGTAATCTTTTTTATATTTTCCAATTTACTAATACTACCATCAGAAATGGAAAATAAAATATAAGTTAATGGCACTAATAATAAAAACCAACCTGTATAACCAAATGCGATCCAGAAAACCCCTATTCCTAAAAGCATAATCCATCCCATGGTGTTAAACATCTTTTCATTCACCTAAACACCAGCCTTCCGTAAGTAAGTTATAGCGTTATTTGGATTTAATTATTGAACAGGCATTAATTTAATATAATAAGTTCGCTTTCCATTATTAAGATCTTATGACCTTTTTGCATAGTTCGTGCTAGAGTAGCGCCCAAATAACTGTTTAAGTAGAGATTTTTCTATTTTTTAAATCTGTTTCCTGCATTCATATAAATTAGCATAAATACAACGATGGCAATAAATAAAACAAGACCAAAGTAGAACAACGAGTTGTTATCGTACACATCACTGAGTAACCAAAAAACCATACTAAACGACAATGCAAACATCATCTTACCCATGAATTTGCAGAGTGCAACCACGTCATACTTTGCTTTTTCAACTGGAGACATAGTGTTATAGCCCGCAATCAGTATTGAACCTTTGCCATTCATAAATACAATTCCTAAACCCATAAATCCTCCAATAATTAGTAGCGTTATTATCATATCGATCCCTCGCTTCGATATTCTTTCTTACTTTACATACGAATGAATATTTTAAAGGTTTCATTCCTTCGTGGAATAGTTTGATTATTGAATCATTTTGTATAATGCTATAAAAGTCTAGTTATTTTCTGTTTCCAAACACAGCACCTACATTTAATCAATTTAAAAAGCACCCGTATAAGAACGTTCATGAATGTTTACACAAACATGTTCGTTTCTCACACAGGTGTTCATTTTTTATTTTATTATAAAGCGACTTCTTTCAGTGCTTCCAAATGCTCGGTATCGAAGTGATAGGTTTCATTGCAGAAATGACAATTTGCTTCGGCATGTCCATCTGTTTGAATCATGTCTTGAATTTCTTCGCTACCTAAGCTGATAATTGCATTGGAGATGCGCTCTACAGAGCATTGACACTGAAATTGAACTGGCATGCTTTCTAACACGGTAACATGTTCCGAACCTAACACGTGCTCAAGTATTTGTTCAGGTGTACTGCCTTCCTCGATCATGGAAGAGAGTGGCGCAATTACTTTCATGCGTTCTTCAATCTTACTCATCACGTCTTCATCTGCGCCTGGCATGAGCTGAATAATGAAACCACCTGCGGCTTTCACCGTATTATCAGGGTTTACTAACACGCCAACTCCAACAGCCGATGCGGTTTGCTCAGATTTAGAAAGGTACGATGTATAGTCTTCTCCAATTTCCCCGGAAATGAGAGGGATTTGTCCTACGAAAGGATACGTTAGCCCCACGTCTTTTGAAACTGTTAGCAATCCATTCGTTCCGACTGCCTTTCCGACTTCGTTCAATTCTACATCCGTTTGGGGATTCGAGACATATCCACGAACTTCACCTTTTGCGTTCGAATCCACGATAATGGTACCGAGTGGGCCGCCACCATTAATTTTTACTGATATTTTCTCCTCACCCTTTAACATAGAGCCAAGAATTAACCCGGCAGTCATTGAACGTCCCAGGGCATCTGCAGCTGTTGGCCAAGCCGCATGCCGTCGCTGTGCTTCCGCTACTGTTGTAGTTGAATTCACCGCGTACGCGCGCACTTGATTTTGATACGCCACTGCTTTTACTAAATAATCATTCATTCTATACACCCTTTCTATAGTCCTAAACCTTTAGTTTAGCTTTGTTTCACGTAATTTTTCGGGTGTTACATCATTTCCAAGCGGATCGATGACTGTTAAACCTGAAAATGTACCGATGACTTGTCCGCGGATTTCACGCAAGTAATCTTGACGTAATACTGTCTGCTCGACTACTTCGGCATTTGTTAAGCCTTCTTCACGTTGTTTTTTAGCTAATTCATTAATACGACCTAATTGATTGATCATGTAAATCCCTCATTTTCATTTATTATTTACGTATACGTAGATTACTATGTGCACTAAAATGCGGAACAACAAATTCTTGTAGCTCCTGTATCACTTCCGTTATCGGACGGTCCTCATTACGGATCGCAAGAACGACATGATTTACTCCTATATCTTGCAGTGCGTACAGATAATCGATTAAAAACTGATGACCGGATGTGAAGCCGACTTTTATCGGAATGGGTCTGGGCGACGCATTCGGTTTCTCTGATAAATGAATAGTTAGGGGCTGTATGAACGGTTTAAATTCAGTTGTCGCTTGACGCCAAAGCTTGATCAGCTCTTTTTGGCGATTTGCTTCTTGGGCGTAAAACATCCAACCGTCTGTATTCTCAGCTAACCATTCTATCGTTTGTCCAGAATATCCGGTACCTAAAATCGGGATGTTAGACAATGGCGGCTTGGGAATCACATCACCTGCTTCGAGTCCAACACGTTCAGACTGGATTGTAGGGAAAGATTCTTTCCATATTGTTTTCATTACGTCTACAGACTCTCTAAACAGTTCATCACGTTGATCTCGGTTCACTTTAAATGCTGGGAATTCAATCGGACGATCTCCCGTTGCAACACCAAGTAATAAGCGCTGGTTAGATAAATCATCTAATGAAGCAGCTGACTTCGCCAAGTGAAGCGGATGCCGCAACGTCGTGACGACACTTGCCGTACCTAGCGCGATTTTGCTTGTATGCGCGCTTACATATGCGAGAAGTTGAAATGGATCATGCTTGACGCCGGCATCCCCGAAGTTCGGATCGAAAAGAGGTGAATCTCTTACATATAATGCTGCAAATCCTGCATCTTCAGCTTGTTTCGCAAGCTTTATTTGCTCAGCTATAGCCATCGGCATACGATAATCGGCAACTTGATCCATAGGAAATGTCAGGCCAAGTGTTAACTTATTTTCTTTGAACGTCCTAGCAAATCCTTGATGCGTTTGAAATATATTCATCATTACTCCACCTAGCTAGCTATCCTACTGGGACTTACACCATTTTTTCTTTTAGCCATTTTTGCAGTACTTGTACTTTCGGATTATATTCTATATTGATTTCTTCATAAAGTGACGCAACCGTTTCGCGTTTTAGAATGGATTTCCAAGAATTCTCAGCCTCTGCCATTAAAGCGGTTAATGCGCAGTCACGATCTTCTTCTATATTAAGCATGTCATGAAAAACACCACTTGGAGTAAAGAGTGATTGTTTGCCTTCAATCGCTAAATATATATCGTAGACACAAATCTCTTCAGGCTTTCTTGTTAACTTAAATCCACCTTTTACTCCAGGAACAGAAGTGATTAAATCCGCGCTGACTAATTTCCGTAGGATTTTTTGGGTATACGTAGGCGATGCGTGAAGTTGTTGACTAATAGCTTCCCCTGGTAATACTGCACGATCCGGTAGCATGTTCAGGATAAGAATGGCATACAAAGATTGTTCCACTCCGGTTTTCATCTGCATTACATCATCACCTTTTCTCACTCTTTTTTACACGTCAGATCCATTCTTTACTATCATGGATAATCATTGTCCTCTTTATAATAACATATACTTTTTTACTAAGTATAGTTTTCAACTTCGCTCACTCCAAAGAGTGTTTAAAATGTATAGTATCAATTAAAAAGCTAGCAAGCAGATGGTAGAATTCCATCTGCTTGCTAGCTATGTCTTTTAGTACTATGAGCGTACTGATTTCACTTGTGATACTGTCAATCCATCACCAATCGGCAACAATATGGACGTCAACCGAGGATGCTGTGCTGTGTATTCATTGAACATCCTCATATTCTGCGAGTATTGCTTACCTAGGATGGACGAGTCCGCTACTGAACCGCCCGCCAACACGTTATCAGCTACAATTACCGCATTCGGCTCAGCTAGCTCTAAACAGCCGTCTAAATAGTTTCGGTAATTCTCCTTATCCGCGTCAATGAAAAAGAAATCGAACGTTTTCCCTTCCGCTTTTAACGCTTCTAAGCTATCTACAGCAGGTCCAGTCTTATACGTCACTTGTTCACCAAATCCTGCCTTCGTTAAATTAGATTTCGCTAACGTCGCAAATGACTCCTCTAATTCTAGCGAAGTCAAATGTCCTTCATCGCCAAATCCTCTCGCAAGACATATACCGCTATATCCGCCAAGCGCACCAATTTCTAGAACATTTTTTGCACCCGTCATTGAAACAAGCATCGTTAATGCTTTGCCTGACGCTGGAGAAACCGAGATCGAACGCATACCATTTTCTTGTATGGAGAATAACACACGTTCGAGAACTTGATCAGTTGAAACAAAAGTTTTGTCAATATATTGGTTAATAATTTTCATTTTATAATTTCTCCTCCAACTAGTAAATTGAATGCAGCATTATTCATTTAACACACTTTCCGCAAGCACTTTAGATTTATCGCCATACACTTTTGTAATATGTACATCTCCCCATGCACATAGCGAGCTTAAAATAGCTTCTAAACTTTGGCCGTATTCACTCAATTCATACTCTACTTTAGGCGGCACTTGATTGTAGACAATTCTATTAATCACACCGTCCGCCTCTAATTCACGTAATTGTTGAGTTAACATTTTTTGTGTAATGTTTGGCATCAATCGTTTTAATTCACTTGTCCGCTTTCTACCATGTGTCAAATGACAAAGTATTACACACTTCCACTTACCACCTATTACTTCCAATGTTGCTTCCACACTAATATTATATATTTTGCTCATTTCTATCGCCTCCACTTTTGATAGGTACTAAAAGATGCCTACATTACTTTAAAGTGCGTACTTCTCTTTTAGATTTCTATACTTCATACTAACATTTGCAGGTACACTTCACTACATCAAACGTATTGATGTCATGAATATTGCATGCAACTTATTAGTAGGAGGAACGTGAGAAGATGTCAATTGATAAAAAACGCAGTACATTTGCATTGCTTGCATTAGCTATCAGTGCATTTGCGATAGGTACTACCGAATTTGTGAGTGTAGGACTATTACCACTCATCGCTCAAGATTTAGATATTTCTGTTTCACTAGCCGGATTAACTATTTCCTTATATGCTGTAGGGGTGATGATCGGGGCTCCAATCCTCACTAGTTTAACTTCTAGATTACCTAGAAAGTCCGTCTTAATCTGGATCATGGTCATATTTATTATCGGAAACAGTATAGCCGCAGCCGCAACAAGTCTAAGCGTATTACTGTTTGCACGAATCCTATCCGCATTTTCACATGGTGTCTTCATGTCTATTGGCGCTACAATCGCAGCGGATTTAGTGCCAGAAAATCGTAGAGCAAGTGCTATTTCCATCATGTTTACGGGATTAACAGTTGCTACGATTACAGGCGTTCCTTTTGGTACATTCATCGGTCAACAGGTAGGATGGCGTGCTGCTTTTGTTTTAATTGTGATTATAGGTGTGATAGGGCTTATTTCAAACAGCCTCCTAGTTCCTTCAAATTTACGACAGAGCGCACCCACTACATTGAAAGATCAAGCGAAACTCCTGACGAATAGTCGTTTACTAATAGTGTTCGCTATTACTGCCCTAGGTTATGGCGGAACGTTCGTCGTGTTCACCTACTTATCTCCTTTACTGCAAGAAGTGACTGGATTTAAGCAAAGCACGATTGTAATCATCTTGTTAGTCTATGGGATCGCAATCGCGTTAGGTAATATGATTGGTGGAAAACTGGCCAATAAAAATCCGATAAATGCTTTATTCTATATGTTTATCGCACAAGCTCTCATTTTATTCGTATTAACATTCACTGCACCATTTAAAATGGCAGGGTTAATAACTATTATACTGATGGGTATATTTGCTTTTATGAATGTTCCAGGACTTCAAGTATATGTCGTCATCTTAGCGGAGCGATTCGTGCCGAGTGCAGTCGACGTAGCCTCCGCTATAAATATTGCTGCCTTTAATGCGGGTATCGCCATTGGTGCGTATCTGGGTGGAGTCATTACGGAGTCAATCGGTATTATTCATACACCTTGGATTGGTGCAAGTATGGTAATGTTCGCAGCTATCTTAACTGGCATTAGCCGTTTACTAGAGCGTAAAGACAATGTAACAGTACTTGCAATGAAGGAGGTGATGTGAAAAAGTATGATGCACGATTATCCAACACTATGAAGGAGGAAGAAATTATATGAAAAACCTACAATCTACAACTACACTATCTAACGGGGTAGAAATGCCTTGGCTCGGTCTTGGCGTGTTTAAAGTGGAAGAAGGTACAGAGCTCGTAAACGTAGTGAAAACTGCAATTGAGCACGGCTACCGTAGTATCGATACAGCCGCGATTTACGGCAATGAAAGCAGCGTAGGTAAAGGTATACAAGCGACACAAGTGGATCGGAAAGAATTATTCATCACGTCTAAGGTATGGAATAGCGAACTGGGATATGAAAAAACACTTGTAGCTTTTGACGAGAGTATTACTAAACTCGGTCTTGACTACTTGGATCTATACCTTATTCACTGGCCTGTAGAAGGACAATTTAAAGAAGCGTGGCGCGCATTGGAAACCTTGTACGAAGAAGGAAAAGCTAAAGCGATCGGGGTAAGTAATTTTCAGCCGCATCATTTAGAAGAATTAATGAAAGATGCAAAAATCAAGCCAATGATCAATCAAGTCGAGTACCATCCTCGTTTATCTCAAAAAGAAGTACAGGCATTTTGCCAAAAGCACGACATCCAGATGGAAGCGTGGTCACCACTAATGCAAGGTGAGCTACTAGAGAATGCTGAATTACAAGAAATCGCAGACCGCTACAACAAATCCGTAGCCCAAGTAATTTTGCGTTGGGATTTACAAAATGGTGTAGTCACAATTCCCAAATCAACGAAAGCCCATCGCATTGCTGAAAATGCCGATGTGTTTAACTTCGAACTCACTTCAGAGGATATGGAACAAATCAATAAATTAAATCAAGATCAGCGAATCGGACCAGATCCTGACAACTTCGATTTCTCATAATCAAAAATGAATACTGTCCGAATTGCGGTTCGTACAGTATTCATAAATTATTCGAGCATTAGGGAGCAGCATAACTTCCATTGGAAATCCGATTCTGCAACTAAACGACAAAACCTCCCTACGTAAGGTAAGGAGGTTTTTTATCGTGTAAAGTCTAGAAATAAGTAATCAAGCATGATGGTTTGTCTAAAGTATTTTAATCCTTCATTCGACTACCAAGAACAGAGTCAAATAGTTGCCTGGCATACGTATGTGAAAAGTGAAATACTCCATCCTTTTTCACACTTTCATCTACCATTCGGCCATCCTTCATAACATAAATTCGATCACATGCATACATGACTGCTTGTAAGTCATGTGCAATGAATAAAATTGACATACCCATTTCTCGATTTAGCTCAAGAAGCAGGTCAATGATTTCTCTTTGAATTAATCGATCCAAATTGGATACGATTTCATCACAAATGAGCAGTTCAGGTTCAACTAACAATGAGCGAAGCAGATTGACACGTTGCTGCTCACCACCACTTAATTCTGAAGGATATCTATGTAAATGGGCTTCCGATAATTTTACTCTTTCAAGCATTCGTCGAATATGCGCTTCACGATCTCCTTTCATCGTACGAAGAGGTTCTAGCAAAATTTCGTGGACCGTCCAGGAAGGATTAAGTGCTGCTGATGCGTTTTGAAAAATTAATTGGCTCGCTTGATAAAATGACTTCCGGTTTTTTCGTGTGACTAGTTGACCGTTGAATGCAATTGAGCCCTCGTCTGCAGATTCAAGTTGCATCACGACACGAGAGAGCGTACTCTTTCCACAACCACTCTCTCCTACTAACCCCACAACTTCCCCTTTACTTACAGTCATGTCAATCTCATTCAACGTCTTTTTCGTATGGCTTCCACTAAAATAACTTTTCGAAACATTTGATACTTCTAACATCTGCTATCCACCCCTAAAATCTACTCTCCAACAATCGCTTCGTATAAGCATCAAGAGGATTCGAGAAAACCGTTTCTACTGTCCCCGTTTCTACGATAGTTCCTTGTTGCATAACCGCCATCTCATGAGCGGCTTCAGCGACGATGTCGAGGTCATGAGTAATGAGGAGAATTGTCGTCCCCCGTTCTTCATTCAGACGAATTAGCAATTGAATGAATTCTTTTTGAAGCACCATATCGAGTGCCGATGTGGGCTCGTCTGCAATGAGTACAGCGGGTTCCACGTAAAATGCGCACGCAATCATACATCTTTGCAACATTCCACCGGATAATTGAAAAGGATATTGCTCGACAACTTCCCAAGCTAGGCCCAACTGGTCTAAAATCACATGCATTTTTTCATTAAAAGTGTCTATCGAGTCTCCAACACGTCCCCCTGAAAATGCATACAGTTGACGCCCCAGCTTCACGGACGGATTAAAACTGTTCGAGGCGTCTTGGAATATAGTGAAAATATTTTGTCTTCTTAGGCTTGCCATCTCCTGAACAGACGCATCCAAAATGTTTCGACCTTCGTACATGACATATCCGCTTACTTTTGCGTCTATAGGCAACAAACCAAGCAGGGCGGATACTGTCATGCTCTTTCCGCTACCACTTTCACCAATCAAAGACGTGATTTTACCACGCGGTATTGTGAAATCGACGTGCTTCGTAATATGCTGATCTTTTATTTTAATCGATAGATCTCTTACTTCAATCATTGACACGCCTCCTCTCTGGATTCTTCCACGCTTCTCCAATAAAATTGATAGCGAGAATAGTCAAGAAAATCATAATGCCTGGAAATAATGCAATCCACCACGCGCCAATTAAAATATCGTTTTGCGCGTAGTACAACATATTCCCCCAAGAAGGAATCGCTGGAGGTATACCGATGCCGAGAAAGCTAAGCGATACTTCCATGAATATCGCGCCAGCAAAGTTAAATAGCGTCACGACAAATATAGCGGGTATGCTGTTGCGCAGCAAATGACCCCATAGTATTTTCCAAACAGGCGTCCCAAACATATTGGCCATTTTAACAAATTCTTCTTCTTTGAGCCGAATGAATTCGGAACGCACAATCCTTGCGGTGACAAGCCACCCCGTCAATCCAATGAGCAGTGCCATGCCCCACATCCCGCCTTGAATGATTGCTTGAAACACCAAAATAATAATGAGGGAAGGAATGGTAATGAGCGCTTCCAACAACCGCATCATAACGGTATCAATCACTCCACCGAAATAGCCACTAATCCCGCCATAGACAACTCCAATGACGAGTGACAAAATAACCGAACTACTTGCTACAGCTAGCGTTACTTTCCCACCTTCTAGTAAACGCGATAGAACATCTCTTCCTAAATGATCCGTTCCTAACCAATGCTCACTACTCGGTGCACTATATACTTCTTCCATATTCATTTCATTTGGACTAAATGGGGCAAGTAGGTTTGAAAACACCGTTAAAAAGACAATCAATCCAAGAAAGCAACACCAAAACCAAAGTGTTTTCCGTGACTTCATTTAGCGAACGCCCCCTTTGCGCAACTTCGGATCGATAGCGTACATAATGAGATCGACAATAAATAGTGTCATGACGACTAAAACACCCGTCACCATAATGCTGCCCATTAATAAAGGGAAATCCTTTGTTGCGACTGCCTTGACCGTCAATTGCCCTATTCCCGACCAAGCAAATAATGATTCCACAATAATAGATCCACCAAAGAACGATGGAATGGTCATGGCAATGTAATTCAAATAAGGAATGGACGCGTTGCGCACTATTCCCTTTCGAATAGAACTTTCCTTAACTCCATTTGCGCGTGCTACTTTCACATAGTATTGACTGTTTTCTATCTTAATACTTTCTTGTAGAAAACGAGCGTAAATTCCCACATGGGTTACAATGAGCACGCTAGCGGGCATAATTAGGTGACGGACTTTATCCACAACACCGCCATTCCCATCTACATCGCTAGATCCTGAAGAAGGAAGAACCCCTAGAGTTACAGCAAAGAAGTAGATGAACAAAATACCAAGCCAAAAGGCAGGTATGGAGGACGTCGCGATACTAAATGTGGAAAGTCCTTTATCCCAAATAGAACCTGCCCTCATACCCGCCACTGTGCCTAACCAGATGGAACCTATGACAATGAAAAACATCGTCACGCTAAATAACAGCAACGTATTCGGTAGCCGTTCCATGATGATCTCAGAAACAGGTCTGCCTTCTTTAGAGGACGTTCCTAAATTCCCTTTGACTGTCTCACCTAGCCATGCAACGTATTGCTCGGCAACCGGACGGTCTAATGCGTATGCACGGGTAATGCGTTCTTTTTCGGCTGCTGTTAACGTCTGCGCATTGCCTCCATAGAAAGCAGTAGCAGGATCTCCAGGCGCTGCTTGCATAATGAAAAAAGAGAGGAAGCTAACGATGAAGAGGACCACAATCCCCATCACCATTCGCTTCCCAACCCATTTACTGATCATTCCACTTCCACTCCTCGACGTTCCAGAGGAAACCAGATCCATGATGACCTAGCGTTCGTTCTTTCACACCACTTACATTTTTGTTTATACCATACACTGCATTTTCGTAGGCAATAAAGTCAAATGCCGGATCATTCGCAAGTTCTTCTTGGAACTGCATATAAATTGCTTTACGTTCTTCCGGATCCGTTGTTGTACGTCCTTTCGCAAGCAGTTCATCCACTTTTTCATTTGAATAACTACCATAGTTATAACCGGAGCTCTTTATGCTCGATTCATCCGAATGGAATAATATGTGTGTATGATGATCTGCATCATACGGACTGCCCCATCCAACCATAAACGCATCTGCGTCTTCTATCGTAATCGCGCTCCAGTCAAGCGCCGCTACTTTTACATCCGCACCAATGTCTTTAAAACCTTCGGCAACGTAATTTGCCATGTTCACACGAACGGTGTCACTTGCAGGTGCAGTAATCGTAAATGAAAGTTTTTCACCATCTTTAGTACGAATACCATCCTCATTTTCTTTCCAACCCGCTTCATCTAACAACGCATTCGCTTTCTCTAAGTTGTATGCGTACTTTTCAATTTGATCATTATTGAATTCATGACTTTGCAATGGTGAATAGGCAACAGAACCATGTCCTTTTAATATGCCTTTTACTATTTGCTCTCGATCGGTTGCGTAACTAAATGCACGACGCACATTGACATCTTTCCAAAGGTCCAAATTCATATTGAATAAAATGCCACGATAATCCGCGGATTCTATATCGTAAATAGTTAAGTTCTCTTCTCTTTCTAAGTTTTCAACTTGTACAGGGTCCAACAGTGCAACATCCACCTCGCCCGACTTCAACTGAAGTGCACGAACATTACTATCTGGAATAAACTTAAATATTACTTTTTCAATCGAAGGCTTCGTTCCGAAAAATTCACTATATGCTTGTAATGTCAATGAATTGCCACGATCCCATTTATCAAACATATACGGCCCTGCACCAATCGGATGGCTATTAAAGTCAGCTGTTCTCATATCCACTCCTTCAAAAGCATGTTTTGGAAGAATCGGTACGGTTAACTTGTCAAGTAACGGTGTAAATGGCTGTTTTAATGTAATTTCGACGGTATAGTCATCCAGCATTTTAGTAGATGCTACTTCTTCAAAATCAGATTTCAAAAATGAAGCATTTTGATCATCCATAATACTCTCAATCGTGAACACTACATCATCTGCTGTAAGCTCTTCCCCGTCGTGGAATGTAATACCTTCTTTTAGCTTAAACGTATACGTAAGTTTGTCCTCTGAGACATCAAAAGAGTCTGCAATATCCGAAACTACTTTATTACTTCCATCAAATCGCATAACTCCACGAAACAACAGTGCATCTAGATTCGTTTCTTCGAGTATTGGGTTCAGCCCTTCGAACTCTTCCTCAGAGGCATAAATGAGGCGATTCTCTTTAGATGGAGTTGATTCTTTTACAACCTCTTTTTTACTACAACCTGCCACAATAACTACAAGTACCATGACAAGTACAAGTATTTTCTTATTCCATGTAATCATTAGTATCTCCTTTTATCGTATAATTTTTTCCGCATTTCATAATTATTTCATGTTCGTCTACATTTGTCCTGTATAACGGTTTAGTTTTTCACTATAAACGAATTACAAATTCGGTAGAACTTTTCTAGCGCCTAAAATCAACCAAGTGCTCAGAACAAATGGCATCGTCAATGCGGGAAGTCCTAACGGTAATAACCAAATACTAACACTCGCCATGAGGGGAACTGTAATACATGCCGCCACCACACCTGTAACGGGTGCATAGCGATTTTCCTTCGTGTTGTACACAACCGATACGGCTAGAATGGTTAAAATAGCATTGTAACCATATAGCCCTAGCATGATCAGCGTATGTTCTCCGGCTAAAGCAAGGGCTGTAACACATGCAGCGGCGTTACCGATGACCGCATATATGCCCATTTTCCTGCTAGCCCAAAATACTGCAATGAATAATAAAAGACCAGGTAAAGTATCTGTGAGGAAAAAGATTTGACCGATACCATTGAAAGTTGCTTGGAGTAGATTGATTTTGCCTTCTATATGCAATTCCCAATTAGCTAAACTCTGAGGAGAAAGTGATTCACTTAACTTGATACTATCAAGCTTATAGGATGCTAGCAATGTAAACCAAGTTAATAATATAAATGGTAATGTTAGGATTGGGATGCCGAGGTGGCCTAAGAAATACATAAGTGTAGCTGTAAGTATGGCAGTGACCGCTGCTCCTACCAATGCAACAATCCAGGAAGTAGGTCCTGTTAGAAATGTTTGTAGTACTAATCCGCTAAGCACAGAGTTATAACTCATCAAACCTTTACTAACCAAAGCTTGGTCCGCACCGCCTACTTTGGCAACTAACGTACCGATCATGGCGGATAAAAGGGCAATGATGCCTAATGAAAATGACGATACTGTAATAGCTAATAAAATAAGGAGGCCAGTTATCGTGTTTTCGATATAAATGATTTGAGATATCCCCTTAAGAGATTCTTTAAGAAAAGTAGTTAAACTTCCTTCTTTTACCATGTACGTTGTTTGATTAGCCCTTTTTTTCGCTGCCAAATTGTCTCACCTATTTCATTTACTTTAGTGACATGCTGATTCAGTTAATATTGTATTTTTGTGAAGTGTGTAGTTTCCCTATTATCTAATTTTCTGCTAATGGTCTAGTTCTTATACATTCAATGTACATTGTTCTGCGATCAACTAAATGAGTGTATCAAACCACCTTTCTTAAACGTATAATTTTATGGAATAGAACTTCCACAGCTATTGCCCATAATAATCGTATTATGCTTTAAATTTCACGGACAAGATTCAATTGTCTTCTCATGCCCATAAGGTAAGAGTGTGTAAGGGGATAATTGACTAAAAGGGTTTATGCTTTAAATGAAATTATGAAAGTCGTATTAGTACGAATGATATGAGTATTACTTTTCGTTCTATGCATTTTCTATCCTCCATAAATTTCAAGGGAAATTGAGGTGTCTTTTAATGGAATACTTACAGAGTCTTTGCCAACAATATGCTCAGATTGTTAACGGAAAGCCTAAAATAGAAAAAGGTATTTGCTCTGTAGAAATAGGTAGAAACTTTCACTTGACTATACAAGGCCGTGAAAGTAAAAGTGCGCTTCCAGCTGGAATGACATTTGAATCACTGGATGCTCAAGGAAATGCACTTAATCTTGCAGAAGTAGTAGTACTTCAAGAAGAATTGCCCGGATTTATTTATGCTCTCGCTAGAAACGGATTAATCGTAAGCGCGATTCATAATCATTGGGTTTTTACTAACCCAACTATTCTCTATGTTCATGTCCAATCTGTTGAGCCGCCACTTTCTTTCGCTAGAAAATTCGCAGAAGCGTTTAGTGTATTGAAGCATTAACATGAAAACTTCTACATGACGTTACTCTTCTTCGATTTCCTAGAATGCGAAATCTGTTAATATTTACAAAACGACTGTAGTTATGACTGCTGACCGTCTTCGATCAGCAGTCTGTTGGCGCTTTATATTTCGAACTACGTAACAAGATTTATATTCCCATAAGACAGGTCCACAAAACGGTTTACTTATACATTATTGCAAAGGAGTAAAATGATATTAGCAAGAGCAATTATTGTTGAATATATTGCAATCCCGTGCTATGAATTAGTAGAGAACTAGGCTACAAGCACCAAAATGAAGCATCGTATTCTTGAAATCAGACACTATGAAACCTTTTGGCATCTATATATTTCTTTAATTGGAAAACAACCTACTCCATACATCACAATAATTTATATTTAAATAAAATGGTCATCCCGGTATTCATAATAAAATGAACAAAAACTGGAACTAAGATATTGTTTGTCTTAAAATATAACCAACCAAAAACTAGACTTGGGATACAGATATTTAATAACATCATAGGCTTTTTAAAATACTGGACGTGAAAGATCAATAAAAAATGTTAATAGAATCGCAATCCATTGGACATCTGTACTTATGAAAAGTACGTTTTAAATAATACCTCTAAATAATATCTACTCAAACATTGCAGCTATAAACATGAAAATAATAATATCTGTCAATGAATTATCTTGATGGGTTTTATTGGTATTATCAATGTAATTTGAAGGAATAGTAAAGGCTAAGATGACCCCGAATACTAATAAAGCAACAGAAGAAACTACTGAAATAATTATAGATTCTATTGGTTTGTCATGGGAAAGTAAGTTTTTAATTGTGAGTGCATCGAAAATCATAAATGCAAAGATAACAGCAAAACAAATGAATGTAAACAAAGAAAACACAGAAATTGCGTCTTTGATTTTGAACTCAGGCTTTTTATTTTCTGAACTGTTCTTCACATGATCCACATATGACGTCCACTCTAGATGACTTTAATAAAACTAGAATAGTGTAAATACCCATCACTACTTCTTCAGCACAACAAAATAGCTCTATTACAGAACAAAAAATGTTCAATTATTAAGACGGTCTTCATAGTCCATATATTTATTTATCAAAAAGCAATGAGTTTACTACTCCACTGACAACTCGTTCAAAAACGGTAATAACTCTTTTTCAAAGTCGACCGATTCATCATTGGCCAGTTGACGTAAATATTGTGCTGTTTTCGACTTTTGTTCAGCTGATAATTGTGCATATAAATCAGGATCAACAAATTCTTTCACAATACGTGCTACCGTGTACATTTCAGAATCTGTTGTCATACGCATATAGTTATATTGCACTTCCGCACATCCATACAGTGTATATAATGGCGCTACATACTCTTTTTTGTACTCTTCATTTTCAAAAAAGAGCGCACTTTCTCTTAGCATATCTTGAATGCCATTCTCCATTCCTGCTTCATAAACAGATTTTTTATTATAAAATACACATGTCGTAATTCCAAATAGGGTTGCCAATATGAACAATATAATTAGAGTCACTTTTACTTTCATAGAATTCACCCCAATTTCTCCAAATCAAGTAGATTACACCCGATAACAGTAAAATATTCGTACTCATTTAATTACTGTATAATGTAATTCAACAAATTGATTGAAAGTTCTAGTACCTCTAAGGGAAAGATCGAGTTTATAATCGTCTGGTTTAAATAAAGGAATTCCCTCTCCGATGATTGTTGGTGCAACTGTTACAATCAGTTCATCGACTAACTTTTCCTTTAAAAATGTATGTAGTATATCTCCACCGCCAACTATCCAGATATCTTTACCTTCTTCTATTCTCAAATTATTAGTAAAGTTAACAATATCCCCATTTATAAATGTAACGTCTTTTGTATCCGTTAAGGAAGACCTGGAAAAAACGTAACAATTTTTATTTGAATAAGGGAATTGACCTTTTTCTTGTTCCATAACCCAATCATATGTTCTCTTACCCATTAAGACTGTATTTATCGTTTCGAAAAACTCCGAATAGCCATTATCTCCTTCCCCCTCAACTTTAAATAACCATTCAAGTGAGTCATCTTTTGTTGCGATATAACCATCTAAACTTTGAGCAATAAATAATACTAACTTTCTTTGTTTTTTCATCATAATCCTCCTACTAAATTCATTTGATTTTCTCCGCCAGTTGTAAAACAATTTTCTCTAGACCACGAACGTAGCATAGCTTAATAGCTTTCTTCATATTGCTGAGTTTAACTAAAAATTTCTATTATTTCCTTATACGAACAGCCAATTTCTTCATTCCTGTTTCATCTAATTTTTTTAAAAAAACACATTACACTTCTTTTGAAACCGTCACGCCATTAGGATGCTATACCCGTTTAAAACCAGGTCAGGGACAAGCAAGGAAAGGCCTACTAGAGCAGAAATATTAGATGGTATTTTCTATGACTACGTTTGAAGTTCCTTCTATTATATATTTTACCTTTATTGACACGCGTCTAAGGTGATTTTTTCTCAGTCTTCTCTTATACTACTAGTACATCAACGGAAAGGAATTACTACATGATTACACAATTTTTCTCCTACTACAAGCCACATAGGCGCTTGTTCTTGATCGATTTTTTCAGTGCCATTTTCGTAGCGCTTCTTGAACTAGCTTTCCCTCTCGCTGTTCAGTGGTTTATTGATGGACTCCTGCCGTCAGGAGATTGGAATCGAATTATCACCGTGAGCTTTTTACTATTGCTCGTCTATTTAGTAAGTACGTTTCTTCATTATATTGTGAGTTATTTAGGACATAAGCTCGGGATTAACATCGAAACCGATATGCGTCGTGAATTGTTCGAACATGTGCAGAAGCAATCTTTCCGATTTTTTGACAATACAAAAACGGGCCACATTATGACGCGCATCACAACCGATTTATTTGATATCGGCGAACTGGCTCACCATGGACCAGAAGATGCTTTCATTGCGATCATGACTATTCTAGGTGCGTTCGGAATTATGTATACGATCAATCCTGAACTCGCTTTAATCGCTATCGTGATGGTACCGCTGCTCGCAGTAGTCGTCTCCTTCTCGAATAAGAAGATGAATGCAGCATGGCATAAGATGTATCAAAACATTGCGGATGTCAACGGGCGGGTTGAAGATTCCGTTTCGGGTTCGCGCGTAGTGAAATCATTCACGAACGAAGATTTTGAATTACGTCGTTTCCAGGAAGACAATGATCAGTTCCGCTTAGCTAAACTAAAAGCGTATAAAGTCATGGCTTGGGCTACGTCTTCGATGTATATGCTCACTCGCCTCGTCACACTTGTCATTTTGATTGTAGGCGCTTGGTTCACAGTGAATGATAAATTAACGTATGGTGAACTAGTAAGCTTTATTTTATTCAGCAATATTTTAATTAAACCTATTGATAAAATTAGTGCTTTGCTAGAATTATATCCAAAAGGTATGGCGGGCTTTAGTCGTTTCCGTGCGTTAATTGACCAAGAGCCAGAGATAAAAGATAAAAAGAATGCAAAAGTCGTCGATCAGTTACGCGGAGATATTACACTTAACGACGTAACATTTGGTTACGACGTAGAGCGACCGGTCTTACGCAATATCGACTTAACGATTCATGCTGGACAAACCGTTGCGTTCGTCGGTCCGTCAGGTGCTGGAAAGACGACTATTTGTTCACTTATCCCTCGTTTCTATGAAGTCAATGAAGGGTCTATTTCAATTGATGGATTAGATATTCGAGAAATGACGCAGAAATCATTACGCAGTCAAATTGGAATCGTCCAGCAAGACGTGTTCTTATTTACAGGAACGATTCGTGATAATATCGCGTACGGTAAATTACATGCGACAGACGAGGAAGTATTTGAAGCAGCAGAAAAAGCACATCTAACCGACTTGATCAACAGTATGCCGAATGGCTATGACACGCAAATTGGTGAACGTGGATTAAAACTTTCAGGTGGTCAAAAGCAACGCCTGGCCATTGCTCGGATGTTCTTGAAAAATCCACCGATCCTTATTCTAGATGAAGCGACTTCCGCACTCGATACAGAAACAGAGCGCATCATTCAACAATCACTAGAAGAATTATCCTTTAATCGCACTACACTCATTATCGCGCATCGTCTCACCACGATTCGCAATGCCGACCAAGTCATCGTGATGACGGAAGACGGTATTGAAGAGCAAGGAACGTATGAAAATTTAGTACAACAAAACGGTACATTCGCTCAATTACACCAAGCTAACCAAGTATAAATAAACAGTAAAATACCTGTGCCACAAACGTACATGTTTGTGACACAGGTATTTTTTTATATGGAGTTCCAGATAGAACACTTTCGAAATTACTCCAAACGCATAGTCGTGATGCATGTGTTATCCCCATCGAACGTAGTAATTTCAGACACTGTCTCTTTCGCATCTTGTTTAATCGTTACCGTGAATGTGTCATCACGTGGAAGCCACAAGTCGATAAATCCATTAGTTTCAGTTGTTTTGACTTCATCGAGAATTACATTACCTTCTGAATCTTCTATATGCACATCGAAATCTTCCTCAACGAGTTCACCTTGACACCCTGTTAGACTATGGACGTCACAAGGGTGTGTAGTGTTAACGAATGGAGCAATCGAGACAAAAAATTCATCTTCAGGAAGATCATACTTCGTCACGTTTTTATCATCATCTGTGACAATTAGTTCAGACGATGTAATCGAAGCGGACGCAGCTACAGCATTTCTCACTGTATAGTCGTTTACTAATTTTTTAATATCTACTGTCTCTTGTGGTGATGGTTGTACTTCATTATCCGCATTTTCATTGCTGCAACCGACTGATAAAGCGGTGATTAGTAGCAACACGGCCATCAATTTCCCTTTCATCTTCTCACAACCTATTCCAATTATTTTTATGTCTGTTTAGAAGAGCACATGTAACGAAAGTTTGACCTTTAAATAAAGTGTACATGACCTTTACATACATACAATGAAAAGAGCTGCGCGAGGCAACTCCATCATTGGACCATTACTTTTCTGATAGCTCGTCTTCAACAACCCACTTGTGATTCTGTACTTCTTCTCCATCAGTTGTAGACGCATAATCAATCATATAGACAGTCGTTTGCTCTACAGATTCAATTTCTGCTTTCGCGCCTTCCATGCCTTCCATATGATCAGCGAGTACAGTCACTTCAGTTCCCTTGTCTAAAGGAGCAGGTGCTGGATCTTCTATTTCTTCATGGACGACCCATTTATGATCCGACACTTTCTGGCCGCCATCTGTCGGTGTATAGTTGATAGAATAGGCAACCGTATCAAATGCGCGAACGATAGTTGCAGTAGCGCCCTTCATGCCTTCCATATGATCCGTTTCAATAATTGCTTCCGATCCAACCGGGTATGTCGGGTTTTCCGCTTCCATTAAACCTTCAGGAATACTGCCATCGCTCGAATGGTCCATCCCTTCCATATCATGGTGTGAAGTTTCTTCGCTCTTAACAGACTCTTCTTCTTTTGGCGTCGCCGCTCCACATCCTGCAAGCACTAGAGCAAACGCTGCACTTATTGAAAGTACTTGTTTTTTCATATGTCTTCACTCCTTTATTAAATTAATACTAGTATAGCAATTTCTGTTCTTAGTTTAAGCTAAATCCCTAAACTCCTAAGAAACTCCTTAATTGTCATAAGGCCAACGTAAAGAGGTTGGCACGATTTTTGTATAAGTATTGCCAGTCACACACGTAATCGGTGCTTTCTGCATACATTTTCGATACGTTTATCTTATACTGCTCAATAGAGGGAAAAGGAGCGCATGCTATGAATAAAATCTCAACGAAGTTAGCGGCTTCATTCATTATTTCATTTCTTATTTTGGATACATTGCTAATGGTCTATTTACATCAGACCATCACACATGCCCGGGTTGACGAAGAACTAGATCGACTCTTGAAGACGGGTAGCAATCATCGAAATGTGTTGGAAGATAATTATACTGAAACGACTCTGCACCATATTATTCTTATGGAAAGGGGTGGTGAACGAGACGTCGCGATTCTCGATGATAGAGGAAATATCGTACAGCATTCATTAGATAATGAAGATATTCTCGGTCCATATGTATCCCAAGTAAATGAAAAGCTGCTGACTGAAGATACTATATTACCCGTTGATTGGGAGAAGTCTCCTTATCTTGTCAGTGTGCATCCGTATGAAGCAAAAGGTGTTTCAGGGAATCTTGTCATGCTTCAAAGTACGGTTCCTATTCGACAACTTGTCAATCAACTCAATGTACATTTTCTACTTGCTGGTGGCGGAAGCATTGTCGTTCTGTTTGTTGTCTACTCATTACTATCCAAATGGTTGACACGTCCACTCATTCGAATGAAAGAAGCAACGGAACAGATGAGCGAAGGTTTGTACGATGTGGACTTGCCGAAGCTTTCGAATGATGAGCTAGGAGAACTGGCAGCTTCCATCCGAAAATTATCCAATGACTTGAGTCGTGTCAAACGCGAACGAAAAGAGTTTCTAGCGTCCGTGTCTCACGAAATGGGAACCCCACTTACGTACTTGATCGGTTATGCCAAAGTTGCTCAACGCACAGAACTGAGTGATACGGAGCGGTTCAACTACTTATCGATTATTGAGGAAGAAGCCGAGCGCTTAAAAACACTCGTGAAAAACCTGATGGATTTAGCTCAAATGGATGAAATGACGTTCACTGTGATGAAATCCGAATTCTCTGCTGAGGAGTTCATCCGAGATATTGTACAGCTCGTCCAACCATCATTTGATTTGAAAGGAATTACGCTTATGATTGAACAAGTCCGCGATTTCCCTATCGTGGCAGATCGAATGCGTCTTGAACAAATTATTCTTAATCTGTTAGACAACGCATTACATTATTCTGAAACTGGCAGTACCGTAATCGTTCGTGCGTTTAAAGATAAAAAGCATAGCATTTTACAAGTGGAAGATAGCGGATGCGGCATTGCAGTTGAAAATCAGCAACAAATATTTGAAAAGCTCTACCGTGTCGAGAAATCGCGTTCCCGTTCATTTGGCGGTGCTGGTCTTGGTTTGGCGACGGTGAAGGAATTAACAGAAGCACACGGTGGCACGATCGAGGTAGAAAGTGAATTAGAAAAAGGTAGTATCTTTACGGTACGATTATAATGAAAGTAGATGATGCATATGAAAACAATTTTGCTTGTTGATGATGAACAACGCATGCTCGATCTGCTCGAACTATTCCTCGCACCACACGGATATCGTTGCTTGCAAGCGACTGACGGCCAAAAAGCACTTGAGCTATTCAACGTGGAGGACGTACATCTTGTATTGCTCGATGTCATGATGCCTGGCATGGATGGATGGGAAGTTTGCCGCAGAATTAGAGAAGTGTCAGCTGTACCTGTAATTTTATTGACGGCTCGATCCGATAAATCAGATGTTGTAAAAGGACTTGACCAAGGGGCAGATGATTATATTACAAAACCATTTGACGAGCGTGAACTTACCGCGAGAGTGCGCGTGGCATTACGGCGTACAGAGGACGACATTCAACCGAAGTCTGTTCATGAAGGTCCATTCACTCTTAACTTGGAGTCCTATTCCATCCTATACGACTCGCAGGAAGTTCGTCTTACGTTAAAGGAATTCTATATTATTGAAGCGATGATGACTCGGCCAAATCGGACGTTCACACGGGAAGACTTGCTTCAAGTAGCTTGGGAATATGATACGTATACGGAAGTTCGAACAGTCGATTCGCATATTCGAAATCTACGAGATAAGTTGAGGAAATCAAATTTCCCTATTGACGAAATTTTGGTGACAGTTTGGGGCATCGGCTATAAGTGGAGATAACTATAGATCATGCCATACAGATAAAAAAGGCTACTTTCCATGAATGAATGGAGAGTAGCCTTCTCTTATTGATCGGCATGCCGATGATCGACTCTTTTGCCCTGTTGTACATAAGAGTAAGCAAGTCCCGTTATAGCAAACTTGGTGATTTTTTCTTAATTACGTAAAATAACATACACTAGATACAAAACGTACGCTACAGCTAGCATAAGACCTTCACGCTTACCAATTTTGAAGCCCGTTCTAGCGAATAGCAACAATACTAAGGTCAATACAAGCATAATGATGACGTCAATAAATACTTTATCGTTCACCGCGATGGGCGTGATGACAGAGGAAGCCCCGAGAACAAACAGGATGTTGAAAATATTACTCCCGACGATGTTCCCTAAAGCAATTTCGCTTTCCTTTTTCAATGCCGCTGAAATCGATGTAACTAATTCAGGCAGAGAAGTACCGATTGCGATGATCGTAAGACCTACCAATGTTTCACTCATGCCAAGAGAATAAGCTATTTTCGTGGCGTTACTAACGACTAAATCTCCTCCGAAAATAATTGCCGACAGCCCGACTAGGGTAATTAGTATATTCTTCCCCCACTTCACATTCTCAGTGGTTTGTGTAAGCGTAGCATTTTGACGGCTTCGGAGGCCAAGTTCAATCACATAGTACATAAAGATCGAAAGGAATAGTAAGAAGATAATCCCATCACCGCGCGTAATCATATTGCTGCTGAAGCCTTGTAGTGCCATATCACTCATCAACACCAACATAACTATACCTGCCAGTAAAGTGAACGGAATCTCTTTACGGATCGTTTCACTTTGTACCTTCAACGGAAACAGAAATGCTGCCATTCCGACAACGATGGTAATATTGAATATATTACTTCCCACTACGTTCCCTACTGCAACGTCCGCGTTTCCGCCCATCGCTGCAATTATACTGACCGTCGCTTCTGGTGAGCTAGTTCCAAGTGCTACAATAGTCAACCCAATCAATATAGGCGGAATTTGTAAAAGTCTTGCGATATTTGAAGAACCATCCACGAAATAGTCGGCTCCTTTTATTAATAATACAAATCCAATAATGAGTAAAACATAGGACATATATTGGTTACCTCCTCCATAGGAATGATATTTCTAATTAGCTGTATGCAAGCGTGTCTAGACTACAATAAAATCATTGCTTCAATTACTGCATACTTGAGGCACATAATGACATGCACCAAGATGAAAAACAGAATATGTATTTGACTTTACTTTCCCATAGCATTCATCCTTCTCAATCCCAGATATGTTATACGATGTAAGCTCTACTACTTTGCTCCTTCCCTCTTTTGTTTTTTCATTTTTGATTATCTCACGTCATCACTACTTATGCATCTTACAAGTCATACAAAGACATTCACATCTCGTCATTACATGCTTTCTTGAGTGGTGTTGAAATCTTTTATAAAAATAGCTTGTCCATAGATCTATCTTTACAGACAAGCCAGCGATATACTTTTCTACAAACTTACTATAGGACTGAATGTACAGTATTTTGGAGGTTTTCTTCTGATTATGCATTTCTGTTTCCTCACCGATCACACTAGTTACATGAAAATAACGGAATCTATGGAAATTAAAAGTATAATTACTCTTTGAAAACCGATTAAGGTATGGTAGACTGTTCCTGTTCGAACAATTAAATACTATAACTAGGGGTGTCCAACGTTATTGGACTGAGATGGAATGATAGTACACGCATTCCGGACTCTTTGGACCTGATCTGGCTCGTACCAGCGTAGGGAAGTTTTCATTTTATCAGCGACGCGTATTTTTGCGTTTTGAAGACCAGGTCCTATATACGGAACTGGTCTTTTTTGTTGCCGATTCCCATCACTTAAATCGAGTCATGTCGCCCCTTAAAAGGAGACGATGACAAAATGCAAGAGAAGCAAGAAGAAATCCATATCCATGAATGTTTTCCAGCCAGTAGAAAGATTTACGTACGAGGAAGTCGTCCAGACATACTCGTACCGATGCGTGAAATTGAGCTATCACCAACTGTAACTGATCAAGGTGAAATAGCGAATGAACCTTTCCGTGTGTATGATACAAGTGGTAAATATACGGAAGCTGGTTTTCAAGTGGATATCAAAAAAGGACTTCCAATTATCAAGAAGAGCTGGATAATTGAACGAAATGACGTGGAAGAGTATGAAGGCAGGCAAGTGAAGCCGCGGGATAATGGATATCGTTCACTAGAAAATATGCAAAAAGATGCAGAATTTCCATTGTTGAAACGTAAGCCATTACGTGCAAAAAGCGGTATGAATGTTACACAAATGCATTATGCGCGCAAAGGAATCATTACACCTGAAATGGAGTTCATTGCAATCCGTGAAAATGTAACGCCTGAACTTGTACGGGATGAAGTAGCGATAGGACGGGCAATTATTCCGTCTAATATTAACCACCCAGAAGCGGAACCGATGATTATCGGAAGTAAATTCCATGTGAAAATCAATGCGAATATCGGTAATTCTGCGGTCTCCTCATCGATTGCTGAAGAAGTGGAAAAAATGACATGGGCTACACGTTGGGGTGCAGACAATATCATGGATTTGTCAACAGGAAAGAACATTCACACAACACGTGAATGGATCATCCGCAACTCCCCTGTCCCAGTAGGAACGGTACCACTATATCAAGCGTTGGAAAAAGTAAACGGCAAAGTGGAGGATCTCTCATGGGAAGTATTCCGCGACACATTGATCGAGCAGGCAGAGCAGGGTGTCAGCTACTTTACAATCCATGCGGGTGTTCTGCTGCGTTATATTCCCATGACGATTCATCGTGTGACTGGAATTGTCTCACGGGGTGGTTCTATTATGGCTCAGTGGTGTATGTTGCATCATAAAGAAAGTTTTCTCTACACACACTTTGAAGATATATGTGAAATTATGAAACAGTACGATATCGCGTTTTCATTAGGAGATGGATTACGTCCCGGCTCAATTGCTGATGCCAATGACGAGGCACAATTCGCTGAACTTGAAACACTTGGCGAACTGACGAAAATTGCTTGGACACATGATGTGCAAGTCATGGTAGAAGGTCCTGGACATGTGCCAATGCATTTGATTAAGGAAAACGTTGATAAGCAAATGGAGATTTGCCAAGAAGCACCTTTCTATACGCTCGGTCCTTTAACGACAGATATTGCGCCTGCCTATGACCACATCACATCTGCTATTGGTGCAGCTATGATCGGTTGGTTCGGAACGGCAATGTTATGCTATGTAACTCCTAAAGAACATCTTGGTTTACCGAATAAAGATGATGTGCGTGAAGGCGTCATTACGTATAAAATTGCAGCCCATGCAGCTGATTTAGCTAAAGGTCATCCGAATGCACACAAACGTGACGACGCATTATCAAAAGCCCGTTTCGAATTCCGTTGGCGAGATCAATTTAATTTAAGTTTGGATCCTGAACGCGCGATGGAATATCATGATGAAACATTGCCGGCTGAAGGAGCCAAGATCGCCCACTTCTGTTCGATGTGCGGACCTAAATTTTGCAGTATGCGAATTTCACACGACATTAGAAAATACGCTGATGAAAACAGTTTAGAAGAGAAGCTAGCAATGGAAAGTGGCATGAAGGAGAAAGCTGAAGAATTTAAAAAATCCGGTGCTGAAATCTATCTTTAATAAGGAGTGAATGGAGTTATGACAACCGAACAGTTAATTCATCAGATCTCTGTAAAACGCCGAAATCTTCATCAGTTAGAAGAACAGTTGGCTCTCCTGCAAGCACAGTGCATACACGAATATACAGAAAACGTAACATATAGGAAGTGTATGAAATGCTTGAAGATCGAGAGTGTCCATTATTAATACATGTTCTGCTATTCAAGAACAGGATTTGTGCTCTTTTAGCTTCCTGAAAAACTCATCGGTATTGTGACTCAATATCGTTTTCCATTCACGCGCCCGATTACACAAATACTTTTAGCCGTTGTCCTTTAAAAGTTGAATTTGAAGTTGGTACAATAAAAAATGACCCACCTCGTCCCTTTACAATGCGGACCTTGGTGAGTCATTTTCATCATAATAACAGGATCTGAAATCGCAGACATTTTCAATGTACCCCTTTACTAAGTAAGTTACACTCAAAAGCCCTCCATTGCTGGAGGGCTTTTGAGTATTAATCTCAGTATTTAATCTATAGATTATTTTAAACACCCAGCTGCCGCACTCCCTGCTAGCCATACCCCGCCAACAACAGTACCTAAAGCCCATCCTGCTGGACCACTAACACCTGCAACTGTCATAAGCCCAGTAAAGGCTCCAGTATGTGCAAAACCAGCAAGAGTTGCAGCGCCACAGCCACTTATTTTAGCCATCGACACAACATTCGAGTTTGCTTCTTCGATTATTTCTTTTTTGTACTTCTCACCTTCTGGACGCGCTAAAACTTCATTAAGTTTTTCTAAGGTTTTTACTAACTCATTAAAATATTCTTTACCGATTCGAGATTCCAATTCTACTTCTCTTTCGATGATCACTGTGCCATCATTTTCATTCAATACAAGATATTCCGAAGTAATCTTAGCTACCTCATCCACATGTAAACTAGCAGCCTGAGTATTTTGTGGTGTCCATACAATACTAACCATCATCACTAAACAAGTAATAATCGTAAATATACTGAACTTATTTTTCTCAAATAACATTCAAGTCATTCCCCCTACTTCTAAGCAATAACCATAATAAATGTAAAATTAATTACAAATCTCATTTTTCCTTACGTGATAATAAAGAGATAAAAAAGTTTATTACAAATCCCGCTACTAACAATAGAATTAATAATGGCCAGGTAATTTCGTTTTGCACACTACTTATTAGGATAAAAACAAGAACAACACAAATTAACGTAATTAGCAAGTGGCTCATTTTCATTGAGATCACCTCCGCCATTGATATATATATAAAAATCTGTTTGGATATTACACTAACATATGGATTCAAATCACAATAAAGTAAATAAATAATTACATGTATTCATTAAACTGAATGTAACTTAATACTAAAAAATGATACGTTTAATCAAACTCTTCGTATTCATTCGGGTGCTGTCCTTCTACTCTTCCCGCTTCACCTTTATCTAAAGAGTCAATTTGTCTTATATCTTCTTCGGACAATTCAAAATCGAATACATCAAGATTCGCTTTTTGATGGGCATAGTTAGATGATTTTACGACCGTTAAAATATCATTCTGTAGGTTCCAACGAATAATAATTTGCGCTGGTTGCTTATTGTGTTTTTTAGCTATCGAGACAATCGTTTCATTTTCTAACACGTCGTTTAATTCGCGCCCTAAAGGACTCCAAGCTTCTGTTACGATACCGCGGCTTTTATTGTATTCTACTAGTTCGTTATTGTTAAAATACGGATGGCGTTCAATCTGATTGGTCGCCGGCGTTACACCTGTTTCCTCAATGATACGCTCTAGATGTTCCGGTAAGAAATTAGAAACACCAATCGTCTTAATCAGTCCGAATTTCTGTGCATCGACTAAAGCTTTCCACGCTTCTACGTATTGATCTTGTTTTGGAAGCGGCCAATGAATCAAGTATTTATCAAAGTAATCGATTCCGATACGATACAGTGACTCTTGAATCATCAGAATTGCTCTTTCGTAATCATGTGAAGCTCCGGGGAGTTTGGAACTGATCATCAGTTCTTCTCTAGGTACAGATGACCGCCGAACCGCTTCTCCTACCATTCCTTCATTATTATAATTCGTTGATGTGTCTATCAGTCTGTATCCTGCTTCAATCGCTGTTAACGTACTGACTACACCTTGCGCACCTTTTACTTTAACCGTTCCGAAAACAATTGAAGGAAGGCTCGTTCCATCATTCAATCGCATCAATTGTATATTCAACTGTTCCATTTTTATCTAACTCCTTTTTTAAAAGTACATTCTTCTACTCGTCTCATCCATGTAATTTCCCTTGCTGAAAGTGAACTAAACATTCATTCCCCTTTAGAATCAAAAAGCACCTGTGTCTGCAATACACATGAATAGCTAAACATCCACGTGTATTGCCGGCACAAGTGCACTTCTTACTTTTCCTTAAACGATCGATACAGCATATAGCAGAATAAAACAAAGCCAGAGAATGCGATAATAAATTGAATGGCAAATCGATCTACTTGCGCTACTTGTTGTAACACTTGAAGCGGATTGAAAACAACATCCCAACTATTGAAACGTAAAAACCTTCCAATATAAACGCCGATTCCTGTCAGTAAACCGATACTTAAAATATTAGCGTAGCCGATCTTCCTTGAATACTTCTTTCTGACAATCTGTTCGAAAATATACACAGACTCCAGACCCACTACGATGGAATAAAAGAAGCCCATAGCAATTACTAATAACTTGGTCCATATGAAAATGTCCTGGCTGTATACTATACCGCCACCTGGCGCATAGGGTCCTGCATTTGACACCCATCTGAACTTTTCATTCGCTATATGAATAAAATCCGTTACAAGATAGACAGAATTGGGGAAGAAAAATAGCCAAAGTAGTATCCAGAAAACAGTCCAACTGATCTTCTTCTGCCCTATCGTCGTGACCGCTTGATTAATGAAGAATAACGGTAATATGGCCAATAACACATTCCAAGACAACACAGCATAAAGGAAGTCCATACTCTTAAAGAGCATGACTAGACAGACGCCCCAATAAGCCAACATGAATAATACTAGTATTTTATGTTTCTCAATAAATGTTTTCATTGAACCTCCTGTTAGTAATAATTGGTATATGTTTCCCCTCAATTTCAAATTAACTACTAGTGTAAACGAATCCAATCAAGTTAAGTTGCAACTGCATAAAAAATTGTATAGAGTTCTCTAGATATAGGGAAGGTATTTCAAAAATAAACGCATCATGATACTTTATAAGAAAGGAGCTTAAATTACGTGGAACCTAACAAATACTTAATGACCAAAATGGGTAAAAAAGCTCTAGTAAAAGAGTTAGACGAGTTACAAACAAAGAAGCGCGAAGATGCATTACAGCGCGTTAAAAACGCACGCAAGTTTTGTGATTTTAGAGAGGACTCTGAATACGAAGCTGCAGTAGAGTCGCAAGCACAAATTGAAGAACGTATTGTATTTATCTTAGATAGACTTCGACATGCCGAAGTCACTTCCGTACCAGATCATGAAACAGATACTGTCGTTTTCGGTGCACCTGTGACATTCATTGAATTACCGGATGGTGAAAAAGAAAGCTATACGATTGTTGGTGTCGAAGAAGCTGATTTACTGAACGGGACTATTTCGAATGAATCGCCACTTGCCAACAGCTTATTAGGACATTCTATAGGTGACCAAGTATCTGTTCAAACACCAAGTGGAGAAATGACCCTTCTGATCGTAGCGGTACGATGATTACAATTAATCGTTTGATTATATACCGACAGGGGTATATAGTTACACTAGATACATTATATAAAACCTAGTAACTGGAGGACGTAAATTGAAACGCATAAAAACTATAGAAGAATGGCGTACTGTTAGAGATAGTTCTGAAAAACAATCCGTTCTTCTCTTTAAAATGAGTTTGACATGTTTCAGCAGCCTATCCGCAAAAAAAGAATTACATAAGCTTGTTACGGATTTACCACTCTATGTCATTGTCGTACAAACGGATCAAGCCATTTCAAAAGCGATTGAAAGTGACTTAAACGTTAGACATGAATCGCCACAATTGTTAATCGTAAAAGATCAAAAAGCAACATGGCAAGCGACACATTATCACATTAAAGAATCTGTAGTCCGTGATGCGATTGAAATGTATAGCTGATTTTAAAAACATCTGTGCAAGAGATTTTCAGCAATGTATATACATTCACGTTAGTTTCAGTCATGGGGATTTTTATAGACTTTCCCAAAAGCAAACAAAGTGTTATTTTGTTTGCTTTTGGGAAATGTGAAGCTTGTAGTGGTTCCCTTGTAGTCTCAACATCGTACTATCCGTTCTCTATCTCCCTTGTTAAGCACCTGTATCTCTTAACTCAAAGCCACGTACTCACCTTTACAATAGGACAACTCCACGCACACTAGAAGTATGTATAGATACATTTCCTAAAGCACTTTATGACTTTATTTATTCAACTTAATCATCCATACAAGAAGATCTTGCAGAACCGTTGTGTGGAGAGTGTAATGAATGTACTGCCCTTTTTTCTCCGAAGTTACAAGCCCTGCATTACGTAAAATGTTTAAATGATTGGAAATGCTCGGCTTACTCATCTCGAATTCTTCGTGTATTTCACTGGCGGTTAGAGATCCTTTTTCACTGAGTAGCGTTAGTATTTGTCTTCTAGTTTCATCGTTTAAAGCTTTAAAAATATCGTCCAAATCGAGTTTCCCCTTTTACTTCAAGTATTTAGATGTTTGCCTAATTAGTTATATGCCTAATTATATACTACTTAAAGCAATTAAAAAAGTACCTGTGCTGAAAACAAATAGGTATGGTTAAACACGCCTGTTTGTTTTCGTACAGGTACTCTTCGAAGAAATGTATACTTCAAGTTCATACGGCTTACAGCTTCGTGCGCTCTTTCAATTTACCGTGCAATTCGTTTAATCTCGCCATCAGTTCTTCATACTCCGACAAGCCGATATTGCACAATTGAATTTCTTCATTGACTCGCTCTATAATCGTATTTTTTTCGTTTTGCGCCTTTTTTTCGAGCGTGACATACACTTTACGTTCGTCTTTTATAGAACGTTCTTTGCGTAGCCAACCTTTTTCCTGCATACGAGAAATCATCGGCGTGAGCGTCCCTGTACCTAGGCCGACTTGTTCGCCAAGCTCTTTCATCGTGATTCCGTCCTGCTCCCATAACGCGAGTAGCACCAAGTATTGTGGATACGTAAGTCCAAATGGTTTCAAGACATTAGCGTATAGCTTAGTAAACTCTCCTGCCGTTTCATAGACAGCAAAACACAACTGCTTGTCCAGTGTCGAAAAGTCTCTCTTCATAATAGCTTTTCCACATCTTCTGTAAGTTTTGCGGGATCTGTTTGGGGTGCGTATCGCTTCACGACTTGTCCGTCGCGATCTACTAGGAACTTCGTGAAGTTCCATTTGACTTTCTTCGACAGCAGCCCGCTTTTTTCTGTTGTGAGGTGATTAAATAACGGATCTGCTTCATCGCCATTTACATGAACTTTCCCCATCATCGGGAATGAAACACCATAATTTAGCTGACAAAATTCAGTTGTTTCATCAATATTATCAAATTCCTGATCATTGAATTGATCGCAAGGGAAGCCAATTACCATCAAGCCATCTTCTTTATATTGTTCATATAGCGATTGTAAACCACCGAACTGTGGAGCAAAGCCGCATTTACTCGCTGTGTTGACGATGACTAAAGGTTTCCCTTCATACTCTTTCAAAGACAATATCTCGCCATTCGGTTTTTTTACTTCAAAATCGTAAACGGATACCATTTGAATACCTCCTCTTATTTTACTGTGATTTCAACTTCTACATTTCCATTAAGTGCTTTAGAATACGGGCAGTAATTATGTGCCTTCTTTGCATATTCTTCTGCCGTTGCTTGATCGACACCCTCAATTGTCACTTCAAGTTTCGCACCTAGTTTGACACCGCCATCCGTTTTATCTGGATAAAGTGCCACAGTTGCGATGACTTCACTACTAGCATACTCTATTTTGCCTTTATCTAACTGAATTTCGAGTGCACTGTTGAAACATGCGCTATATCCAGCCGCAAACAATTGTTCAGGATTCGATGCGCCAGACACAACACCGCCAAGTGCTACAGGTTTCGCTACATCTAGATTGAATATATTATCGGGTGAATAAACAGAGCCATCGCGTCCGCCTGTGTTAATAATCGTCGTTTCGTATAGTGGTTTCATGTAAAATTCCTCTTTTCATTTTTATGTTGTGTACGATTTAATCCTAAGCGATCTATTGAGTAATTGCAATGATTTTGTTTCTGAATAGAAAATAAAAAATATCCGCGCATGAACTTTCATGACTGTTACACAATCACATAAGTTCTTTTGCACGGATACTTCTTTTACAATTTATTTTCATTACACCAACTCGTCCGATATTGTTACATTACATAAGGTGACATTCTATAGGATATGATTTCCATTTGAATGAAAGAGTTATCTTTACGCATTCCCTTCATCCTGCTTTACTAATTGATCTGCAATGTTTGCGCCAATGAAGAAGGCTGGCGCCGATGTATTGCCGTCCGAAACAAACGGTGCAATGGAATCATCTGCAACAATCAAATCTTTCACACCGAATACTTCTCCCGTAGCATTCACAACACCACTTTCTTCATTTGGGGCCATTCTTAGTGTGCCTTGTATATGGTGTGTTGGAGCTAAGTTTTCCTTAATGAACGCTTCAAGTTTGCTGTCATCCTGCATCGTTTCCAGTGTAGGTGTAACGAGTTGGTAATGTGAATCAATTTTCGATAGTTCTTCTGCAATATTTTTGATATATACCTTATAAACATTTTTTATAGTTTCTAAATCAGAACGATTATTCAAAAACTCTACATCAGCAAGTACAATCTTTAATGGATCCGCGTTTTGGATTCTGACAGTTCCTTGGCTTTTGGGTTCCAATAAAATCAAGACGATACTTAGCGTTCCGCCAGTCCCGATTTGGCCAATTAGCTGGACGCCACGTCGGTTGGGGTCAGCACCAGGAGTTGGATCTGGCAGGAAGGCTCCACCTGTATAAAGCGCAAATGGATCCTCCTCCGGAAGTGCTTTATCGGTTGAATTCGTTGTGAACATCGCTGTATTCACCGGGTGGGTAGTCATGTCCTTCCCCACATTCGCATTATGATGAACAACGGGAATGCCGGCTTTATTCAGTGTATCAGCTGGTCCGATTCCAGAAAGCATTAATAACTGAGGGCTATTCATTCCCGCCGATACAATGATTTTTTTGCTAGCATATGCGGAATAACATTTTCCGTTTTTAAGAAATTCCACACCGATTGCTCGCTTTTCATTATCAAATATCACACGCTGTACCGTTGAATTATAAGATACTAATAACCGTCTTCCGTTTACCCCTTCACCATTTTCATTCATAACATCCGGTGAAAGAAAAGCGGTATCAGCACTTTCTCGTTGACCATAGGGAGTCTGGTATAGTTGCCATCTTGTAAAGGGGCCTAGTGGTGTATTGGGATCATTATAGTCTAAAATTCTAGTGAAACCCGTGGCCCTTTCCATTGCTGTCACCAATTTTTCAGTCATACTAGTTGGATTAGCAGGAGCCTGTCTAATATCCAACTGTCCGTTATATCCTCTAGCATTCGGATTTTGAGTTTGGCCATTGTAATTTTCTAGTTTCGAAAATTGATACGTTTCTTGTTCAGGTGACCAAAGCGGACCTAAAAGATTTTCCCATCGTTTCATATTTACCTGCGACGGTCTTACATATTGGTTATTGTTAATGGAGGATCCACCTCCCAAAGTTCGCCCTCCTGTCCAATCAAATGTTCTATTTTCGACATTTTTCTGCGCGACACTTTTCCCTTGCCAGAAGTATTGCGGGAAAAAGTCGTCAGTGAGAATAAAAGGTGGCGCAAACAAAGAATCTCTAATTGGCTGTTCCTTACTGTTATTATCTCCTGCCTCTAAAACTAACATAGAATTTTGGTGATCATCGGTTAGCTTTCTTGCAACGGCAGCACCTGCTGGCCCCGTTCCAACCACGATATAGTCATATGTCGGTTGGTTATTGGTTCCTTTATTCATTTCAATCCCCCTAGACGATTTTTGTGCAATATATCCTATGGCAAGGAGAGTTGGTTTATGAAGCATTGCATGGACTATAGAATTAATGCTAGCGATGCGGTAATCAACGAAACATAACAAAAAAAGCACCGCAATATGCGATGCTTCTAATGCACTAATTCTATGTCAAGCGGCTTGTTATTTCAGTTCACTCAACAGCTCACCTAGTTTTTTCACGCTAGCTGTTTCTTCTGTTACGGTTTGTTGCAATAGCTCTTTCTGTCTGCCGAGCGCATCTGTCAGAGTAGTGATTTCTACTGACAAATCTGGCTTCTTTTGTTCCTTCTTTGCTTTCAAAGACTTGATCGTGTCGAATAGGTCTTCATGATCGACGATTCGTCCAGCCCCCCACATAAGCTGCTCTTTCGGTGCTTTTATGACATAGTCCGTGAAGTAGTTGAATACTTCCTGATCGAAGTCATACGCATACCAGTTGTTGTCAATTGCGTATAAGTACTCGTCCAGTGGTGTGGCGATATCACCTGTCTTTAATGCCACAATGGAAGCAGCTAAGTTTTTCACGTTATTTTGCGCATGTTCATGAGGGAAAATTGGTTCATCTTCCCACGTCAATCGCACGAATTGGTCTTCCGCGTATTTATAAGCAGCCAACAAGTCGCTATTCAACTTACGACTTTCCTCGTACAGCTTCTTCGCTCCATCTGCATCCTCTTTTTTGAGTGCTTCGGCATACTTTTTATTCACGTCAGCGACTTTTGTATTCACTTGTTCTGCACTGGACATGGCGTGATCGATCTCTTTCATCAAATCGCCCGAAGCAACAGATGCCTGTTTAAATGCATCGGCGTCGATCAAATCTTTCATTGCTTGCAAACGTGTCGTAAAGTCTAAAGGCACAATCGCAGTTTGATCGTAGTGAATGGTCAATAATCCATAAATATTTAAATGGAATTTCAGCGCCTCTGCATTGAACGCCTCTTCACTGTCGAATTGAGAATGATAATGAGAGTGCATAAATTCACTATCTTGGAAATCATTCCGCAGCGCTGGCACACCGGCAATACTGAATGAAAAGTCATCTGACCATGTACGTAGTGGAGAAACGACTGAAATTCCATCTTTGTACACATCGGATAATGGCGGCACTTCTTTTGCGAACTCCGTCAAGTAGTTATTTAACTCGTAAGTCGAGCGAATTTCATCTTGTGTCGTATGTTCAAATGCTGGAAGTTCGAAGTTCATATTCGCAAACGTCTTTCCGACCCACTCGGGATGAATATTGAAGATTTGATTGTAAGCACCTGTCGACCAGTCGTATCGAGTATTCGACTTACCCCATTCTTCCGCTGCAATCGCATTGAAGATCAAAGTCTTTTCTGGTTGGTAGCCGCTGTCAATCATGCCTTTAGCGATTCCTAGCATCAAACCGATTGCTGCATTGTCATCTTGGAACCCGGCGAAATACGAATCGTAATGGCCAGATAATAGGATATAGGAATCCGGATCTTTTCCGACAATTTTCCCGTAATAATTATATGCTTCTTGATCCATCTTCACTGTAGACTTAGCATCAAATTTAACGGTAAGTGTGTCATTTTCACTTACTTCAAGTGCCTTCTTCAGTTCACCTGCATCGGTCTGAGACATCGAGAAAGCAGGTGCATCGTCCGGTCCACAAATATCCTGTGCATTCAACGCATCGGGATCAACTTCGGCATAACCAGCTTCTTGCACCGCAATGACCGCCGCTGCACCTTTCACATGGGCTTGATACGTAGGATAATTAATCCACCATTCTTCACGTTGATTAATGTCGATTAACACAAGTTTCCCTTCGATATCCAACCCTTCTAAATCTTCCGCAGTTCCTTTTCCTGCATAGACTATCTCAAGATCTTTCACACCGTTCGTGTCAAAGTTCACTTGATACCCACCTAGCACCGCGAGATGTTCTTTACCAGTAGTATCTGTGAAGGTTAAATCGGCTTTCTCAAACTCCCAACTATCTACCGTAAATGCATCTTTCGTCACTTCGGTCAATCCGATTTCCTTCATTTCTTCTCCAATTTTCTCCCCAGTCTTTCGTTCCGCTTCTGATCCTGCAGTACGATAGCCCAGTTTCTCATTGGTTTTATATTCTTCCATTCCTTTAGCGAATTCAAAAGCATATTCTACATCTACTTCAGACAAGTACTTGTCCTTTTCATCTGATAGTGGAACGGTCTTTACATCCTCCACAGGCTCTTTCTTATCATTGGAAGTATCTTGTTTAGGCGTACATGCAACGAGCGACGTTGCAACGAGCATGGACAACGTTAAGTAACTCACCATCTTTTTCATATATCACAGTCCTTTTCATTTTTTGCAATCAATTCATTAAACGATATAGAGTGAGTTTTCGCAATAGAAATTTTCAAATTTTATGACTAAATCTATTGAAACTTTTCGCTGAAGTATACTAGCGTTATTAATAGCAAACAAAACTAGTTATTGTTTGCTTTTTTTGCTGACGAATGGATTTTATTCCAATGGTTATGTATCTATGAGCGTGCGAACATCATTTCTATTTCTGTGTATCTCCATCTAATTCCGATGCAGTATTCAAGTGGTGCAGACTTCCTTACGTAAGTTCGCGTTTACATAAATGAAAGTACGTTTTCTAACGTGATCAGTTGTGATCTAATCGCACTACGTATTTAGTTGTGTATATCTTTCTTTAAAAATATGATAATCTCACTATTGGAAGCAAGTGTTAAGTAATTAAAGTGAATTGAGAGTGATAGTATGTTTGTGTTTTTTGCGTTATTTGGTTTTCTATTTATTTTGATTGGGACTGTCGGCTTCCTTATTAAAGCAATCTTTAAAAAGTCGAAGAGAAAGTTTGGCATTCTCGCTTTAGTAGGTATTGCGATGTTCATGGTAGCTGTAGTCATTTCACCAGATGATATAGAGCCAGAGAAAGAGAAAGCTGATTCAGTAGAACAGACACCTACGGATGAACCTGTTGAAACGAAGAAGAAAGCACCTGAAAAAGAGTCTGTAGAAGAAATAGAAAAACCTGAAAAGAAAATATCTAAAGATGTTGAAGAAAAATCCGTTCCAGTCGTCATGCCTTCAAAAAACCATTCTTCAAAAGTAACTCCTGAAAAACTAAAAGACTCCACAGAGACAAGCGGTACGACAGCGAGAATCCCTGTAGAATTAGTGAAAGTTATAGACGGTGATACGATTAAGATTATATATAACGACAAGGAGCAAAACGTTCGATACTTGTTGATCGACACGCCTGAAACTAATCATCCTAGACTAGGTAAGCAACCGTTTGGGGATGAAGCCAAAGCTAGAAATAAAGAGCTAATCGAGAGCGGTACGCTGGAAATTGAATTCGATGTCGGAGAGCGCTTTGATAAATACAACCGTTTACTTGCCTATATTTATATAGACGGAAAAAATGTTCAAAAAATCTTGTTGAGTGAAGGGTTAGCCCGCGTGGCATACATCTATCCTCCTAATACTCGATACGTGGATCCGTATGAGAAGACACAAGCGATAGCGAAAGAAAAGAAGTTGGGTATTTGGTCAGTTGAAGATTATGCTACGGACACAGGCTTTAACGCGCAGGCAGTAAAAGAGAAACCTGCAGAACCAGCACCCAACTCTTTAATAACAGAACAACCAGTTGCTCCAGCACCTGCAGCTAAACCATCACAACCAGTTCAAAGCACGGAATTTTTTCAAAATTGTACAGAACTAAGGAAGACCTATCCTAACGGTGTACCAAGCAGTCATCCCGCTTATCAATCTAAAATGGATCGCGATAAAGACGGATTTGCTTGCGAACGATAAAAATATGACTCTTTAAATAGTAGTTAAATAAAAAACCGTGTGAAATCAAGTTGCAAACTTGGTTTCACGCGGTTTTAATTTTGCATCATTATTTCTTTATCCATTTCGACTCAACAGGAATCCCTGCATCGGCAAATAGATTATATACCGGACATCTTCTTTCTACTTCTGCTTTCAATTGCTCGATCGCTGCATCTGATTCATTCGTAGTGATTTCACAAACAAAACGTACTTTTTGGAAATGCGTTTTCACACCTTCTTCGCCCATCAAACCTCGAGAATCTACGATACCCGTTGTATCAAAATTAATAGCTGTAAAAGCAAAGCCTTGTTCGTTCGCAATTAGTGGAATCATCACTGCTTTACAGCCATTTAGTGCTGCCGCGATAAACTCGAGTGGATTTGCACCAGTATCTGTTCCGCCTAAATGAACAGGCTCATCCATCGGAAATCCTTCAAAGTCCCGGATCGTATGTGTAGAGCGAACCCCTTCATCCCACTTCGCTGTAGCCGCAATCTTTACTAACGTATTGTTTGTTGTTGACATAACACCCATCCCCTTTTAATTCATACTAATATAATATGTATTGTAGCATATAAAAGTATTGAATGAAATAGGTATCGAGAATTTATTATAAGAATTAACAGAAACCTTTAAATTAAGTGGAAAGTATATGACGAAATCAGCTGATCAGCTATTATACAATTTGACTCGCTTAATAAATAATGAACAGATGAAACCAAGAATTGATATAACGGTCGCAAATAAAAATGCATTTTGTACACCTGAAATGACGGCTTCCGCTTGATGAGCAGCTGTAATGGGGTCGCTGATATTTCGTAAAAATGTATTTTGTGACGTGTTTAATATAGTAATACCAATCGCTGTACCTATTGCTCCAGACGTTTGGATTGCAGAGTTAACGATTGCCGTACCATCCGGGTAACGGTTTAGCTGTAGCGAGTTAATCCCATTTGTTTGAGATGGCGTCGTCACCATCGACATGCTCATCATTAATAACATAAAGAAGATGATAATTAAATAAAAACTAGTCGTCGATGAAATCGTAGCAAAAAATAGTGCAGCTACTGTACTCATTGCAAATCCACCAATTACTAAGCCGCGCGGACCATATCGATCAAAAATTCGACCACTGACCATCGACATAATCCCGTTAAAAATACCACCTGGCAACAGTAACAGACCTGCTTTCGAAGCAGATAAACCAAGCCCTGCTTGCATAAATAAAGGCAATAAAATATTGGAAGAGAATATAATGAGATTAGCAAACAACGTAATGATGATGCCTAACGTAAACATTGGATGCTTAAACACTTCCAAATGAAGCATCGGTTCTTCAATAGATAATTGACGAAAACCATATATAACGAGAGCGGTCAAGCCAGTTACAAACGCTATAATCACAATCGGGCTTGACCATCCTTCACTTTCGCCCGCATAGCTAAATCCAAAGACAATACCGCCAAAACCAATGGTAGATAGAATAATGGATAACACATCAATCTTTTGCTTCTGAACAGCGGATAAATTCGGCAAGTAAATGATACCAAATATCAATGCGAAAACAAGGATCGGTGCAATCATCCAAAATATCATATGCCAATTGAAATAATCAATAATCAATCCGGCAGATATCGGACCAATAGCAGGCGCAAACATCATCACAAGGCCCACTAAACCCATTGCAGTCCCTCTTTTCCATGGTGGAAAGAGAATAAGAACTGTATGGAATAACAATGGCACTAATAAACCCGTACCAATCGCTTGAATAATTCGTCCTGTTAACAATATCGTGAAACTCGGGGAAACCGCTGCAATAAGTACACCCACGATAGAAAAACTCATACTCGTTATAAAAAGATTCCTTGTTGGAACACGTTTTATTAGTAATCCTGAAACAGGAATGATAATACCGAGCACGAGTAAATACCCTGTAGTTAACCACTGCGCTGTAGAGGCAGAAATAGCGAATTCCTTTATCAAGTCATTCATCGTCATATTTAATGCGGTTTCGCTAAACAATCCGATAAACCCGCCAATCAATAGCACTGTCATGATTGGCGCGACTTTTAACTCTTTCCTTTTTATCTTTTCTTGAATTGAATCCTCCATCTATCGAACCTTCCTCCATAACTTTTACAGACCATAAAAAATAAGATAACATCTAGCCACTGCGATAGCTAGATATTACCTCAGAAAAGTGCTTATATAGAGTGCTTGGGAAGGATTCAGACATTCATTTGTTTTCATATTGAGTATTTTTTCTCGCCTTTTATCAAAAAACATAAGCTATATCTACTAATTACTGTATCTTTTCAGCTGGAGTAATCGCCTCATACGGAAGAGATGTCGTGCTGATTTTTGTAATGAACCAATTCTCACGGCCCAGTTCGGGATTCTTTTCTACCGTAATCAATTTATGCCCTTTGCCGAAACTCGCATACGAAGTGATCAGGTCGTACGCAAGAGTAAATTGTTGTGTTGTTTCACTGATTTTATTTACATGGACAATATGAATATTTGACACCCACGGACTGGATTGTCCAGTTACCCAATGGTCTTTTGCAAATTGCTTTTCTGTTCGTTTTTGAAGTGCTGGGGATAATACTGCATGTTGAACGGCGCCGCTTCGGTTTTGCACTCCTAGTATCCATAATTCAACCGTTTGTAAAGGATTTCTAGTTTGTAATCCATATATAAATGAACGTAATTGACTATCCATACACGTAGTCACCTTTCAAAATACGTTTCTATCATTGTATGTTTTGAAAGATTTTTCAGGTACTACATATTACTGCTGTTATCGTGCCTGTTGATAGGATTCTAAATTACTGGTTACTAAAATCAATCAGTACCGTGTCATGATTAAGCTACTTTATTCCTTTTATAATTGATTATGACGATCTTTAGTAGCCTCATCTAAAGTAGTTTGTATGGAGTGACTGTTTAAAAATTCGTGTAAGAAAATTTCAGCACGATCCATGACCTCTTTAATTCGACAAACACGTTGATCCTTTTCTTGCTCTAGTAATTGTCCATTACTTTCATCTATCAATAATGTATGTTGTTTAGAATCTGAATTGGAACAAGTAAACATGTTTTGTCTTCCTTCAGTGGACAAAATAACATCTAAAAACGTGATATCACTAGCTGGACGTGATAATTCATATCCACCTTTTACGCCAGGAACGGCTCGTATGATACCATCTTTCCGTAACTGAGTCATAATTTTCGATAAATAACTCTCCGATACGTTTAGCTTATTGGATAATTCTTTAATACCTACTTTGTCTTCGCTCTCTGAATTAGCCAAATACACTAAGGCATGTAGCGCATAATCCGTACTTTTCGCAAATTGCATTCTTTCAACTCCATTCATTGTATTTCTTCACGTTTAAAACTATCCATACTATCTATAATAGACAATTAAAAACCCTCCGAAAACTATTTGAACGTACTGTTTATTCGTCTTGTCCTTTTACTAAAATAGTCTCTTTATCTCGATAAAGCATAAAACTCGCTAACATAAATGATAGTACATCAGCGATAGGGAATGCAAGAAAGACTCCGTACACGCCGAAATAAATCGGTAAGATTATCACTAAAGGTACCAAGAAAAACACTTGTCTGGAAAGAGACAGAATTAAAGCTTGTCTAGGTTTCCCTATAGCTTGGTAAATACCTCCGGCAATAATTTGTACGCCCACAATAAAATAAAGCGAAAAAATGATCTGCATTGCTTTTGATCCTATTTCTATAAATTCTGGATCGCGTGTGAAAATCCCCATTGCATACTCAGGGAATATTTGAACGAGAAGAACGACGACTACAGAGATCATGACAACATACCTGAGAGATAACCATATCGTCTTTCTCATTCTTTCATATAGTTTTGCACCATAGTTGTACCCTACAATTGGTAACATTCCCTGCATGATTCCATTAATCGGCATAACCGCAAAGGCGATGACACGTTGGGCGACACCATAAGCTGCTAGATATACATCTCCTCCATACCGTAGCAACATCGTATTAATCACTATAGCTACTAAGCTAAATGATGCCGTGTGTACAAAGGTTGGAAATCCTATAGCGATAATCTCTTTTAAAGTAGAAATCCTCATTCTTATATAGTTAAGATGAATGGTAAGTGAGCTATAGCCTTTATGATAATATATTAAAATGATTATGGTCATTATCGCGTGTGAGATTACAGTTGCTATCCCAGCTCCCATAACACCTAAACCAAAGCCGAAATCGAATATAAGTATAGGATCTAGGATTATGTTAAGTATGGCAGGTATAATCATTGCATACATTGCAAATTTAGCATTTCCCTCTGCACGTATCACTATATTTGTTGCCATTGAAAAACTAACAAAAATGAAACCCAAAAGAATAGGTAGCATATAAGCAGAAGCATACCCAATAATATTTTCTGTTGCTCCAAATAATATCAAAAGATCATCTAATAAAAAAAATCCAACTAGTATACTTACTATACTAATGAGAAGAAGCAAATATATATATGTCCCGAAAATCTTGTTCGACTCGTTGATTCGTTTTTCTCCTAATCTTCTAGCTATTACAGAAGATGTACCCACTCCTACCGCTGCTGCTAATGTCATAACAATCATCATTACAGGGAAAGAAACAGTCAAACCTGCAACTGCATGTACACCTTCCGCAAGTGAAATATAGAACATATCAACGAGATTGTATAAAGCCATAACGAATATACCTATCATTGCAGGTATAGATAAATTCATTATTAATTTAGATGGTTTTTCAGTTCGAAGTTTGTCACTAGAATTCGGCTTTTCTTTTGAACGCATTTAATACTCCTTTTTACAGTACAAACTAAAACTAGTTGCTAAATTTAAATTAACAACTAGTTCAATACTGTTTTATTTATTTTTTTGTGCCACAACTATATAAACAGATTGGTTAGCCAATTTAGTTTGAGGATACAGAACATCGACAAGATCAAAGCCAGCAGCAAGAATTTCTTCTTTCATATTTTCCGATGAAACTCTCGGACCAGTTGATAACTCTGATTTCTCTAATTCAACGCAAAGGAACATTCCTTTATTTTTTAAGACTCTATATACTTCGCCTAATGCAAGCGAAAGTGGTTTCACTTCGTGAAGTGATATTGAAGCGACAGCCTTATCAAATTCTTCGTCACCTAGTTGTAGATCTTTGAAATCTGATACAAGCGTTTTAATATTGGTAATTCCATTTTCCTCAGCTTTTGTTTCCAGGTATTTTAATATGTCTTCATCAAAATCAAGTGCTGTCACTTCATCTACATACTTAGAAATGGGAAGACTTATATAACCAACTCCCGCTCCAAGATCTACTAATTTATCCTCTTTATTAAATGATACGAACTGAAATAACTCTTCAGCAGAGCTTCTCTCTATATTCTCCAGATTATTAATTTTCCTCAGTAATTTTTCATTCATTTCATTTCCTCTTTTCATTGTAGATATTTTGAATCTACAATGACTATAATTGATATATTATTTTTTGTAAACATTTTTGTTTCACAGGATATGAAGACTGTATCATTTAGTAAGAACTTTCTTGCTATATCATTAGCGGCAAAGTAATCGGAAAACAAATAAAAAAACAAACGGTCCCTATAAGTAAAGGTATCGTTTGTTTTTGTGCATATATTTTTAGCGTTTTAAACCGATATTCCTATTGCTACTTCTTTTAAACAAAAAGAGATTTTTCATGAATCTAAGCTAAAGACGGTTTAAATTTTGCCTTGCGGTAATTGCAATTCATGCTTTTCTTTATTATACAATCTGACCCAATTCTAGCGTAATGCAGATTCACCCACTGCAAAAGCTGCTCTTTTATACAAGACGGTTCTCCAATGATTCAATCGCTAATTTAAGTGCGATTATACGTCGTTCGTTCACTGTTTTTTGTGGACTACCCTTCTTTGCTTTTGCTAATTGTTTATCAATAGACGGAATGATACTTAGTAAAATTTCCGTAGATTGTACAATTGTTTCTCTGTCGTAGAAAAATTCTCCATTACACCAAACGTCTTGTAAGCTCTCCAACCCAACCTTTACAGCGTCGCGCCGTTTTTTCACAAGTGTTGTATTGGAACCTTTTACCGTCATACTTGTATAAGCATTCGATAGTTTAGTAAAAGTAGACTCTAAAGATTTAATGGACAATTCTTGTACTTCTTGGCTAACCGTTTTCATATAGAAACCCCATCTTTCATTTCAAATAATGTAAAGCCTATAAGTTTTTATACAGGTACTCAGATTGCAGGAGTGAAAGCCCAATTCTACCATTGCTGCTTAAGCTTTTCACTCCTTATACTCTGCACTTACAAAATGAAAGTTATGCTATTTTTATCGGTGTTTCTTTGACAATTTTATAAACTGTTATAGCCATGATTGTTGCTATAGCGAATGATGCAATCATCGCAACTACAACATTAGGTACTGGAATTTCAAAGTTAAATAACCCCATTAAAGGTTTCGGTGTATTGAACGACCATAGTAAGTCATTTACAGATACGACTACGAGAGCAACTACAATGGTTACAAATCCACCAGCTCCTCCATAACGATAAAATCCTAATCCTATGAGCCATCCAACTAGAAAATAGATCATCACTACGAAGAAATAAGAGACACTAGTCAGTAACCAACTGTTTACTCCAAGTGAGGATAATACAACTTCTTTAAATACATTGATGTTAAAGACACGTACTATCCAAGTTAAAATGGTTGTTAGACCTATGACAGTAATCGCTAAGCCTATCGCTGACAGCAACGCTCCTTGAAAATAAGACTTTCTAGTAACACCATACTTCACATACATGGTGAGGAATACTGAACTTGAAATGATCCCACACACGAGCATAAATATTGTGGTTGTTTGGAATGTAAAAGTTAGTAATGACATCGATCTTATATCTGGTTCATCGAGGAACCAAACAATTGCAGTGTACGCAACATACAAAATCGGCAAATACCACTCGACCCATTTCATTTGGGCCAAGTACAGATCAGCACCTATTTTCTTTCCCATTGCGTTCATTTTACATTCCCTCCTTTGTTAAATGAATAAATAATTCATGAAGTGAAACATTTCCTATTTCTAGATCTTTTCGATTTATTTCGTCCGCTTTTTCTTCCGTTAATTCCCCGTACAGCATCATCGATTTTGTGCCACCTAGCTGCTCTTCATTTAATACATGAAGTCCGGCGACCACCTCTATTACATCGCTGGTTGGACCTGTAACAGAAAACCCTCTTTCTAAAAGAGTATCCACTTCCTCTTGAAGTAGTAATGTACCTTGATGAATAATCAAAACTTCGTCAAATAAGTATTCCATTTCTGAAATTAAGTGTGTTGATAAAATGAAAATTCGAGGATTGCGTGCTTGCTCTTCTAATACTTCATTGTAAAAAATTTCACGTGTTGGAGCATCCATCCCTTGATAAGCCTCGTCAAAAATCGTGACTGGAGTTCTACTCGCTAACCCGATGGTTACATTAAAAGCTGACTGCATACCTGCTGATAACTTCCTTAGTGGTTTATTTGTTGGAAGGTGAAATAGTTGAACTAATTGCTCCGCATATTTCCGATCAAATGTTGGACGAAATCGCTCGGCTAGATCAAAGTATTTAGTGATTGTGTCATAATTATCTTTATAGTCTGTTTGATGAACAAACGTTACTTGAGCCATTGCTTTCTCATTTTCAAAAATGTTCTCTCCATCTATTTTCATTTCCCCACTCGTCGCCTTTCGGTAGGCGGCTAATACAGATAGTAGACTTGTTTTTCCGGCACCATTGCGCCCGATCAATCCATATACTTTCCCGTTTTCCAACGTGAAGTTAATATCTTGTAACGCTTCAAACTCGTTATAAGAAACACGTATGTTAGTTGCCTCCACTTTTCTAGTCATCCTTTACACTCCCTCTCAATTTCTCTATTATTTTCACGATATCATGGTCCATCAACTTCAGTTTTTCCGCTTCTTTTAACATTGGCCAAACAAACTCCTCAGCGAATCCTTCTCTTCGTTTGAGTATCAATTTTTCTTTTGCGCCTTCCATCACAAACATTCCTACACCCCTTTTTTTATAAATAATCTCTTCTTCAACAAGGAGGTTAATTCCCTTCGAAACCGTAATGTGATTAATTTTATAAAATTGAACGAGCTGGTTCGTCGATGGTATTTGATCATGTTCTTGTAGTTGATTATTAATAATTTGATCTTCAATCATTTCTTTTATTTGAAGGTAAATAGGCTTTTTATCATCCAATGATTTGCTCATCGCTTACGTCACCTCTTTTCATGATATGCTGTACTTAGTTATATGGTTATATGGTTATGTATATGACCATATAACAGATTGAATTTTTAGTCAACTAAAAAACGATCACTTTGAATGTGATCGTTTTTTCTGATATAGGCTTATTCAATAGAAAGGATAGAAAATAGTCGTAACTCCATGTGTTGAATTCAAGCAACTACGTTTTGGGCTTGTAACTCTATACGATCAGCTTTTCTTTTTACGCTTTCTTCGTCTCACCATAAACATAACAAGCAAAGCTAGTAAGCCAATAAGCGTAAGCAAGACTGCGTAGACGGTTAGGATGATTCCATTCGGATTTTTAAGGATGGCCCAAATGTTCGCATCATGCTCTACGTTTTTTCGGCCATGTGTTTGATCGTAATATGTCGGTACTTGAGCAACACCGTTGACCTTATTAAAGGACTTGAAGTAATTCGCAATAGCATACCATTCCTTCACTTCTTGGTGCTCATTCATATAAATGATTTGATTTTCAAAGTCTGTTACCGGTGTACCTTCCTTAGTTTTCGGCACAACAGATAGGATTCCGAACGACTTTTCATTTACAAAAGGAAGCATTTGAACGGAATATAAGCCACCGACCACCCGATAGAGCTTTTCATCGTCAATTTCTGTGTTTACCCCATCTATAGACTGCAAACTGATGTCGGTTACTTTATTGAAAATGAAACGATTCGGATTAAACGTATAACTCAAACCCGCGATATACAGTTGAACTTCATTCATAATAGGCGTAATAGAGGCATCGACTTCTGCAATGGTTTTCAATTCTTTACCGGTCAAATATATGTCCAGAAGTGGATAGCCAGAAATTCCATCAGGACCGATGCCTAAAGAATTTGCATTGAAGACGTTTGAAACCGTGATCTCGCCTTCGCTAAATGAATCCCTGATTGTCCCGACAGGAACTACTGCTGCAGCAATTGGTTCATAGTCGTCTCCTTCGAGTTGTTGAATCATGTGAATGAAAGAATCGCCTATCAAGTTTCCAATGGGTTCTTCTTTTTGCTCAATTCCTAACATAGAAAAAGGCGTAAAATCGAATGGAGAATAGGCTAACATTTCATCAAACTTCATTCCAAAATCATTGAGGTAGTTTTCTTGAATTACTTCTTTATATGTCTCAATTGTTTTAGTAATCGTTAAATCTACAGGAAGAGAATCGTCAATTGGCCGTAACTTATAATTATTAACAGTCCAATTATTGGTTTCATTTCGTATTATATTGAGGACGCCAAGGTTTTCTCCATATTGCCCCGCCGAGCCTAAGATAGTAGTACCTACGAAAATCGGTTCCTCAAATGTAGTATGACTATGCCCACTAATAATGACATCAATGTCGGGAACTTTTTTGGCGATTATTTCATCTTCGGATTGCGACGGAACATCCGACGTACCTGAATGTGATAGAGCGATGACTAGGTCTACATGTTCTTCATTCTTCAATGTAGCAACCGTGGACTTGGCACTTTCCACCGCGTCATCAAACGTCACACCGGACATAGGTGCATTGCCAGCTGCTTCTTCTCCCATTAACCCAACGATGCCAATTTTGATACCTTTACGTTCTATCACGATATACTCTTTAACGTCATATTTGTCCATCGCTTTTTTTAATGTTCGAATGTTGCTAGGTATCTTGCCGTCTTCATCTTTTGGGAAAATCGTATTCGAAGCGACGATACTAGGCAATTCTTCACCACTGTTTTTCGCAGCACGTAAACTACTTGCTAAACCTTCTGCTCTAAAGTCGAATTCATGGTTCCCTAATGTAGTCACGTCATACCCCATCCACCCCATCATCTGTAAGCCTGGTGCCTCTGTTGAATAAATCGTTTGAAACAATGTCCCCATCGCAAAATCTCCAGCATCAATTAGAATTGCATCCTGATCGATGTCTCTTTGTTCAGCTATCGCGGTATGCAATCTAGCATATCCGCCGACTGATATCTTCCTATTCCCTCTTTCCACTTCAAACGGCAGGAAATTGTCGTGTAAATCATGCGTAAACAAGATCGTGATCGATTCTTTAGCCGTATCAGCGTTTCCTTTTGGAGCATCTAGAATGGAGATTGTTGCTAGAAGTAGAATAATTGAAAGGGACTTGACTAGTATTTTCGTAATGATGATGTCCTCCTCTTAACGATGTTTATGTATGAAGCGTACATATCATATACTGTCGAGCTTAAACTTCACACCGATTCTCTCATCTGGTGATAATTGATTTTTCCATAGATCATAGCTTTTTTTCATCATTTCCTGGGAAAGTTTTTCTGCTTGTTGATCATCACCTGATAATGCATAGGACAATAACTTTTTATAATAACTGAGTGAAGCTTCACGACGAAATGAGCTTTCAAAGTATTTTAACGCCATTCTCAAGTAAGCTGGTTCAAAACTGTTTAGGACGAGCGAAAAGAGCGGATTCTCTGATAATCTAGCTAACTCCTTTTGAACTTTCCAATCATACGACGCAAAAGCTTCCGCAGTGTCTGTTAATTCATCGATTTCCGCGAGAAGTCCCACGACTTTAGGATAATTGAGCAGTACTGCTTTTTGTACATATTGAGGTGTTAGCGCAATACGCAATTCCAAAAAGTAGAGGACGAACGCATCGGGCACTTGATCAAAGTACTCTATAATATCCACGATGGTAGTAATATTTCCTCCGTTCCAGTAATCATTGACTATAGCGCGCTGTCCTTTTCGTAACGTCAGCCAGCCTCCGTGACTCAGACGCTGTAAAACTTCGCGAATAGCGGGCCGTCCCAGTTCATACAGCGCCGCCAGTTCTCTTTCCGTTTCGATTTGACTGCCCGCCACATATTCACCTTGAAGAATGGCTTTAATCAATTCTTTTTCAACCATTGCTGTTCGATTCATGGCTAGATCTCCTTTATTCAATACTTACGTACGATTCTCTAAGTTTTTAGCGGTATCGCTTTTATCGACCTCTTTTTGATCTTTATACGTACCGAATGTTTTATCGATAGCTGTATGCGTTACGCCGAACCAGTAGTTTTCATTTTTAAAATGATGCCATAGATGTGCTTTTTTAATACGTCTTCCCATTTCGGTACGCGGTTGAACGGGGCGATGCGCAATATAATGTTTCCATTCATAATACATGAAATAGGCGATAATTCCTGAAAGATAAGCAATCGTGAATGGCAAACTACCTGTTATGAAATAGAAAACTAGTGCAAAAATAGTGAAGCCAGGCAAGCTGAACCAAATCGGCAAAAATAATAGTTTTAAATTTGCCGGATCTACGTGATGATCAAAGTGTAATCGTTTAATCGTTTTCAATAAAAATGGATTTGTTGGCGTTTTCATATGGAATAAAAACCTATGAATCAAATACTCACTCATTGCATAAGTAGCCATCCCTATTATGAAGGAAATCCACACACCTAAGGAGAATGCATGTAAAAGAGTATAACTTATGAGCGGAATAAATAGCACCAACATCATCGTTATATCCGGAAACATAATGAACTCTTTCATATATTTCGTATTCATGAACCGTCCTCCTATCTTATAGTTGATCAATCTATGAAGCATGTCTGCTAGTAAGTTTTCTTGGTAAGACCAGAATATACTTTGGAATTACCAAAAGTATACATTATTCAGAATTTATAGTCAATATTGTTTTAAGAAAATAAAAGCACCACATGAGAAACCATCATGAATGTGCTTTCTGTAGGAGCTATTCTATTCCTCCAGTAATAAATACATGGTATAATGCTCAAGCGGCAAGTTATGAATAGCAACGGACTTATTTCAGCTAAGGATATCTGCTTCTGGTTGTTGCCAGGGTGGGTATCCTTTGTTGCGTCAAAATACGTTTCATGCATATGTACTTTGCGTCAGTCTTTTTTTAGAAAGGAAGTAAATCGTGTCCTCATTACAAATCGTTCAAGTACGTTATCCAAAAGCAATGGCTTTTACTCTGATGTTTGGAGCTTTTATCGGGTTGTTTGGTGAAACAGCTTTAAATATGGCACTGACTAATATTATGGCCGACTTCTCCATTAACTCGGCGACTGCACAGTGGTTGACTACCGGGTATTTATTAACGCTAGGTATTCTAGTACCCGTGTCTTCTCTCTTAATTCGGTGGTTTACAACGAAACAATTGCTCGTTGCATCTTTGGCCTTTTCCATAGCCGGTTCATTTTTAGCTGGGCTCGCTCCGAGTTTTGCCGTGTTATTTATAGGTCGTGTCGTGCAAGCGATTGGAACAGGAATATTATTACCATTAATGATGAACGTTATTTTATTAATATTCCCGATCCATAAACGCGGCGCCGTTATGGGCGTCATGGGGCTTGTGATCACGACAGCTCCCGCAATTGGACCTGCACTTTCCGGATTAATCGTCGACACACTCGGTTGGTCATACATTTTCTGGGTCAGCCTGTTATTTTATCTAGGATTAATCGTATTTGGTCTCAAACAAATTGACAACGTCTCACAAATCACGAAGCCTACAATTGATGTCATTTCGATTGTATTATCAACGGTTGGGTTTGGAGGAGTCATTTATAGTTTAAGTACTATGGCAGAAAAGTCTTTAACGTCTGCATACGTATATCTTCCATTAGTAGTCGGTTTCGTTTCTCTACTTTTATTTGTGGTAAGACAGTTCAAGATGAAGCAGCCGATGATCAATTTACGTGTGTTTAAATATCCGATGTTCACGTTAGGGATCGTACTATTGTTCATTGGCATGTTTTTAATCTTATCCACTGCCATTTTACTGCCATTGTATATGAGAACGTCTTTGCTCGTCAGCGCAGCAGTAGCGGGACTTGTTTTATTACCAGGCAGCGCGTTGAACGCATTGTTGTCTCCAGTCATAGGTATGCTGTCAGACAGATTCGGCGTCAAAACAATATTACCGATCGGCTTCCTATTAACTGCGATTTCGAGTGTATTGTTCATTATCATTATTTCCGCTGAAACGCCTATTTGGCAAGTAGTCATCGCTTTCTTAATATTCTTCGTAGGGATTGCCATGATTATCATGCCTGCCCAAACGAACGGATTAAACGAATTACCGCGCGAACTCTACGCAGATGGTTCGGCTGTCACGAATACTCTCCAACAAATCGCTGGTGCTACGGGAACAGCTTTGGCAATTACATTCATGATACATGGAGAAAACTTATTTCTAGAAGCTTCTCCTAGTGCTTCGTCTGTTGATGTGATTGCAGCGGGTACGAAATATGCATTCTACTTTATCGCTGGATTCGCTATTTCTGGATTCATTGCGTCACTGTTTGTGAAACGGGTTCGGGTGTAAGTGGACACAGTTGGTAGAGGTGCCAGGTCCCGAAACAATTCTGAATAGTGTCGGGACCTGGTACTAAAAACACTTGTGCAGCAAACATTCACGTTTGTCGCACAGGTGTTTTTTATTTTAACTCTATCCATAAAGTTGACCGAGGGAAACTTATTCGATATGTTGAGTATACATTAAATGGTTTCTTCAGTGCTCACTAATTGAATAATAACGCTCGGGAGGTATTTTCATGTATGAACAAGTATTTAAACAAGTAAATTTTAATTTTCAATTAAATCGTGTGCTATCTTTCGGAGAGAGAGGCTGCGATCGAGAGGAAGTATTACAAGCAATGTTGGCAGTTAAGGATAATGAAAGCTGGTATACCGAATGGAAGCGTATTGCTGAAAAAGCACGCAACGAGTCCCGACTTTTGCATAGTATGTATTATTATCGCATGGCTGAGTTCATGCTGCTGCCAAGTCGACCGGAGAAAATGGAAATGTACGCAGCGATGCAGGAGATGTTTCGAGATGCATTTCCAGAAGTAGTAAAAGTAAACATCCCGTATAAAGATCAGTACTTATCAGCTGTTCGTATCGTTTCGTCAACAGCTACTAAAACGTTACTGATTCATGGTGGATTTGATTCATTCATTGAGGAATTATATATAGTGGCTGAGGAATTCATTGATTCAGATGTACAAATCATACTATTTGAAGGAGAAGGACAAGGTGAACCGATGCGACAAGGGTTATATTTCCATGAAAAGTGGGAGCAATCCGTCAAAGCCATACTCGATTATTACGAGCTCAAAGATGTAATCCTAATGGGAATATCGTGGGGTGGATATTTTGCGTTACGGGCTGCGGCTTATGACAAGCGCATACAGCATGTCATCTGCCATGGAGTGCTCTATGATGCCCTGGACGTACAGCAACAGTCCATCAAACAACCGGCCAGAGCCGTTTTCAAATTACTATACCGCTTACAGCTTAAACAGCTGATCAATACATTCGCTCGCTTAAAAAGTTCATCTGACCAACTAACCGAATGGGCGTTAGCACACGGCATGTTCGTTACACATACACACTCCCCTTTTGACTTTTTCAAATCTATCGAGAAGCATACTCTACAGGATGAATTATCGAAAATTACACAGGACGTCCTTTTGCTGTCAGGAGAAAAGGATCATTATATTCCAGCGTGGCAGTTTACGCATCTCAAAGATAACTTGCTTAATGCATACGTGGAGAGTCGAATATTCACCGAAGCAGAAGGTGGCGAGCAGCATTGCCAAGTTGGAAATTATGAGATTGCCATTGATTATATGAAAGAGTGGATTAAGCGGAGAGTATAGATGTACCAGGTTCCGATACTATTTAGAATGGTGTCGGGACCTGGTACATTAAATAGGTAAATTTCACTTTAGTTCCTGGCATAGATACTTACTCACTTCTTAAACACATATTTCTTCCCATCTTGGCCAGTTACAATCAGCTGTGTGTCAGTGATTGACATGTGCTTCCCTTGGATATTCGACAGTTTACTAGTCTTCTTTTCAAGCAAACTATACGTATAAATACCTGTTTTATTGAAGTAAAACATCGTCGAATGATCGAAAAGCACCGATGCATTATTTTGATTTTCATCTGGAATAAATGACTTTTCTTTTGGATCCTCGTAAAATAAAATTCTTGCATCAAAATCACGTTCTTTTTTTCTGTCCGATCCATTCATAGCGACAGAGTTGAGTGTCAACTTACTATCTTTTGGTATGTTAGGTGTTCGGTAGTAGTCTCTTTTCGTTGCTTCATTTGTATAATAGATGCGGTCATTCCAAATAAATACGTTTCGCATCGTCTCACCGGAAAATGACGGCATAATCATAGAATCTTTCGGTCCCGTGAAACGTTCTGTTTTCGTCCGAATGACACCATACTCCATCGGTAATTCTGAAGCTTGGCCAATTGCACTTAAATAGGGAATGAATACTTCATCATTATAGACAATGACATCAAACCAATTTTCCATATAACTAATCCAATTCCCGTCGCTACCTTCGAAATCTAGCTCACTCAAGATCTCTTCACTTTTATTCGTTTTCAAATCTTTTTTCATCAATCCATTACCTATACTGTACGAAAAACCATTCTGCTCAACTGTTTTTCCTTTCTGGCTGACATATGAATGGTAACGACTGAGTTTCATCGAATCGTCAAGCGCTCGTGTCAGAAAAGCAGAGAACTGTGCGCGCGTCACCGATTGGGCCGGCATATACTTGCCTTCCGATCCGCCAGCAATGCGTTGTTTGGCAATGCCGTTAATGTCGGCATACGCCCAGTGCGCCGGAACCACATCGACAAATGTTGGTTGACTATCAAAAGGTATATTGAATGAACGACTTAAAATGGCTGCCATTTGCGCTCGTGATGTATTTTCCCCTGGGCGCATTAAACCTTGATCACCGCGGAGAATTCCCTTTTCATTCACCGTCGCTAGAATTTTATAATAAGAGGACTTCTTTGAAACATCCTGAAACACTACTTTTGGATTTTCCACGAGTGGAATCTTTAGAGCTTTGATGAGCATGGCGGATGCTTGTGCTCGTGTGATCGGTTCATTCGGTTTGAATGTACCGTCTGGATATCCTCCAATAATATTGCGGTCATATAAATACTTGATCTCTTTTTGTGCCCAATGCCCATTCATGTCCGTAAACTCGGCCGCATGTGCTTGAAACGGCATGGCTGCAACGATAAATAATAATGCGATGAACGACGCTGTAAGTTTTTTCTTCATCTGTTTCTCTCCTTTTTTTGTAATACGCGCTGTGTACTTTCACCATATACGCACCGTACAGACGGAGATATTTAGAAAAAGTTTCAAATAAAAATACCAAGTCCTCACATAATCGTGTAGGGACTTGGTATCTGAAATTTAGTTATCCCCTTGCAATTCATATATAGCAGATGGCGCGACGTTGATTAAGCCGTTCAATTATTGAACTACAGGTATTTTAAATCGCTTTTTCAGTTTCTCCACTCATTATTTGTTACAACTCATTTTCACGAATCAAATTCACTTGTCATCTACTATCTTTGACGTCTTCACTTGATAATACAACATATGTTGATCTGGAGCTTTCACTTCTACCGCGTAGCGCGCTTCTTTTCCGTCAGTAAAGCGGACTGTCGCGATGAAGTTGCCTGGCTTGTCGACACGAATGAACACATCTGGCGAATCGGTATACCCTTCAATTGGCATGTTACTAGATAGGACTTCCCCGTCTGTCCGTTCGAATCGAATATTTTCAACTTTTTCATTCGAAGCTAGCTTCAACCGCGCCCGTGTCTTTAAAACATCGCTCGCGTAAAGCAACTGCACTTTCAATTTGCCATCGACCTTCTTCACATCCACATAGTATTTATGATAGTAGCGTTTGATATTTTGACTTTCCATTCCATAATTACCGCCCAACTGCAATGTTCCTCTTCCTTCTTTAAACGGAGTTACTTGTACGCGATCGCCAGTATATCCTGACGGCGTCTGTCTGCCTTTAATAATGGCTGCGTGATACAACTCGGAGTTAACCACAAATTCATCCGTGTCCTCATCGGTCATTATCTCCGAGAAACGTAGCATTGGACCCCATGTCTTTAATGAATACGTCTCGGGTTGGACACGCTCCGTTAGTTGCATCAACTTCGCCGCTTGTCCTCTTGTCACGAATTCATTAATGCCGAATCTGTCAGACGTTATGCCTGTCGTAATGCCGAGTTTATGCAGAATCAAGACGTTCGCACCATGGGACGTGTTAGGCTTGACGTCATCAAATGGATTTTCTTCCTCGTTAAAAGCAAAGCGTGGCAAATCGAACGCTTTGACGAGGATTGAAGCCATTTGTCCCCGTTTGACCGGATCATTCGGCCCGAAACTTCCATCTGCATATCCCCCAATCACTTCGAGCTCCGCAAGCTTGGCAATGGCATTATGATAGCCATTCGCTTTTGAGAGGTCCTTGAATCCAGGATCTTTCACCATGTAATCTGGATTCAGTCCCATCAATTTCGCAATAATTGCCGATAGCTGACCACGCGTGATCGGATTGCCCGGCTTGAACATGCCGTCCCCATCCCCCGTAATAATATGACGTTCGGCCAATTCATTGACCGCCTCCGCAAAATGCTTTGTTGGTGGTACATCCGTGAATTTCTGGTTACTTGCGGCCATACTCGATAATGGTAGGCTGAGGGCAAGAGCCACTGTGCCAACTGTCATGAAAATCTTTTTCATCGTGTTTCTTCCTTTCTATTATGTAATCATAGATCGACGTACAGACGGAAAAATCCGTAAATAGTTTCATCGTATTTATCATATATTTATGGTCAAAAGTAGATTTATTCGCAAGCGTAAAATAGGCCCAGGTCCCAACACTATTATCATCGCAAGTAAATTTGCTATGATGGTGTTAGCCCTACGGAAGAAAGGACGGATGAAATATGTTGCAATGGATTTCAGAACGGCTGACACTTACCGGCACACCACTAGAGCAGATTACCCAAGTTCAGAAGCTTTTCGCCGAGCAGTTCGAATTTGAAAACTTGGATGTTTTGCTTGCGAATGATGAACCTATTACGGAGCAATACCTTGAAGATAAAATGATGAAACAAGGACGTGGTGGCCTGTGTTATGAACTCAACGGGCTGCTGTTTAGCGTACTTAGAGATCTAGGATTTCCCGTTCAACTCGCTGCTGGCACTGTATGGGCACCGTCACCGCGAGACAGCTTCGTCATGGCACAGACACACGTTGTGAACTTGCTCGAATACGAAGATACATTGTACTTAATCGACAGTGGTTTCGGCAATAACCTCGTCATGCAGCCTGTCGCATTAGATGGAGAACCTGTCACTTCACCTGCTGGGACATTCCGGTTGCGGAGCGAAACGACTGAAAAAGGATCGATGGTATTTGAACAATTAAAAGATACCGGCTGGGAACTTCGCTACGCACTCCATCCCGACGCGATCGACTGGGAGCACTTGGACAATGTGAAACAGCAGATTCACCACAGCCCAGAATCTTCATTCAATAAAGAGTTGCTCATTGCTAAATTAACAGATGTCGGCACGTACTCAATTAATGAAGAGCGTTACTATCGTAAGTGTAATGGCGACGAAGAAACTCTGACGTTCCATGAACAGGGAGAATTGCTTGAGCAAGTTAGACAGCATGCTGCTCCAGCCGTTTATGAAGCGACTGTGAATTATATGAATCAACAAAAACCCTTCTGTGACTGATTTAGTCGCGGAAGGGTTTCTTATATTTGACACGATGTTGAATTGCGGAGGGATATAGTGTCTTACATCATCCTTGCAACTCTCTTTTTTTACTAAGTAGCCTTTGAAATTCCTTTTCTAATTCTTTTGTCGGATTTACACTTAACCGACTAATAATTTCCGAGATTTTTGTCTCCAGCAAAAGTAATTCATTTTGTCTCAAGTTGTATTCTTTAATAGGATTGCGGCTTTTATATTGTTCGTATATCCCATCGAATACTATTAGTTCTTTGTTTTGAATATCTATTATTCGTGTGGAGACATTTTCTATGAATTTTCTATCGTGTGAAACGAAAATAATTATTCCTTTGTATTGTTTCAATAACGTCTCCAAAGCTTCCAGTGATTCCAAATCTAGATAATTAGTTGGTTCATCAAGTACAAGCATATTTACGTCACTAAGAAAGATTTTGGTCAGAGCCACCTTAACGCGTTCTCCACCACTTAAAACGTTTACAGACTTATATACATCATCAGTAAAAAAGTGCATTCTTGCGAGCACAGTTCGAATCAGCGTTTCGTCCTGAGTTGAAGTGGATTGAACATTTTGCAAAATAGTTTTATCCAGATCTAATATTGATAAATTTTGAGTGAAATAACCAATCTTCACAGATGGTGAAACAGTGATATTCGTTTCCTTTTCTATGATCTTTTTAATCAATGTGGTTTTTCCGGTACCATTCGATCCTATAACAGCTACTTTATCGCCACCACGGATATAAAAGCTTGCATCATTCCATAGGACACGCTCTCCAACCATTCCATGTACTTTTTCTGCTCGAAGAACTACTTGGTTTTTTAAAGTCCCTTCATCCGGCAAGTTCATTTGGATTGGGGAAATATCTTTTTGCTTCTCAATAGTCTCTAAATTTTCTAACCTAGTTTCAAAAGCGGATACAGTTTTCCGTAATTTCTTTTGTTTATTTGCGAAATATGGTTTTACACCTTTAATTCTAGCTTCGGAGCCAGTTAAATTTTTAGGTTTTTTTGTTGCTCGTTGGGCTTGCTCTTCCTTTTGCTTTATCGCTTCTTCCAAGTGATGCTTTTGCTTTTGATACTTTTCAAACGCTTGTTGTTTCTGTTGGAACTCCACATCCTTTTGCTTAGAATATTGAGTATAGTTTCCTTTGTATTCTTTAATGCGTCCTTCATCTATTTCCCATATGGTCGTACAAAGTGAATCCAAAAATGTGCGATCATGGGAAATTAGTATAAGAGCACCCGGCCAATTATTTAACTTTTTCTCCACCCATTCAATATGTTCTGTATCGAGATTCGTAGTTGGTTCATCCGCTAGCAATAGTGCCGCGTCACTAGCAAGTGCCTGCTGAATGTATTCTTGAGTGATTTCGCCGCCACTCTTGGCTGTATCTGTTCGTTTCAACTGTGGCAAAAGCTCAACGCTGGCATGCTGGATTACTTGACCACCTTCAAGAACAACTTTTTTAGCCAGTATATTTAATAAGGTCGTTTTACCGCTTCCGTTTCTACCGACTATACCAATTCGATCTTTTGCATGCACTACCAGTTGATCTATATCCAACAACAAGCGGTCTTGAATATAGTGTTTAATGTGGTTAGCTTCAACTATTATCATACGATCATTCCTCCTTTTTAACTTCGGGGAATACAAAAATACCCCCTATCTTCTTTCAGAATAGGAGGCATGTATTATATAGGGGTACACAAAAAGAGATCATTATCCCTTAAGGTCCAACTATAGAAATACCATCCTATTCTGAAAAACACAATAAAAGGCATCAAAAAAATGCAGGGTCGCCTGCAGAATACCTTTATTGTTTTTTTCGTAAAATAGGATTAATACTTCATGTAGTTGGGTCACCCTTTCGTTGTAATAGTTTTTTAACTATACCGTGATGCAATCCTCGTTGTCAATGGGATTGGCTTAGAGCGGAACCCATTATTTTAAAAGGTACCAGGTCCCAATACGATTTTAAATTGTGGCGGAACCTGACAATTAATATACGATTGAATTCAATATTTCAGCATCCTCGGTGAGCTGACGTACACTTTGATTATAGTTAAAAAGGTAGTGATTTATAACTGTTTTTTACATCTCCATTTTTCTGACTTTACTACCAATGCCAATGACGGATTTATGAATGGAATATTAAATAAGAAGACTTAAAAAGTTTTTATGAAAAACAAAATTTAAGGGATAAACAATCTTGAAAGTCTCTCAATCAGACAAATCCCACTAAAACTAACACAAAAAAGCAAGCGTCAATTCCACACCCCTATCCCCAATCAACACATTTGGTCAACTCCCCCAAAAAACCCAACCCCTCCCGCATAAAAAAGGAATAATAAGGACATGATGAATAAAAGAGTGAAGAACCACCAAAAATCATGCGTACAAACGCAAAACACCAAATAGTAAATGAGGTAGTGTATGGGCTTTTTCAAAAAGAAAGATCACACTAAAGAACAATCCACTTCCCCTAGCCAAACGAAGGAAAGCACTTCAACAAATGCTTTAAAGACAAGTCTTCCAGACAATATACAATTCGTAAAGGATAGCCTGGGCGAGAGCTCGGATATTGTCATTCGAGAAATACGAATTGGTAAAGGTGGATCGGTGAAAGCGGGGATTTTTTATACTGACGGTTTAACCGATACACCTGCTCTGCAAAATTTTATTATGGAATCGTTGATGTTAGATATAAAAGGTACTCCATTGGAGAAGAAGTTAACGCCTGAACATAATCTGTTAACCGTATTAAAAGATTTTGCCATGACGGTAGGAGAGATTACAGATCTAACCAATTTTGATGATCTTTTTACTTCCCTTTTATCAGGGGATACTATTCTGTTGATTGATGGACATTCCGAAGGTCTAGTCATTGGCAATAAACATTGGGTTGAGCGTGGGATCACTGAGCCAGCTTCTCAGACAGTAGTTAGAGGACCGCGCGAAGGTTTTTCCGAAAACCTACGTGTTAATACGGCATTAGTTCGTCGGAAACTTAAAGATCCGAATCTGTGGATGGAGTCAAAAGTGATTGGAACACGCACGAAAACGAATGTGGCCATTATGTATATCAATGGCGTTGCAAATGACAAAATTGTCAATGAAGTTCGTTTACGTTTGGACCGAATAGATATTGATGGAATTTTGGAAAGCGGTAATATTGAGGGATTTATTGAAGATTCAACATACTCCCCTTTCCCGACCGTTTTTAATACCGAACGACCGGATACAGTAGCTGCAGCGCTTCTCGAAGGACGCATAGCCATTTTAGTAGATGGAACACCTTTTGTACTGATCGTTCCAGCACTATTTGTTCAATTTTTCCAATCTCCTGAAGATTACTATGTGCATACGGGGATCGGGAGTCTGATTCGAGCCCTTCGCTTCCTCTCATTCGTGATTGCTTTGCTTGTACCTGCGTTTTTTATAGCCATCACCACTTTTCATCAATCTATGCTACCTCCTGCACTTCTCATTAGTCTGGCTGCCCAACGAGAAGGTGTGCCATTTCCGACATTTATTGAAGCCCTCATAATGGAAATCACTTTTGAGATTTTAAGGGAAGCCGGCATACGAATGCCCCGCTCCATCGGTTCAGCCATGTCCATTGTAGGCGCATTTGTTATTGGGACCGCAGCGGTCGAAGCTGGCATTATTTCAGCTGCCATGGTCATCGTCGTTTCCATAACCGCTATATCAAGTTTTGTTTCGCCCACTTACAACCTTGCGATCTCTGTGAGGATACTACGCTTTGGGTTTATGGCGTTGGCTGCTTCGTTTGGTTTATACGGAATTGCCATAGGTTTAGTTGCTCTCATTCTCCATTTATGCAGTTTACGTTCTTTTGGTATACCTTATATGTCACCATTAGCTCCATTTAATGTTTCTGATCAAAAGGATACGTTGATCGTCGTACCAATATGGAAAATGTTTACTAGACCTCGCCTAATCAACCAAACAAATAAAGTTAGGCAACAAGATCCAGCCACCGCAAAACCACAGCCACCTAAAAATGAGGAATAGGAAAGGGAGTACATGATGAAAAAATGCATATTTCTACTCCTGATTCTCACCCTCCTTTTGTCGGGGTGCTGGGACAAGAGAGAATTAAATGAGCTGGGTATCACCATGGCATTAGGAATCGATAAAATAGAAAATGAATATGTAGTAAGTGCTCAAGTGGTTGTACCTTCGGAAGTATCCATGAGGGCAAGTACGGGACGTTCAGCAGTAACCCTCTTTCAAGCAACAGGAGATTCAGTATATGAGGCCTTTCGAAAGATGACAAAGATCTCTCCTCGAAAAATGTATCCAGGACATCTTCAAATACTGGTCATCAGCGAAGACCTGGCAAAAGAAGGAGTAGCTGAATCACTAGAGCTGCTGTCAAGGGATTGGGAGCTTCGATCAGACTTCTATGTAGTAGTTGCGAAGGATATAACTGCTTCTGAAGTATTGAATGTTACTACGGCAATAGAAAGTATTCCAGCCAATAAAATGTTTAATGCTCTTAAAGTATCAGAGAAAAACTGGGCTGGAACAGAAGGCATTATATTAGATGAGCTAGTAACTAATCTTATAAGTGACGGAAAGGAAGCTGTGTTAACAGGGATTCAAGTATTTGGTAACAAAGAAACAGGATCGAGCAAACAGAATGTGGAATCGATTACTCCTTCTACGCGAATTCAATATGATCATTTAGCTGTGTTTAAAGGAGATCAGCTAGTCGGTTGGTTAAATGAAGAGGAAAGCAGAGGCTACGCAGATATCACTAACGCTGTTAAAAAAACCGTAACATCTATATCTTGTCCTCAAAAGGGAGAAATCGCTATAGATATTTTTCAATATAACTCTAAAATTAAAGGCGCTATGAAGAAAGGAGAGCCTGAGGTGGATATCAAAATTCAGGCAGAAGGCAATATTGGAGAAGTACTATGTTCAATTGATATTATGAAACCAGAAACAATTGACGAACTAGAGAAAATTTATGAAAAAGAAGTGAAAGGAATTATTACTCGTACAATAGAGACAGTACAAAACGAGTATAAATCAGACATTTTCGGGTTTGGTGAAGCCATTCATCGATCCAATCCTAAAGAGTGGAACCAGATGAAAGAACATTGGGATGAACATTTTTCCGACTTGACCGTAAATGTTCAAATTGACATGAAAATTCGTCGCACCGGTACAGTAAATAATTCTTTCTTAGAAAAGATAAAGGACTAACTGATCATGTTAAATAGTATAGGCATACTCTTGATAGCTGCAGCCATTGTATGGTTTGAAGTTCCCTCTCTTTTGGAAAAAAAACATAAAAAAGAATTGCTCGTGTTTTCCATTCTTCTTACGATTGGAGTCGTGCCAGGCATTATACTTGGTTTTGGAAAAACCATTCCAACTCCAGTGAACTTACTGAATTTTTTGTTTACACTGTTTACTGACCTTATTGCTCCTTTACTGAAGTAACGAACTGTGTAGAGGGAAAGGTAGGAAATGAAATGATGCAAAACGTTAAAATCAATCCATACCAATTTCTCATTTTGGTTATTTTTTTCACTATTGGCTCGGGCATCCTAATTGTCCCGTCAGTTTTAGCTGCTGAAGCGAAGCAAGACGCTTGGATTTCCGCTATCATTGGTACGGGAATCGGCTTATTGGTCATATGGCTATTCACCACTATAGCTCTTTGGTTTCCCCATCTCACCTATATACAAATCAACGAAAAGATATTTGGAAAATGGATAGGGAAAGCCGTTTCCGTTCTATTTGTAGCCATGGCTACTTTTTACACCTCTAGTCTTTTGTATTATTCCGCGACATTCGTAACGACTAATGTGATGCCAAATACCCCTATGGTAGCCCTAAATATTCTTATGGTAGGAATTGTTGTGATGGGAGTCCGTCTTGGATTGGAAACGATCGCTCGTTCTGCTGAAATTTTAATTGTCATTTTCTTTGTCTTATTCCTCATTTTAATGGTGTTTGTTTCACCTGAAATTAAGTTTGAAAATATACAACCTGTATTTGAGGTAGGCGCAAAAACGATCGTTCAATCTAGCACATATTTAGTCACTTCATCTTCTGTCAATGCGATTGTTTTATTAATGATTTTCCCCGCCTTTATTAACAAAATGAAACAAGCTAAAAAGTTTTTTTTACTCGGAAACTTTATAGGCGGAATCTTTATCATCATGCTTACATTTTTGAGTGTTTCGGTATTAGGTGCTGAGGATACGGCTAGACAGATTTATCCAGGCTATGAATTGGCCAAAAGGATAAATGTGGGAGATTTTGTACAGCGCATTGAAGAGTTTATGGGTTCACTTTGGTTTATTGCCCTCTACTTTAAGACGATTCTTTATTTTTACGCTTCCGTTTTAGGGATCGCGCAAATTTTAAACATGAAAGACTACCGCCCCTTAACGCTACCGTTAGGCATGATTGCCGTAATTCTTTCTCTCGTGATCTATCCGAACGTCGTCTATCAAAAAGTAGTGGAACAATCGACTGAAATATTCTTTACTATAATTATCGGACTTTTCTTCCCTCTTATGCTCGTTATCGTATATGCCTTACGAAAAAATAAGTTACAAAAGGAACCCGAAAGCCATTAGAATGAATTCGCTTAGGAATTGATAGTAAATCATGTAGTAATCCAGCTTATCTTCTTATGTGAAAATAGCTGGATTTTACTATGGCTTACGAAAAACAGAAGGTATGTATCTTTTACAGTGAATTTCTTAATGGTCCACTTCCCACTACTACCTTCCCCCCACTATACAAACCGCCAGCAGACTGTCCCATGACAACTCCACTCAACACCCCACTAGACCAGTCCCCTGGAAACAAATTCACAACCCCGCCAACTATACCAAGCAACACCGATACAACCGGCCATCACTTCTTCGGCAGCCCATACCCTCTCAACGCATCCACCAACCCAATAATCACCGGGATCAACACCATATCCGTTATCTCCAACATCCATCCCTCCTATTGCTCATAACGCACGATGCACCAAGCGCTTCCCCGACTCTACATGCCCCACATACACCGGAAACTGCACTATGCGCTTTCGATACTCATACAAACTTTCTTCTTTTCCCGATTCCGCAAATGTTAGTAAGTTCGGCATCAAACGATCGGCGTGTGTAACCTTTACACCGGTCTCACGAAATGTTTCGCTATGTAACCGATAAGCGTCTGCTTCTTTCTTACCAAGATAAAACGCATACCAATTTGGTTGCTTACTTTCCACCACAAAGAGCTTGATCTCGCCAATTCGCAATATGTTCTCTTGCATCGATTGCTGGATCGCTTCCTCGTCGAACGCGATATCTTTAAGTTGTTTACTATCTTCATCCATGCGGATCTTTTGATTCGTGATCGCCCAGAAGATGCTGTGGGCGGTTAGGGACATGTCAGTGTCCACTGCGTAATCGAATAGTTCTTCAACTGTGATCATAGGTACACTCTCCTTTTTTGGGGGACCAGGCCCCCAAAGTATTCAGAATTGTTCGGGGACCAGGCACCAAAGCGATGATGTGTCACCGAATTAACGCCAGTCGCCCATTGTCTTTGTTGTAGTAAACCATGAAGCCACCAACTGGGCCGTTGCGATGTTTAGCGACGGTAATTCCAAGATGGTTTTTGAGCTCTGAATCTTGGTCGTAATAATCTTCTCTGTAAAGGAAGCACACGACGTCTGCGTCTTGTTCGATATTGCCGGAGTCTCGTAGGTCGCTCATCATCGGTTGCTTATCTTGTCGTTGTTCGACTGCTCTTGAAAGCTGAGATAGTACGACGACGGGACAGTTAAATTCTTTAGCCATTGTTTTTAAATCTGCGCTAATTTGGCCGATTGCTTGATTTTGGTTATTCGTTGTTTCTTCCGGTCGAATGATCTGCAAGTAATCAATGAAAATAATCGGTCGCTTGTCAGGTTGTGCTTTGATGATTTTACGGGCAGCGGCTCTTATTTGGCTCACTTTTATTCCGCTTCTGTCGTCAATACGGATCTTAGCGCTTTGCAAATGCTTTTGCTTAACTTCGACAGGTGCACATGGCGCTTCTGAGCAAGTGACTTGCTCAAGTTCGAACGTACTTACTGGTAATTTGGTGTAGTCGATTCGATACCATTTCGTGTTGTCGATCTTCATTCGGTTATGATGATGTGCAGAAATGAGATAGCCCTTTTCTTCAAGATCATAAATAATGCGTCTAATCGTGTTCGACGACCAGAACGTAAATTCTTTTGTCCAGTCCTCATACGTTTTATAGATCCACCTATGGCCATCCCGAACATTCTTAGATATGAGCGAGCGGAAATGCACTTGTTGCATAACCAAGGCCCCATTAATTCCCACTAAGTGCACGAGCGACGGTAGTAGCGGTATCGGCTCTTCATCAATTAATAATTTCATTTGATTGATCCCCCCTGTAGATGAGTAGTAGATGAGTGCTCACTTTGCACTTCTCATACTCCATATAGAGAGTTTTTCAGAAAAGGATACTCATTTTAAAAAATAATTTTACATACGCTAAAAAAGGAGTGGGAGTATAGCTCTCCAACCCCTGTAGACTTTATGTTTTCACAAACACATCGCATAATTGATTTGATAGCAATTTGAAGTAGAATCTTGTTTGCCGGCCATTACGTCTAGATAACCCATGTTTTCAAGATTGAATAGAATTTCTCCGATCATGTCCTTCGTCCAGAACGGAAACATCTCTTGCCACTCCTTCGCTGTTTTGTAAATCCAGCGATCTTGGTCGTGTTCATTTTTCAAGCTGTAGACATACGCATGGATTTCCTGCAGCGCGATATATTCATACCAAGCGTTCTTCTCCATTAACAGTGCAGTCGTTTTCAAGTATTGCTTCGTAGCTATTTGGTGCATATCCAATTCCCCCTCGATTTATACTGCTCGCTTCATATGTTATATAAAGGGATTTCTGTTTATGGATACACACTCATTGAAACTTACTACTATTGGATTGATCTATCATCATGTTTCGTGATACTTTTAAATTTTCTAATAGTGATTTAGGATATCTTTGGTATAATTATGTAGAAGTATGAAAATCAAGTGGTATTCAACCATCATGTCCATTTATAGAATGATTACGATAAATAACAGGTGTTTAAAGAAAGAGGAGGGATTTTGTGTTCTGGTTAAGATTTGGGGTAATTATAGTATGTGTTCTTGCTGTTAATTCACTACTTAAGGTTCTTCTGAGGAAGCTACTTAAAATTGAAAAAGTAAAAAAAGAGGTTTTTTCTCCTAACCATATTAATGAATTACATCGAAAAATCGATAAAGGTTTGCGTATATTTTCTACAATTAGCCTGATTTCTTTATATACTGTTCTACTTTTTTATTATGAAGATTTCATTTATCTGTTTTTCTTCGCCCTCACGGCTTTTACGATACTAGATTATATAATCAGTGCATTTTTCGAATGGAAGTATACACTCTATCCAAAACAATCGATCCTGACGATAACCGAAATACTAGTCATAATAGCAGCCATCATCATCGTGGTTCAATTTAATTTACTTGGTCCCTATTGAACGGAGCGATGGATCCATGAATAAACAAAAAGTTTCCTACACAGGCACTTTTTTACAACCAATCGTGCATGCTTTTCACTCAGGCACTCATCGTAAGGTGTCCGATTCCTTCAGCCGGCACAGCACATCGGCGACCATGCCGTTTCTCGCATATTGTGCAAGCGCTCCTGCCGCGAACCGTTCTTCTCGGACCATGCGGGTCAGCAACGCCTTGAGCACTTCCATGTCCGCAATGGGAATAGCCTCTGCCATCTGTTCAGCAGTGGAGATACCCACCGCTTCGAGCGTGTCCGGATAACGGGTATCTGTCCAGTCCAGCTCATGATAGTCTCTAAGAAATTCATTCAGGCCCTGTTCATATTCTACATGAAACAGTGATCCTTCTGTTATGAAGCCCCCCAGGTTTCCGTTCAGCCGCCTATTCGAAATAAGGTAGATGCTGATACCACTTCCGCCATCTTGTCATACGATTTCTTCCTTCGATGCTGATGCCTTTGTAACACTCCGCTTGGGACTTGTCTTCCGCACTCCGCCATCACCTACCGAGCACATCCAAATTCAACATCATGTACGAAAGGATCAATCCATAGGTAACTAACCCTAAGTTCCACAAATAGACCCTTTTCTAGCTCGCGTTGTCTCGATGCAGCGGGATAAAAGATGAAAGCCTGTGGTTCACATCGCTCTGTAAGGCAGGAACAATCAAAATGGACGGACTCATACTGTCTTATGTTAAAATCAAAATCATTCATTTACGGAATTACAAGATCAGTTAATCATCGTCCACCCATCAGCTATTTCCTTAACCATTGCTCCTGTTATACGATTTTCGGATTGCGCTGTCAATCCCGCGTATCAACCATCGCATTCTTCATCGGTTACATTTTATTCAGTTGACACCTTTCATCTTCGACGTCTTCACTTCATAATAAAGCATATGTGTAGGCGGTGCTTTCACTTCCACCGTGTAGCGCGCTTCTTTTCCGTCTGTAAAGCGAACTGTCGCGATAAAGTTGCCCGTCTTGTTGACACGAATGAAGACGTCCGGTGAATCGGTATACCCCTCAAAAGGCATGTTGTCTGATAGGACTTCCCCATCCGTCCGAACGAAACGAATGTTTTCAACCTTTTCACCAGCAGCCAATTTCAGTCGCGCCCGTGTTTTTAAATTATCGACCGCGTATAAAAGCTGCACCTTCAATTTGCCATCAATCTTCTTCACATCCACATAGTATTTATGATAGTAGCGTTTGATATTTTGAGCTTCCATACCATAATTACCACCGATCTGTAATGTTCCTCTTCCTTCTTTCAACGGCGTCACTTGTACGCGATCGCCTGTATATCCCGACGGCGTCTGTCTGCCTTTGATGATCGCAGCATGATAAATCTCAGAGTTCGGAATGAATTCATCTGTATCCTCATCAGCCATGATCTCAGAAAATCGCAACATTGTCCCCGACTTGTCCCCATTCGTTTCTATTGAATACGTCTCAGGATGCACGTGCTCTGTTGTCAGCATTAGTTTAGAAGCTTGTCCTCTCGTCACAAATTCATTGATACCGAATCTGTCGGACGTTACGCCAGTCGTAATGCCGAGTTTATACAGATTTAACACATTGGCACCATGAGAGTTAGTGGATTTCACATCATGAAACGGATTTTCTTTGGCAATGAAATCAAAGCGTGGCAGATCATACGCCTTGACAAGAATAGAAGCCATTTGCCCTCGTGTGACGGGATCATTCGGACCGAACCTACCATCCGAATAGCCTGCCATTATTTCATGTTCCGCAAGCTTTGCGATGGAATTATAATAACCATTCGCTTTCGAAACATCTTTAAATCCTGGATCCTTTACCATATAGTCCGGATTCAATTCCATCAACTTCACAATAATTGCCGCAACCTGTCCGCGCGTGATTGGATTGCCCGGTTTGAACATGCCATCCGCATATCCCGTAATGATATGACGTTCTGCCAATTCATTGACCGCTTCCGCAAAGTGTTTCGTTGGGGGTACATCAGTGAACTTTTGATTGCTTGTAGCCATACTTGATAATGGTAGGCTGAGGGCGAGAGCCACCGTGCCGAATGTCAACCATATCTTTTTCATTATATTTCTTCCTTTCTGTTATGTATTCATGGGTCGACGTACAGACGCAGAATTCCCAATATAGTTTCAAAACTATTTAATTTATTTTATGCAGCATAAAAACAGGCATAGAATATATGCCTGTTTTTAGAATACTCACCTATCACACAAATGAGATACTATTATGAATTAGGCGGTGTACTGGTGAATGCGAATTTTTTTAATTGAAACAACAGTCATCGAACTGTAATCCACATCTTCGCTCTTGCAGAATCTCTCAAATTCCTTAAACTATCCCACTACAAAATAAAATGATAAGTCTATTTTTTCTTTGGTGGAAGGATTATTCTGATCTGTTTGAAGGACTCGTGGCACTAGAAGCCGCTACACTCGTAGACGACAGTCAGAAGATGTTGGGCGTTGTGTTTATCGAGACGACGTTTAATAAGAATGACTCTGAAGATATGACAGCAACGCCTATTGATTTGTTGGGATTCTCTGCTGCACAGCAAGCAATGCAATTTTAAATTAGAAAAGACTCCTGACAGGCCCACGCTGCGAAGTGAGCTTATCAGGAGTCTTTTGTATTGTTTATTAAATAGAAGAAATTTTGTAGTCATTTTAGTATCAGAAAACCTTTAAAATGTTTCAGTGAATTGTGTGTGAATTTTATCGGGACCTGGTACCTCAAATCCAGAATGTGTGGCTCTTGTTCTCACCTCACTTGTGATGCCGTATGACTCAGTGAGTTTTGCATACATTGACAGTGTCTTTACTCAATGAAAAATGCCCAGCAGTTAGCTGAGCACTTCTCGGAAGGATTACCTATGTAATTCACAATCTAGTAACTCGTGCGAGTAAGCACAACAGATGTTAACTTCTCAGTCCACGACCTTTTTCAATCAAATACCAGTTAATTACGTAAAGTACTACGATAAACGTAATCGAAATGAGAATAGAAAATAAAATCGGAACGTCGATCACACCGAGAATCCCGAATCGGAATCCGGAAATCATGTAAACGATCGGGTTAAACTGTGAAATCACCTGCCAAAATGGAGGCAACATCGAGACGGCAAAAAACACCCCACCTAAGTAAGTCAACGGCTGAAGAATAAACGTAGGCACAATAGACACATCGTCAAATGACTTGGCAAAAATACCGTTCAACAGGCCGGCCAACGAGAACAAAATTGCCGTCATCAAAAACGTCAAGACGACAATGCTCCACGAGTGGACTTGCAACGGAACGAAAAACAGAGAGATTATCGTGACCAGTATCCCTACTAGAACACTTCTTCCTATTCCTCCAATTACAAAGCCCCAGATAATAATATGAGTCGGTACAGGGGCAACTAATAGTTCTTCGATGTTCTTTTGAAACTTTTGTGAGAAAAATGATGACGAGACATTTGAGTAGGAACTGGTGATGACTGACATCATGATCAATCCTGGGACAATAAATTCCATGTAAGAGAATCCGTCCATTTCGCCAATCCGTTTACCAATCAAATTCCCGAAGATGATAAAGTACAAAGTAGTTGTGATGACTGGCGGGACCAGTGTTTGGATCCAGATTCTTAAATAGCGGTTCGTTTCTTTGACCGATAAACCTTTTAATGCTGTTAAATATAATTTAAACATGTACATCCTCCACTACGCAGTTTCTTCTGTAAGCTTTAAAAATAACTCTTCTAATCGATTGGACTTGTTGCGCATAGATAACACTTTGATCCCTTGTTCTGTCAATTGATTAAACACTTCGTTGATCCCTTGATCACGTGCTACTTCTACAGAAAGAGATCCATCGTCCATGAGTTCACTGGTGTAGCCTTTAACACTTGGTGCTCGTCCTGAAGATTCGATATCTAAAATAATGGTTTCATACTGAAGCTTAGCCAGCAATGATTTCATACTAGTATCTTCAATCAGCTGCCCTTTTTGAATGATCCCGATATTACGACATAACATTTCCGCTTCTTCTAAGTAATGTGTTGTCAGAATAATGGTCGTGCCGTTGTCATTCAATTCTTTCAGAAACGTCCACATCTCTCGTCTTAATTCAATATCTACACCAGCTGTAGGCTCATCAAGAATAAGTAAGCGCGGTTCATGCATCAAAGCACGTGAGATCATCAGTCGACGTTTCATCCCTCCAGAAAGCATCTGGGCCTGAACATTTCGTTTCTCCCACAAATCAGACTGCTTCAAGTATTTTTCACTACGCTTTAGTGCCTCTTTCCTTGACACACCGTAATAGCCCGCCTGGTTCACTACAATCTGCTGAACCGTTTCAAACGGACTGAAGTTGAATTCTTGAGGAACCAGACCGATCTGCAGCTTAGCTTGCATTAACTGCGTATCCATATCATAGCCAAAGACATTCACTTTTCCTGATGTCTTATTGACGAGAGACGTCACAATCCCGATAGTTGTAGATTTGCCGGCACCATTAGGACCCAAAAGAGCGTAAAAGTCCCCTTCTTCCACTTTCAAATCGATGCCACGCAAAGCCTCGACACCACCAGCATAGACTTTTTTAAGATCTTTAATTTCTAATGCGTATGTCATTCTATTTATCTCCTCACGATCTTTTTAATCAGCTGCATGTAATTATCCATTTGCCAGTATACCACTCCTATATTAAAGGTACCAGGTTCCAGCACCAGTCTGAATGGTGTTAAAACCTAGTACTGTCAATAAAAATAAACTCAATAAAAAGTACCCGCCACCGATACGATTATCGAAAGCGGGTACTGTATTGGAGTAGCAATACTTTCTGTCGTTCATTTTTTGGTATCTTGACTTTATAATACAGCATATGTGTCGGCGGAGCTTTCACTACCACTACGTAGCGCGCTTCTTTTCGTCAGTTAAGCGGGCTTTCGCGATAAAGTTGCCCGTCTTGTTGACACGAATGAAGACGTTAGATGAATCGGTACATTCCTCAAGAGGCATTTTTTCGGATAGGACTTCCCCGTTCGTCTTCACGAAACGAATGCTTTCAACCTTTTCAGCCAACGTCAATTTTAGTCGTGCCCGCGTCTTTAAGTTTTCAAAAGGGTACCAGGTTCCGACACTATTCTGAAATGTGTTGGGACCTTGTACCTCAAATCAATATTCGTAGCTTTTGTACGAACTGCTAAAATAACAAAAGCTAGCATCTGTGGCATATGATGAACCCCTCTCAGGTTCTAAGACTTTATTTATAGCAACACACAGTTACTTGAGAAATGAGGCAAATCTCAAAAGTAATTTATGATACCAAATAAATTTATATCCACGATAAAACAGCATTTACTGTGAAGTCACAGTAAATGCTGTTTTATCGTTCTATACTTTATATATCATCTCTCGCACGCGATACCATCTTTATTACGATTGAGCCCCTTATGCGTTATATATATACTAGCCGCCACAGTTGGTTTGTATTTAGTCTTGCCACCCTTATTCTTCACAATAGCATTCATTGCGACACCGCCAGCGTAAGATTTATTCAATTGCATACAATTCTTAAACTTTACTGCCGCTGCATCAGCTGGATGAACGGGTAGTAAAAAGACACTGCAAACCAATAGTCCAGCCAAATTTTTTCAATAATGTAGTCATTGTATATTCTCTGTTGTTACTCTTTATATCAAGAAATCCCTTGTAACATTTATACCTTTCAATGACGGTACACCTATCGATCCCACTGCACTCTATGCCGCTGCAATCCTTCTTCCCCGAAAACAGTCACTATATAGTTCTCTTCCGCACGTTGGGTACGAATGTTAAGTGATGGAATCTCGCCTGCCTAGTTGTCGTATTCTTCATGGGAGTATGTTTTAAATACTCGGTTTAGAAAAACTCCCTATTACTAGGCGTTCTTTTAATCCTTTAATTTCATCAGAAGTATACCCCAATTCCGCCATTACTTCTTCTGTATGCTCACCTAACAACGGGGGATACCTCGTTATAGTTGCAGGAGTGTCTGAAAGTTTAACTGGAAATCCTGGTACTTTTAAATTTTTCACTATAGGATGCTCAACATCCAATACCATTTCCCTTGCTTTAACCTGGGGATGTTCAAGGACTTGATCTAAAGTATGGATTGGCCCACAGGGAACTCCCACAGCATCTAGTTTCTTAAATATCTCCTCGTTCGTTAATTGAGCTAACCTCTCACTAATAATTGGAATCAAATCGTTTCGATTAGCTACTCTATTGTTATTTGTTTTATATTTGTGATTATTAAATAAATCTTTCCATCCTAAAGCATCACAACATTTTGCCCATTGACCATCATTCCCAACAGCTAAAATAATATCTTGATCCTTGGTTTTAAAAGATTGATAGGGAACAATAGATGGATGACTAGATCCCATACGTACTGCTGGTTTTCCTGTGGCGAAAAAGCCAGTTGCCATATGATTTAAAAGTGAGATTTGACCATCTAACAAACTTACATCGATAAACTGGCCTTTATCTGTCTGGCCCCGAGCCAAAAGAGCGGTCAGAGTACCATAAGCCGCGAACATTCCTGTCGTCAAGTCAACAATCGCCATTCCAGCTTTAGCGGGAGGCCGATCGGCATCTCCAGTAATACTCATTAAGCCACCGAAACCTTGCAAAAGTAAATCATATCCCGCTTTACTTTTTTCTGGACCCGTACGACCAAAACCTGATATTGAGCAGTACACTAGACGTGGATTAATTTTTTTAATTTCTTCATAACCAAAGCCTAACTGATCCAAGGCACCCGTACGAAAATTCTCAAGTAGAACATCAGCTTCTTCTACAAGTTTATAAATAATTTCTTTGCCTTCGGGCGATTTCAAATCGATTGTAATACTTCTTTTGTTACGATTTGTGGCTAAAAAGTAACAACTTTCTCCATTCCATGTTGGGGGAGTAAAATATCTTGATTCATCTCCTTTTCCTGGTTGTTCCACTTTTATGATATCTGCGCCCATGTCTCCAAGCAACATACTACAATATGGCCCCGCCAATGTTCTGGATAAATCAAGAACTTTAATTCCGTTTAATGCTTGTTTCATCAAAATTCAACTCCCTTAATTTATATTTTGATATCATATCGCTTGAGATTTTGTTTGTATTAATTTATTTTTTTGTAAATATTAAGCGCTAATATCTATATAAAATTAAGAACGATATTAAGAACAATAGGGTAAAAGACCAGATTTATCTCGCTTTAAACATTTACTGTCTAACTTTATGCAACATTAGTGGCTGCTTATGTCTTTATGATATTTTTTCTTCGAACTAAGTATTTAACAACATAATCTCCAGTTCCAATAAGATCTTTTTTATGATAAAGACTGCAATCAATTCGGTTTCCTTTTAAATAGCGTTGCTGCCAAGATAAAGGTCACCAAACACTCGGATTCATCCAAAAACACTTATGAATTTTAACTATGGTCAAATAATCTTCGCTTCTATATAAAACACAATATAGTAGGTTTTACTCAAATAAGGGTAAAATCCGGAGAATTGATCAATCTTCGGTGATGGAGGTATTCAAAGTAGAATATAGGAATCCCCCCTTACTAACAAAAGCAAGAATGTGATGGGAACGATTGTTAGTTTTTCTCCAGACATGAAAACAGCAACCCTTGATACGTTAATCGTACGAAGGAGATGCTGTATTTTGACATGTGTTGTTTGTATAGGGTCTTACAGTTGATGACTAATATACCTTGCTATAATAAAACTTAAACGATTCACTTCTATATTAATTAATTCCACACGCTTCTGCTATTACTTCTATTAAATGAAGTCCTTGCATTTTATTCTTACTGCCACTACGTTCAATTCCTAAACGCATTTGTAATAAACAACCCGGGTTTGTGGTCACAATTGTACTTGCTTCAGTATTTATTACGTGTAACATTTTCTCATCTAGTATTTCCATTGACTCTTTAAAGTGCAGTAAATTATATATTCCACCGGATGCACAACATAAATGACTGTTTTTCAGTTCTACAAATGTTGCTCCTGGAACTGATTTTAATAATTTTCTAGGTGGATCAATGACTCCTTGAACATTTCGTAAATGGCAAGAATCTTGATAAGTGATAACACCTTTCCATTCTTTTTTATATGGAATTTCTTCAATTTCAGCCAATACTTCAGTAATATCTCTAGATCTATCAACAAATTTGTTTACACGATTCTTCCATTCAGGTTCATCAGCGAGCAATTTATCGTATTCATGTAACATCGCACCACAACCACCAGCATTGTTAATCAAATAAGTGACACCTAGTTCATCAAACGCTTCGATATTCTGTTTCGCCAATTTCTTTGTTGCATCTACCTCACCTTGATGACTATGGAGTGCACCGCAACATGTTATATTTTTAGGTATTACAACTTCAATTCCACATTTTTGTAGTAATTCAATAGATTGACGATTAATTTTTGACATAACTGCATCCATAATACAACCTGGAAAAAAAGCGACAATCATTTTCCTTTCTCCAACAGCTTTATAATGCTCACCAAATTTATAACGCCTATTTGGCGATTCTACTTTTGGTAAAGCCCGTTCAAATTGCCCCATTGGTTTAGAAAACATTTCCATAATATTGGTTTTTTGTGTTAATTTACTTAAAGCTGATGATTGATAAAACCATAAAAAGCTTCCTGCTGCGCGTAGACGTTTCTTTTCAGGAAATAATTTTTTCAGCATAGTTTGTAACAATTTATCTGGCATAGTATGCGATGATTTTGAAGCCTTTTTATTTTCAGCAATAACATTCAATGCCGATTCATAAATTTCACCGTATGGAACGTTAACAGGACAAGCAACCTCACACGCTCGACAACCTAAACATAATTCCATCGGTTCTTTTAAGTCATTTAAAATATCAATCTTACCTTCAGCTGCCATCTTTACTAAATTGATTCGTCCTCTTGGAGATTGTGCTTCATTACCCATCGTTAAATAAGTAGGACATACTGGTAAACAATAACCACATTGAACACACATATTTGCAGCATCATAAGCTGATTCATACAATTTATTACTGTACTTTTTATCAATTTCATCTGTTTTCATGTTAAATTAACACCACCTTTTTTTGTCCTTCCTCTGGAAATATTTTTCCTGGGTTCAAAATGTTGTTCGGATCCCAAGCTTCTTTAATTTTTTTCATCATCAATAATCCGTTTTCTCCCAACTCTAAAGACATATAAGGAGCTTTTAATAAACCAATGCCATGTTCACCTGACAATGTTCCACCTAATTCTATTGCCGCTTCAAAAATTTCACTAACCGCATCTTCTACTCGCTTCATTTCTTCTACATTGCGTATATCCGTTAAGATATTCGGATGTAGATTTCCGTCTCCTGCATGTCCAAAAACAACTAAGTTTAATTTATACTTTTCCCTAATCTCACCGAGTCTTTCCATCATTTCAGGAATTTTACTTCTCGGAACAGTTGCATCTTCAGATATTTTTGTAGGGCCTAATTGTGTTATTGCTGGTGAAACCATTCGTCTACTTCTCCAAATCCTCTCTCGTTCTTGTTCATTTTTAGCTACTTTTACACTTGTTGCATTGAATCGTTCACATACCTCTGCACATTTATCAATTTCTTCCTGTATTGCAGCTTTATGACCATCTACTTCAATAATTATGATTGCCGCTGCTTCAGTTGGTAAACCGCTTGGCATATAATTTTCTACTGCAACTATACATGCATTATCCATTAGCTCCATGGCACTCGGTAATATTCCCGATGCCAGGATATTCGTAATTGCTTTCCCAGAGTTAATCACTGAATCGAAAGATGCCAAAAGCGTTTTTCGATCAGCAGGCTTAGGTATAAGTCGAATTATTGCTTCAGTTATAACACCTAAGGTTCCTTCAGAACCAACAATAAGTCGTGTCAAATCATATCCCGTTACATTCTTAACTGTCTTTCCTCCAGTACGAATAATTTCTCCTGTAGGTGTAACAACTTCTAAACCGATTACATATTCTTTAGTTGTTCCATATTTCAAACCTTTAGGACCACTCGAATTTTCCGATATATTACCACCGATTGTCGATACATGTGAACTACTTGGATCTGGCGGGTAGAAAAGACCAACACTTTCAGCTGCTTCATGAATTTCACTAGTAATAACACTTGGTGATACAATAGCTAATAGATTTTCTTGGTCAACAATAAGTTTTTTTTCGAATTGCGATATATCTAACATTACGCCGCCATGTACCGCCAAAGAACCCCCACTTAATGACGTAGCGGTTCCACGAGGATATACTGGAAATTGATGTTCATTTGCTAACTTTAATAAAAATGAAACCTCTTCCTTCGTAGCGGCCTGTACGATAATGTCAGGTAAATATTCACCAAATGATGCGTCAAAACTGTATGAGTAACGATTAGCTAAGCTATCCAGTATTCTTTCTCTTGGTATTTCTTGCTCTATAAGATTCAATAGCTCACTTGTAGATAGTCGATTCATCATACCACTCCTTAAAAATTGTAAATTCCGTTTTCTAATAAAATAAATACTCATTTCCTTTTATTAAACAATAAACGATTGGAATAAACTTCAATTCCAATCGTTATATACTAATTTCTCAACAATAATTTATTATTCAATTCAATATCGTATAATATTTTCTCAACTTTTCGATATTCACTTTGTGCCTCGTTAATATCACATACTTGAAATTTAATTTTATCGCCAGGTTTTTTCTGAGCAACATGGGGAATATCACTAGTAATGACAACACCAATTTTTGTATAACCACCGGAAGTTCCGCAATCGGCCATGTGAATTATTGGATAACCATTACCTGGCACTTGAATTGTTCCCGGTGTTATAAAGTCAGATATAATATCAGCACCATCTTTATGGATTAATTGTTCACCATCTAAACGATAGCCCATTCGATCTGATGCATTTGATAAACTATATGTACCACTCGAAAAAAGTTCAATGGACTTATTTTCAAACCGTTCTATATGTGGACCCAATATAAATCTAATCGGACGCTCTTCATCAAAATCTGGGATGTCATTCGTTCGTAATCTTCTACCTTGTAATTGTTTTATATTAAAATTAGGTTTATTAAAAAATAATTTGTCTCCTCTTTTTAATGCCCTTCCCATATATCCACCGTAATGACCACGAGTAAATGTCGCACGACTTCCCATAACCTCTGGAACGTTCACTCCACCAGCCAGAGCGATATATGATCTACAGCCTGAAATATATTTACCAAAACTTAGTTCATCACCTGCCTTGGCAAAAATAACTTTCCACATATCAATGCTCTTTCCGTTCAATTTCGGGGATAAATTACCGCCCGTAATAGAGAATGCAGTCTTCGCCTCAAATTTAATCGTAGGTCCCATCATCGTTATTTCAATTGCAGCATCATTTTCATCATTTCCTACTAAAGTATTAGCCAATCTAAATGAAAGCGGATCCATTACACCTGATACTGAAACACCATAAATTCGATAATCTCGTCTTCCAAGATCTTGAACTGTCGTTAATAATCCGGGTTTTAAGATGTTTACATATTCCAATTACGATTCCACTCCTTCTCCTTCTCTTCATCCCACGATTTAACAAAATCCGAACTAACAGGTTCTAACTTTACATAATCTCCAGCGCTTAATAACCCAGGAGGTAAATGATGTGGATTAAAAACTTCCATAGGAGTCCAACCAACTATATGCCATCCAGATGGTGCATCCATAGTGAATATTCCTACCTGTTTATCAGCAATTTGAACTGTCCCTTTTTTCACACTCATACGAGGATTGGAACGCCGTTTAAAACGTAATTTTTCATCGATATTACCACAATAAGGATATCCAGCTATGAATCCTATCATATATACATAATAACTTTTACTCTGTAAATTTTTAATTACTTCGGTCGATGTCAGATCTGCCCTTTCAGCAATTTCATCTATATCTAATCCATATTCACCGCCGAAGGCTACTGGAATATGAACTGTTTTACTTTCTATTTTCACATCATCGGATATGTCTTTATCGATTTTTTTAAATTCCATAATCAGTTCATCGTATTTGATAATTACCGGATTATATACGATTGTTAAATTGTTATATGCCGGTAATAGTTCTATAACTCCTTTAATGTCTTGTTTTTTAATCATATATAAAAATGATTGTATTTTTCTACTTACATCTATACTTATAATGTTTTCAAATTGTGCCACAATCGCACGATCACCCATAGGATAATAAGAAGGATATTGGTTATTTTCAACACTCATATTTTCACCTCTAAAATTTAGTCTTTAGTAGAATATTGATTGATTTCTAACTTCATTTTCAAAAAATCTTATTATGTATACAAGCATTTGATTACGATTTCATGAGATAAAAAATCAATTGAAGTTATTTGTATTTTCATACATCTGATATTATACTAATTGTAAACTATCTATTTAGTTAATAGATATTGACAATCTGTACGAAAATAGTTATTAATAGTATCGTGAAACCGTACACTTTTAACAAAGTAATTTAAATTGAGCTTTAACCTGAATGAAACTCATAACTCCAAGCCCTTGTACACTACAGAGTAAATGTACACAAAAAGTAAATATTTGGTAAGTATTTGGAAAAGAAGCCCGTTTAAAAAAGTCAAACCACATCATTTCTATTTTGAAATACAATTTGTAAGTTCTGTCTTTTTTCGTACTATAAAAAAAAGCAATTATGAAACTGACTTACCTATTAAGAGGACAGTTCATAAATGCAATCTATTTTATAGCTTATAGGTTATATTTTATAGCAACTAACTTTTCTTCAAGATAAGCATCTAACCCTTGGTGTCCACCTTCTTTGCCGACTCCACTCTCTTTAACGCCACCAAAAGGACTTTGTACGACAAATGGAAGTGGATCGTTTACACCTACCATCCCATACTCTAGTGCTTCAGATACGCGAATAATTCGAGACATATTATCAGTGTATAAATATGAAGCTAAGCCATAGCTCTCATGATTAACCATATTTAAAAGTTCTTCCTCAGACTTAAAGATAATAATTGGAGCAACAGGGCCAAACGATTCTTCAGTATATATATTCATTTGAGGTGTAACATTTGTTAATATTGTAGGATTAACAAAGTTTCCATTTTCTTTTTCAACCTCAGATAGCTCCATTTTATTTTCGAATTTATGGGCTCCTTTATTTACTGCATCTTCTATTTGTTCTTTAACTAAAGTTACTGCATTTTGATCAATTAGAGGACCAACATTCGTTTCTTCATTAAAACCATTTCCTACTTTTAAATTTCTAACTTTATTTACAATTAACTCTGTAAACTTTTTCGCAATTGTATCTTGAACGTAAATGCGATTGGTTGAAGTACACATTTGACCAGAACATCTAAATTTAGTAGATAATAAGTCTTCAGTAGCCTGTTCGATATTGGCATCATCGAATACAATAAAAGGTGCGTGACCGCCAAGCTCCATTGAAATTCGTTTTACTGTTTTCGCCGATTTTTCCATAAGTAATTTTCCTACACCTGTAGATCCAGTAAACGTAATCTTTTTTACTTTTTTACTATCCATTAATACTTCAGTGAATTCAGATGAATTAGCCATTACGACATTAAATACACCTTTAGGCAAGCCAACTTCTTCAAATATTTTTGCAAGTTCCATTGTCGATTGTGGTGATTTACTTGATGGCTTAATAACAAGGGTGCATCCCGCCGCAATTGCAGGTGCTGCCTTACGAGCACCCATAGATAACGGAAAGTTCCATGGAGTGATTGCTCCAACAACGCCAATCGGTTGTTTAATAACTAAAATTCTTTTATCATGTGAATCGGAAGGTATTGTTTCACCATATATTCGACGAGCTTCTTCGGCAAACCATCTAAAATATTCAATTGAAGATTGAACTTCGCCTCTGGCATCGTTTATCGGCTTCCCCATTTCTTTGGTAATAACTTCCGCTAAAAACTCTTTCTTTTCCTCCATTTCCCTATAGACAGCTATCAAATAATTTGCTCTTTCTTTTGCAGAGATTTTCGACCACGTCTTAAATGCTTCATCCGCTGCATCAATCGCTTGCTGGACATGTTCCTCTGTTCCATTAGTTACCTCATAAGTAAATTCTCCAGTTGCTGGACTAGACATGCGTAATTTATCTTCAGTTTCAATCCATTCCCCATTAATATACATAGCAGTAATCCCCCTTCTTGTATACCTTAGTTCATTATTTACTTATATCAGTCAATATCATAATCAATCATTTACAAAATCGAATTCCCATATAGTTTTAGTCTTTTTAAATCGATTGGTGCTCGATTTCTGGTTGGTTGATAAAATGGTTCATCATCATATTAAAGGATTACATTTGATGAATTCCGAATATTTTTCATCTTGCTTTTTAAAACTTTCATATATTGATGCTGCACACACGGTATCTAAAAAGCCTACTCCAACCGAATCAAGTATAGTAATTTCTTCTTTGTTTTCACGCCCTACTTTTTCACCTACTACAATATCTGCAAGTTCACTATAAATATTCTCGATTGACCATTCTCCTTTTTCATTGGGGATAACCAGTCCGCCTGCTTCACCTTTAGCTCCTTCTAAGGTATCTACGACAACTTTATTCGCTTTTTTTAATGTTTCAACATCATACTCTTGTTTAGTTGGCTCACATGAACCAATTGCATTAATATGAGTTCCTGCATTTAAATATTCCCCTGAAAAAACTGGTGTATTTGCCGATGTGCTAGAAACTATTATATCCGCTTTACTTACAGCATCGTTTGCAGCATCGACAATTAATATTTCACCATTCCAATTAGGGTATTGCTTGGTAACCTTTTCTTTTAAATCAAATGCTTTGTTTTTTGTTCGATTATAAAGATAAATTTTATCAATGTCTCGAACCTCCATAATTGCAAGTATTTGACCAAATGATTGAACACCACAACCGATAACCGATAGGGTTCTTGCATCTTCTCTAGCCAAATGTTTCGTTGCGACTCCACTTATTGCACCTGTTCTTAACATTGTTAAAGCAGATGCAGCGATATTTGCTACGTGTTGACCTGTTTTTGATTCTGATAACACAATAGTACTTTGGATCCTCGGAACGTTATATTCTTCATTGCCAGGAAATATACTCGCAATTTTCACGGCAGAATAATTAATTTCTGGGACAAATGAAGGCATGTATAATGTATGTGCGCCATCATCACCTTGATGCATAAGCGTTCTAAAAGGTATTACAATTTCAGATCTTTTAGAAAGTTCAAATGCTCTTTCAACATCCTCTATGCACTGCTTCATACTATAATTTTTTAGTACCTCTTCTTCACTAATAATTAACATAAGCATTCCTCCATCAAGAGAGTTATTTTGTTAGTACAGTACTGAACCAAGGTACGTATATAAGAACAATTGTAGCTAAAACTAGCGCAACTAAATATGGAACAGATCCCCTTATGACTGTAGTTACCTTTACTTTAAAATGACCACTTAATACGAACAAACTAATTCCTACAGGTGGCGTTACTTGTGAAATCATCATACATGCTACTGTAATTACACCAAAATGTACTGGATCATATCCTAATGCAACAATTGTAGGGAAAACAATTGGAATAGTAATATATAAGATTGGTAATGCATCCAAAAACATACCGAATATGATATATAACCCTAAAATAGCAAGTAAAATAAGCCAACTTGGGATGCTTAACTCAGATACAAATTGAGTGATTTGAGCCGGAACCTGTATATACATTAATGCTGTTGAAAACAAAACTGCTCCACATAATAATAAGTAAATAACTGTCGTTGTTTTGATTGAAGCAATAAAACTATTAATAATATTCTTCTTTTTAAAGTCCTTACGATTAAAAATATAACTAATTAGAAGTACGTAGACAACTGCAATTGCTGCTGCTTCAGTCGGTGTGAATATCCCTAAATAAATACCGCCCAGTATGATAATCGGCATTAATAATGAAGGTAATCCATCGATGAATGATTTGATAATTTCTTTTTTACTAGGTCTTACTTGTGACATTGGTTTAACTTTATATGTGAGAATAACTGCAGTAATAATCAATACGGCTGCAATAAATAGCCCAGGTATTATTCCTGCCATAAACATAGTTCCGACATCTAGTTGAGTCATTGATGCATAAACAATCATATAAACACTAGGCGGGATCATTTGTCCTAAAGTACCAGAAGTTGCAACGATCCCCATGCTTTGTTCTTTTGAATAACCAAGTTTGAGCATCTGTGGAACAACCATTGCCCCAACAGCGACAACCGTTGCTGCAGATGAGCCAGATAGTGCTCCGAAAATCACACACGACAATACTGCGGCAGATGGCATTCCACCAGGTAAATGACCAACTAAGTTTGTAATGAATTTCAACATTCTTTTAGCCATTCCTAAATCAGTCATTAAATTACCTGCCAATAAAAAATACGGAATAGCCAATAAAATCCAACTGTCAGTTGCAATTAAATATTGCGACACAACAGTTTCGATAGGTAGACCTAAAAAACCAAAGAGTATTGTTCCTCCACTTATACTTAAACTAAGCCATATCGGAGCTCCTATAATTAAAAAAGCTAAAAATATAACTAAACCAATTAATATAATCATACGTCACCCCTACCTTTTATCTGTCGTTTATCGTTTTAATACCTTTTATAATTTCTAGTATTGAATAAAGTAATCCGATAATCATTCCAATTAAAATCGCTAGCGCCGGGACGAATAATAACATTCCACCGGATAAAGTTTTTATATTCATACCTAGTAAAGAGAATGACCAGTTATATCCACCGTAGATTAAAAAGGCAAATGTTAGAGCAAGGACTATATTAATTAGTAAATCAATGTATACCAAAACCTTTTCATTAAGTATTTCGTGTAATGCACTCATTTTAATATGTTCATTTTGTCTAATTAATGGTCCCATATAAAAAAACACGCCATAAACAATCGTATAAGTCGAAATTTCCGCTAAAATTTCGTGTGAAATTCCAAATGCATAGCGCATTATCACATTTGAGAAAGCCAATAAAACACTGATTCCCAACATTGCAATAGCGAAGTATTCCAAAACCTTGTCTAATGTATCAATCGCTTTATCTAATACGTTTATTTTTTCCATATTTCTAACTCCTCTTTTATCCTCTACTATGCTTATTTTTTTACATTCATCCAGAACAGTGTAATACAGTATAGAAAGTAAACGAATAGATAAATCAAATTACTTACTTACATAAGCAACAAATCCGTACCATTTTTTAATATTCATCAAAATCTTGGATACGAAAAAGTTACGTTCCTTTCAAAGTGACATTTATTCGTGCAATGACCTGTATCTAGCGAACCCCATCAAATGTAAAACCATCCTTGACTACTTTCGCTAGATACAGGATATACAAAAAATCGATATCGTATAGAAAAAATATGTAGATAGGGTAGATTGGGAATCCCAATCTACCCTCTTCTTCAAGCTACTTCTTAGTTCAAAGTTATTGTTTTGTGTGATAATTACTTATTTCATTTCATCTTTAATTTTTTCCGCTTCTTCAATAAATTCTACAGCACGCGGCTCAGTTTTTGCGTAACTATCGTATATGCCTTTTGTTGCTTCTTTCCAATCTTCAATTTCTTCATCTGTTGGATAGTATGTTTTCACGCCATAATCATTTTCAAGCTTTTCGAAAACATCTTTGCCTTTTTCTCTTACTAACTTATCTGCATACTCTTCTAAGTCCCTGCCTGTTTCAACTAAAATTTCTTGTAGATCTTCTGGTAATGAATTGAACTTATCCATCGAAATCATTACTGGCATAACATAACTAATTAACGGATAAAGTGATTGAGTTTTAATTGGTAATTTACTGTCGTATACATATAAAGGAACAATAACCATGCCATCTACAACGCCTTGTTGTAATGCTGTTGGTAATTCAGGTCCTGGAATAGATGTTCCGCTTGCCCCTACCGATTTTAAAGTCTCTGAAGCTATTGGGCCTCCCGGGACTCTAATTTTTAAACCTTTAGCACTTTCTGGACTAGTGATTACTCTCTTTTCATCTCCGGTCCAAATAGTACCGTACATATCAGTGGAACTCATTGAAAGAACTTTAACCCCTTTAGTTTCCATGAGTCCAGCAATTTTTCTTCCACCATTTTCACTATCAATAAAAGCTTTCTTGTTGTCTAAATAGACATCGTTATCATTCGGGTCATAGTTAAATAGAAACGGTAAATCGAAGAAGTGCCAAATTGGATCGAAACTACCAGCAATTGCTGAACTTGAGTGAACCATATCAGCTTGCCCTTGAAGCATGGCCGGAATTTCCTGATCACTAGGCATTAGCTGACCATCTGAATAGGTTTCAATTTTCAAACGTCCATTACTACGTTTTTGAACTTCCTCATCAAACCACTCAACATATTTATGGTGCATTGAAGACTGTGGGTGTGAATGTACTAATCTTAATACATATTCTTCGTCATCTTTTTCTCTATTCGTTTCTTCTGAAGTACCTTTGTCGGAATTTTCTTTGTTAACGGCAACTTTTTCTTTCTCGTCCTCGCCACCACAAGCCGTTAGTACTAACAATACCATTGCAACGAGCAGTAAAAGTAATCTTCTTTTCATAAAATCCCCCCAAATCAGATTTTTTGAAAACGCTTTCTAAATTTGCACTATTTAGTTATTTACGTTTACAGCTTCAGTCTAATTCTTTTTCTTATTGATAGCTATTCACAATATATACAATCTTTGTTTCGAATTCACGTATAAATTTGTGCACTTTATACGTGGACCCTTCAATTAGAAGCGTTAATATGTGGTGACGCCTAAAATTCAGTGTTTTATATTGCGCAGCTAATTGAAGGGTGTGAAGACGGTATTGTATCCGACTAATGCAAGCCAATTTTTATTTGCTTCGTTCGTTATTATAGTACTCAAGATATAATTCGAATTCTCGTTTTAGTTCTTAGTACGTGCGGTTTTTAACTGAGATACAGTTTACGATCAACAGAACATATAAATTCCGTAATGTCAGTCGTTGTCCTTTCTTATGGTTTACTATAATTCCTTTATTTCTTAGTGCTTACTGAAATCTAAGATAGCTACAACTTCTGTCATTATATTAAAATACAGACTGTCTTTCATAAAGCTTTGTACATCAAGCTTATATTGAACAGAACAAGCTTTTTAGTTTTATCTCTAGCCAATCCTTCTATACCTTATTTATTATAGACTTTTATCCAAAATTCCGATCAAGATATTCCTGAACAATTTTCATCTGAAATCCAACGCTATATTTAGCCATAAGAAAACACCCCGAAAGTTTGATCTTTCCTCTAACTTTCAGGGCGCACCTCAATAAGGTGCTTTTTTATATATATATATAAAATTATACAATGATTAAAGTTATTAATATCAATATTTGTAATCATTTTTATTTGATTCATTCTATAGATTAATGAATTTCGATGGAGATGTAAACTACGGGCTGCATCACTGAAGTTAAATTTACTTTCACAATAAATAATAAAAGTTTTCGATAATACTTTGAAATTATTGTGATTGATAAATGGATCTAATGTAGAGGAGATATTTTCAAACTTTTTTTTAGGAAGTGAATTAATAATAATATTTAACTTGTTTGAAAATTCATTATAATTAAATAAGAATTGTTTTGGATATGTTTTTTCACTTGACTCCATAGCTATAAGCGCATTGTTATATGATTTTTGTATTCCTTCAACACCACTACTAGGATCTCCTATAGCAATTTTTGCTGACACATTATATCGTTCCAACAAAGTATTATTAAGCTGCTGTGCGTTTCGTTCAATCTCATTGAATAGTTGTTCGGTATCTTCACCGACAACTTTCAGTATACAAAACTGTTCAAATGTAAGTCGACCCATAATATCAAGAGGACTTACATTAAAGACTTCATTAATTGTTTCATAAAATTGATCGTAAATTTGTAATGATGGTTCCGTATTATCGTCATTATTTTCTCGGCTAATTTGAATAATAATACATATTCTTTCCTTATCAATATTAAACCCCATCATACTGCCGTAGCGTGTAATTTGTTCGATGTTATTTCGTGAACTTTCATAGTTCAATATATAATGAATGAGAGTATCCACTGCATTTGATTGTAATGATTTCATTTCTTTCATCAAAGTTTCATGACAAATCATTTCAATATGGTTTTTAACGAGTCGAATGTAGTTTGATGTTTCAATATCTTGTCCAGTTTTCCCAATTATTCCGACCGCTCCTAAAACTTGTCCATTTACAATAATCGGACTGGCTACCCCAGGGAAAATACCCGGATAATCTTTGACAGCCTGTTCATCAAAGAATGTTAATTTCCTCGTTTTAATAACTTCCGCTAAGAGAGAGTCGAAAATCCCAATACGACTATTGTCATTTACACCTATTAAATATCCGTTTTCATCAGAAATAGTTACTGGAAAACCAATTATTTTAGTTGTATCTTCTGATATTTTCTGTGCAATTTGTTCTAACATTGTAATATTCCACCTATCTCATGATTTATTAGTAACCCTATTATCATTAGCTTCACATAAGCTGTGACTAAGCTTTAGTTACCAGTTAAACAAAACGACTGCGAAAAAGGGAAATACTCAAATAAAGGTAAAGCTGTTGTTTTAGTAGCCTTTTACAAAATAAGAGGAACGATTAATAATGACCTTATGTGATAGTTTCAAATTAATTTGTATTATTGGAGAAAGCCCAAGTACATTTGTAGATCGTCATCCATGTTTCTATCTTTCATTACACGAAGACCTCAATCCCATCTAAAATACAATAGAACAATAAGAACACGAAAGATTGTATTGTTAACTTCGTTATTTGGGGTAATTTAACTTCTTTATTCAATTATTACAACACTTCTGTTTTATTATATATGACAAAACAATTTAAACAAATACTTATTCAGTATTCTTTGTTCAAGTTGCACTATAAAACCAAATCAAAAGACTGAATATTCGTAAATAATGGTAATGGATTCTGTCAATCTATTTAGAATACAATTAATATGCGAAACTCTATAAGCGTTTTACGTAGTTGTAGAGGTGTCCTATTAAACAGGAAAATAAATTCTAAATATTTAGGGGAGATATTAATGACAAATAATTACGATTTGATTATCGTTGGCGCAGGGATTATGGCAACTAGTTTAGCCTACAATTTATACAAAGACGGTTTTACGGGGAAAATTGCACTATTCGAAAAGGATGACAAATACGAATATTCCTCTACACCTAGAAGTGAAGGTGGAATTCGTCAAACTTTCAGTACAGAAGTTAACATTCGTATGAGTCAATACAGTTACCAAGTATATAAGAAATTTGAAGATGAGATGGCATTCGATGGTGAGAATGCACAAATCAACTTTAATGAAAACGGTTACTTATATTTACTTGATAAAAAATCAATGCCAATCTTTGAAGACATTTTAAAAATACAAGAAACTTTAGGTGTTAAAACAAAGTTTATGGATCAAAGAGAAACGCAATCTTTTTTTCCCGAATTAAATGTTGAAGATTTAGTAGGCTCAGTATTTGACCCAGAAGCTGGAAACGCAGACCCTTATTCTGTGTTACAAGCGTATATCAGGAAAATAAGAGAATTCGGTTTTTCATTTATATATGAAGAGGTTGATACAATTTTAACAGAGCGCAATAAAGCAATTGGCATTCAAACTACTAATGGTGATAAGTATTTCGCGCCGATTGTTGTTAATGCAGCAGGTCCCTGGTCTGGTGATTTAAGTGCAAAAATAGGACTTGAAATTCCGGTAAAACCATTAAGACGTCAATTGTTTTCAATTGATACCCAACTGAAATTCCAAAATGAATTTCCATTTACATTTGATCCGACCGGTCTTCATTTCAGAAGTGAAAGATCAAAAGTAGTAGTTGGCTGGGCAAATGATGTTCCTTATGGCTACGACTTCAAACTAGAAAAGAGTTTTTTTGAAGAAGAAATTTGGCCTGTTTTAGCTGCACGTTCATCTCATTTCGAACAACTTAAATTAGAAACTGGATGGACTGGTTTATATGATTATAACTATATTGACCAGAATGCAATTATAGGCGGTCATCCAGATATGAGTGGGTACTTTATCGTATCAGGATTTAGTGGTCACGGATTCCAACATGCACCAGCTGCTGGAAAAGCGTTATCTGAACTAATTCGTTTAGGAAAGTTTGAAACAATAGATGTATCTTCACTTTCAGTAGAGCGATTTAAAACAAATAAATTAGTAATTGAAACAGCAGTCTATTAAAAAAAAAGGGTGAATAAAATGAAATTAACAGACGGACAGATAGCAGTTGATGTATTAGAAGATGAAGATGTAAATACAGTGAATTTGACAGGCGGTCAGTTAATAGTTGATGTATTAGAAAAAGAAGGCGTAACTAAGATCTTTGGTGTGCCAGGTGAAAGTTATTTAAACGTTCTTGATGCAATTTATGAGCACCAAAACATTGAATATATTTCTACCCGACAAGAAGGTGGAGCTTCTTTTATGGCTGAAGGATATGCAAAGGCTTCAGGTAAGGTTGGAGTGTGTATGGCAACAAGAGGACCCGGTGCAACGAATTTGTCGATTGGTATTCATACAGCACATCAAGATTCAACACCACTTGTAGCATTAATTGGTCAAGTAGAACGTGAGTTTAGAGATCGTGAAGCATTCCAAGAAGTTGACTTCGTTGGCTTTTTCAGCCACCTATGCAAATGGACAGTAGAAATTAACCATGCTGATCGTGTTCCTGAGTTACTGCACCGCGCTTTCCATATTGCTCGTTCTGGACGTCCAGGGCCAGTACTTGTCTCATTGCCAGAAGATATGCTCGATGATATTGTTACAAAAATAACACATCAAAAATTTAAATCGAGTACAGTCTCCCCTGACTATTTGGCAGTTAATGAGGCTGCTAACTTAATTCAGAAAGCGGAACGCCCAATTATTATTGCGGGTGGAGGAGTCATATTATCTGATGCAACTGAAATGCTAGTTAAGTTATCAGAGTTATCTCAAGCACCCGTTGCTTCAGCTTTTAGACGTTTCCACTCCTTTCCAAACTCCCACGATAACTATGTAGGATCATTAGGAATTGGCGCACGCCCAGACTTATTAAAATATATTAAAGATAGTGATTTAGTTATTGCTTTAGGAACTAGATTCTCACAAATGACGACATCTGATTACACATTACTAAATGAAAATTCAAAACTCATTCATGTCGATACTTCTGAAGATACATTAGGGAAAGTTTATACACCAACATTACCGATAGTGTCGGACGTAAAACGTTTCCTTGAAGAAATTGTAAAACTAGTTCCAGAAAATAAAGACGAAAAAAGAAAGAGTAATAAAGAAGAAATTCGTAATAATTACGTTGAGTTTTCTACTCCAAAATTGATTGAAAAAGATAATTATGTTGATATGAACAGTCTTGTTCATCATTTATCTGAACAACTGCCGAAAGATGCGATTATTACGAGTGATGCAGGTAACTTCTTCTCATGGTTATCACGTTATTACCGTTATGATGAAGGTGGTAAATATTACGGACCAACTTCGGGTGCTATGGGATATGGAATGCCAGCCGCAATTGGAGCTAAAATTGCGCATCCTGACAAAGTTGTCGTATCGTTATCAGGTGACGGTGGATACATGATGACAATGCAAGACTTTGAAACAGCTGTTAGATACAACGTTCCAATCGTTTCTATCGTCATAAATAATAATATTTTCGGGACAATTCGTACACACCAAGAGCGTAAATTTCCTGATAGAATGGTTGGTACTCAATTATCTAACCCTAACTATAAAGAAATTGCTGAATCTTTCGGTGGTTTTGGAGAAAGAGTTACCAATACAAATGAATTTGTTCCGGCATTAAAGAGAGCTTTAGCATCTAACAAGCCTGCTTTAATTGAAGTATTAACAGATCCGCGTATTTTATCTGCAAATCATGATCAAACGATTTAATAGTAAAGGAGATTACAATGACATCGATAAATATAAAAACAACAATACCTGGCCCCAAGTCGACTGAACTATTAAAAGAAAAAGAAGAATCTGTAGCAAGAGGAATCTCTACAGCTTATCCTATTGCAGTAGAAAAAGGTACAGGAGCAGTTCTAACTGATATTGATGGAAATTCTTATATTGACTTAGCAGCGGGAATTTCTAGTTTAAATGTAGGTCATTCTCCAAAACCTGTAGTTGATGCATTAAAAAAACAGCTCGATTTATTTATAAATCCTGTTTTCAATGTAACGATGCATAAACCGTATATTGATTTAGCTAAAAAACTAAATCAAATTGTCCCCGGTGATTTTCAAAAAAAGTCTGTTTTCTTTAATAGTGGAGCAGAAGCAATTGAAAATGCTGTGAAAATTGCTCGCCGATATACAGGTCGCAAAGCAATAATATCTTTCGATCGTTCATTTCATGGCCGTACAATGTTAGCAATGACTTTAACTGGGAAAGTTAATTCGATTAAAAAGGGATTTGGTCCCCTAGCATCAGATGTCCATCATGCGCCCTATCCGTATTACTTTAAAGATGAGCGTACAGATAAGCAGTTAATTAATGAACTTAAACGATTGTTTCAAGTGTCAGTTTCTCCAGAAGAAGTAGCTGCAATTATTTTAGAACCTGTCCAAGGTGATGGTGGAGTTATCATTCCTTCAAAACAATTTATACAAGAAATTAGAGCTATCTGTGATAAATACGGTATTGTATTAATCGCAGATGAAATACAAACAGGATTCGGTCGTACAGGTAAAATGTTTGCTATGGAGCATTTTAACTGTGCAGCTGATCTGACAGTAATGTCGAAGTCGATTGCTGCAGGTATTCCACTAAGTGCTATTACAGGTAAAAATGAAATCGTTAATTTCCCAGAGGTAAAAGAACTTGGAGGTACACTTAGTGGAAATACTTTAGGATGTGTTGCAGCATTAGAGGTTATTAAGATGATAGAAGATGAAAGCTTACTAGAGCGTGCAAATGAAATCGGTCAATTTATTAAAGACAAGCTTTCTTTCGAATCAAAACATATTGGTGAAATTCGTCATTTAGGAGCTATGATTGGAATTGAAATTGTATTAGATAAACAATCTAAAGCATCTCATCGTAGCTTTGTAAGTGATGTAGTAAATAAATGTTTTAAAAGAGGGGTTTTATTTATGAGAGCCGCGGATGGAGATGTTATCCGTCTCCTACCACCGCTCATTATAACTAATGAGCAACTAAACGAAGCGACGTCTGTTATCGTAAACACCATAAAGGAACTTGAATATTTACAATAAACTAATTATGAGGTGAAATTAATGCGACTAGAAGATAAAGTATCAATAATCACCGGTGGTAGCCGTGGAATTGGTGAAGCAATAGCTCAAATGTTTGGTAAAGAAGGTTCAAAAATTGTTATTGCTGACGTTAACGAAGATACCGGAAATGCTGCACTTGAAGGTTTGATGGCAGAAGGAATTGATGCAATTTTTGTTAAAACAGATGTTTCTAATGAAGAAAGTGTTATTAATCTAATGAATAAAACATTAAATGCATTTGGCGGTATAGATGTTTTAGTTAATAATGCTGCAGTATCGATTAGAAAGTCTGCAGAGGAGACATCATTAGATGAATGGCAAAAGGTCCTTGGCGTTAATTTAACCGGCGCATTTTTATGTTCAAAATATGCAGTTCCCGAAATGAGATTAAGAGAACGTGGGGCAATTGTTAATGTTGCCTCTTGGCACGCCGATAAAACAATAACTCGCTTTGCTGCTTATGCAGCTTCAAAGGGTGGTATGACAGCTTTAACTCGTCAGATGTCGCTTGATTGTGGTAAAGATAATATTCGTGTTAATGCAGTATTACCAAGTACAGTTGATACACCTATGTTGTATGATACGATGAATAATTTACCTGATCCGGAAGAGGCGTGGAAGCAAACGCTTGACTATCAACCTTTAGGAAGAATAGCTACTGCTGATGATATTGCTCATGCATGTTTATTTTTGGTAAGTGATGAATCTTCCTACATTAGCGGGCATTCATTACGGGTAGATGGTGGAACTTATTCAAAAGTAGCAAGACCATTAATGTTCGATTAACTAATGTTACTCAACTTTCGCACCGAATTAAACAACTTAATCTGTAAGCTATACAAACTTTGTAGTTCTGCTAAAATGTCTAGTTATAATATCCAAGCTAGTTATTTTATACAAGTATATATAAGGAATCTAAGTTAACCTGTCCCTACTTGTTTTTGCTTTATTTTGCAACGTAGAACTTTATGCAAACAATTTACTGTATTGGTTTTTATTTCGTTAGCTAATTGTCATTAAATTCATTTAAAAGATTAGTAGAAAGGAAGTTAATGATGAAATACATTGATTTAAACTGTGATATGGGTGAAAGTTTTGGCGCTTATAATTTAGGTAATGACGAAGAAGTTATTGAACTAATTTCATCTGCTAATATTGCTTGTGGTTTTCACGCAGGTGACCCAAATGTAATGGACAAAACTGTTGAAATGGCGAAAAAACATGGTGTTGGTATTGGTGTTCATATGGGTTACCCTGATTTACTAGGATTTGGCCGTCGCGATATCGATATCGCCAAAGATGATCTAGTCAATTACATTATTTATCAAATTGGTGCGTTACAGGCGTTTTGCAAAAAACATGGTGTAGAAATACAACATATTAAGTCACATGGGAGTATGGGTAATATGTCATATGTAAACCATACAGTAGCAGATGCTGTCACAGATGCAATATTACACATAGTACCTAACACAAAATTGTTTGTAATTGCAAATACAGTTATTCATAAACTAGCTGTCGAAAAAGGTATTGCTGTTGTTCTCGAGGTATTTGCGGATCGCACGTATACAAATGACGGTACGCTTGTTTCTCGTAAACAAGAAGGTGCAGTAATTAAGGATCCAGAAAAAGCCGCTGAACAGGTTTTACAAATGGTTTTAGAAGGTAACGTTACTACAATTGACGGTAATGTTATCGATATGAGCGCTGACAGTATTTGTGTTCACGGTGATACCCAAGGGGCACTTGAAATCGTTAAATGTGTAAAATCAAAACTTGAAGAAAATAACGTTATAATTGCCCCAGTAGGTACATGGTTAAAATAATATTTTTAAAAATGATATTCCTGAACTATTTGGGAATATCATTTTTTTCCAGTTAGTATTTCAAGCTTTCTCAAGTAATAGTTCTAAATTTGAAAATGGGTGTTTTAGTGGATAAATTTACCTTGATATAGTAGATTTCATAATTAGAATTGTCTTTTAGTTCTTTGGTGATTGCTGAGTATTACCGACAGAATGAGCCACTAATGCGGAATTTCGAGCCGGTGAATATTGGCACGAGAGCCACCAATCAGATGAATGAGTAATTGAGCAGCAGGGAGCGATTCGCACCTGGTCTTTCACCCCACCTAACGTACCGTTCTTAATACGACAGTTCAATTAAGATTTATAACGCAAAATTTCATAACGAAATACTAAACTTTTGATCCCTTGGGAGCTCCAGTAGAAGTTCCACGAATTTAGTAACTGGTTCCTTCCATTTCTTCCACATACTAATGCGTAATCTTCTTCCAATCCACGAATCAAATGCAGCAAAAGAGCTTGGTGTTTCTGTCAAGGCAAAGTATCCAGCCCCCCTTCAGATATTGAATACGTTTCTTAATTGGATAGCTATATGCCTCACCATACGTAAATTCGATTTCTCGACAAAGTTTCTGCTGTGTCGGATACTCGTTATCTGAACAACTACTTGCCCATGTTACTTGATCATCTTTACCAACACGCAATGTCACACCAATCTTAGGTCTTTCCATATCATTTATTTGAAAATGACTAACTACATGCCCTACCTCATAATGTTTTTGGGAAGTTCTGACCTCCTTACTCGGATAGTTTTTCAGATACTCACTAACTGTCCTGTATACTTCTGCATGACTATTCGTTTTAAAAGTAGCAATAGTATAGAAAATATCCTATATAGCCTATAACAAGTATGTTAGATAACGTTATAGATAGCCTTTTTCTGAAAATAAGCCAAAGAACTACACTTAGATAAAATCAATTATAATACTTCACCTGGATTCCTGTAATCGCTACTTTTTAGGTACCAAGGCCCGAAACAATACTTCAGGAACAACGTAAATGAATGATGGTGCATTAAGAACATCTTGTTCAGTGTGAAAAGGATACAGAAGAGTAGGAAGTAAACGGTGTCATGCTAGAATGGGGTGGACAATCAACTAGTACTGTGTGAAAGTATAATAAATAGTTGTGTGAAAATAACTTACGAGGTGAAATACATAGTGGATATTGAAGTTTTACGTAATGTAGAACCAGATCAAGATTGGGTAAACTTACATGGAGATTATGATCAATTTCATGTCTATGGTGATTATGCTCTTCATGAAGATTACGTAGAATACACAGCAGCTTTAATGCAAAAAGCCGCTATCAAATGCTTTGCTTTCCCCTTTTATATTCATTTTGAGGGGTACGAAGATCAAATCGATTCGATAGTATTACATCAAAGGGACTTCCCCATTTATTATCAAAATTCTGGAAGGACAGTTCTCACCACGTCGGACGGAAAAACTTACCACGCCGAGATTCCATCCTTCACTGTCAAAATAGTTAACGAAGATTCATTACAAAAAGCATTTGCAGAGTGGTTCCATTTAGCAATGGAAAATTGCATGTGGATAGTTACACAAAGCAATGATTTACACTATAAAAACCAATTTGCACATATAGATATGGAACAACAATCCGTAATTTTGTTAGCTGATCACGATGCCCATAGTGTATCGTTCATCACTAATGATCCATCCTATCGAAAAGAGGAATATTTACGATTGGTATTTGAAGACGAATAAATCTACTTTTAAAAAAGCTTTCAATGTGTTCCGTTAACAGAGATAATTGCGTTTATCACGTAAGTTCAGAAGCGTTCGCTCGTTCCTACGCCAAATTTATCAGGCTACGCTCATATCGACAGGTTTCATACACCTTCCTGTTATCTGGGTGCATTTCTAAAAAGATGAGCAGAATATTCTCTCTCGTACTAATCACTTTGCTTTCCCAGTAGCACTTTTATTAAAACCATAATAGGCGGTACCTGCTATAAACAATGCTGTACTAAGCCACATCGTAATGCCGTTCCAATCCCCTTTTGATAATGTTATATTTGCGAGATTGACAAGATGTATGGCTATAAAGAAAAGATATAATCCAGTCGTCGTCTTCATTACTTTACACCTCCAATACAAAGCTTTTGCGTAATATGAACACTATCACTTAGTAAGTAGCCCTATAATTGATTCATATTATTCTTACCTTTGAGGCATAGTGTACGTCACAGAAGCACCGGCACTCTCTTCAATCCTACTAAATATTTCTTCAAGAATCTCTATTGCTCTTTCATTAGATTCATATTTACCCATACTTTTATTCCATTGATCCAAAAGACTACTTTCAATAAATCCTACGATATGTTTTCCTTTTACAGAGACATCTCTTACATTCATCAAGCTTTGTTTATTTTGTGTAAGTATCCATAACATATAATCATTCATCCTTCCTGCTCAAACTTCTCGCTTTCATTAGTAACCCCTTTATGATTTAATAGTTCATCTTCTACAACTGCAACGGTTTGCTGGGAGTCGTTGTATTATTTCAACCTGTCTCATACCCAATTATTTTGGAAGTATTTAATCACTTATTTTAATTTGATATGAAGGAACTAATACATGATCAACGAAGACTTTACAGTGGGTACTAAAAAATCCTCCTAGAGTCACTTTTATGCTCTTTGATTCATTTTCTTTATTCCTAATACGCCCATTTAAAGTCCCTCTAAATGCTAAGCCTAAATTTTCATCTTGCAATTCTCCATCTACATACAAATTCTCCCCTGTAAACCATCTATTCTCAACTTGTATTCGATGACCGTCATAAATAGCTTCAAATACTTTCTTCATTCCGTCACCCCTATATTAGTCTTTGTCCGGTTATATAAAAATTGCTTATTCTACGAATACATCCAATAACTATATTTCTTTACTTTTACACCCTTAATTTATATACGGATGAATGCCCTATAGGTTTCATTTAATTAAATGGATCGATTACTGAAAAACACAGATCCTTCATTTTAGAATCGCATTCGGTAAAGGGATAATCTTCGGAAAACGTTGATATAATAAAACCAGGCACGTTCCGGTGGGCGATGAACCGCACCCCAATTGTAAAGACGGCCCCTACTACTTTTCAGGTGCCAGGTCCCAATACAATTCTGAATAGTTTTGGGGACCCGGCACCTCGATTAACTAGCGATTCATCGCTATTTTCACCCAGACAACGTATAATGATACAAGCAGAAGAAAAATTCATTTTTTCTTTAGTTAAAAAAAGAGGTGCAATTACGTGAAAAATTTCGAAACAGCATTACCTGAGCAATATGAAGCATTAAAAAAACAGGCCAATTATACGTCTAGCTGGCGAGATCGTTTGGAAGCAGTGAAAACATTATCGGATTATAAACATGACAAAGTCATAGATTTATTAAATAATCGTATGCAGCATGATACTGTCTACCAAGTTCAATTAGCAGCTTACGAAGCACTTGCCGCATTTGGCGAGGATGTGGAAAAACCATCTCCTGCACGTTTTGATATTATTAAAAACACAGACAAGATCTTCCTACGGGTCAAAAAGAGCTTGCCGAAAGACCATACTGTGGCTGACTTTGCGGATAAATTAAAGCGTATGCGTGTAGACGTCTTTGATGCGTATGAAGGCGACAAAGGCGTAGAATTTATGAGCTGGTTAGAGGAACGTTGGTCAAAACTGTAATCCGTAGTTTTGCAATATGTGAAAGTTAGCCATCCTCTCCCCTAGTGGAGAGGATGGCTTTTTTATCTTACGGTACGGTTCTTCGAAACTACTAGTACTATCGAATGAAGTTTCACCGTAGATACTAAAAAAACCACCGATATTTCTACATTGTAAATATCCATTTTATAAGACTATTAACTGTTAACCTCTTTTATATATTCCCAGATTTCACCGTTATCATTTGATTGATAAAGTCCACTACTATTACCATTATAATCACCATCTGATCCTTGCCCAACTAACATATTAAGAACCCCATCTTTCTCAAAGGGCAGACCTGGAAAATCAAAAGGATTTATAGATTGCCCACTATCTAACTTCATTTCCTGTATGGCATAACTTACCTCTTCGAAGGATATCCCTCCATCACTTGTACGATATAACACTCCTTCAGTACCAGAAGGTCTTGCTGCCCTTAAGAATCCAATTTCATCATTAATAAAAGTTATTCCTGCTGCACTACCAACTGTTCCATTGAATGGATTTTGATTTATGACTGTCCAAGTTTCACCACCGTCACTGGTCTTTCTAAGTGAATACAAAGTACTTCCTAATGCTTTATCCGTAACATTTAACATATATCCTACTTCTTTTGAGTAATAAAACTGTTCATTGCTATTAGCTATCTCTTGCCGATCAGCTTCAAAACTTTCTTGATTTTGAGTCGTATTTGACTGACTCCAATCTGGAACACCAATTAAATTATATCTTGCAGGTAGTATCTCTTTCTCTTTTCCAGGGACAAAAATAGATACCGTATAGCCAATTATTTCAGTTGTGATTTTTGTAGGAGTCTGCTCTATACCATTCTCATCGATGTGAATAATTCCCTCAGTATTGTAGCCCCAATTTCTCTTCCCGTAATACACTACTCCATACTTACCTTCATTCCACATACCAACTGTCTGCTTAACTGGAATAACTTTAACCGTTCTTATTAAAGGCTCCACTAGTTTGTCCTCATCATAATCGGCATGTAGATATCCGTTTACTCTTATAGTAATAGTGGACGCTTTATTTTGATCATAAGTGATTAGAAAACTTTCTTCTTTCTCATCAGCGTTTTTCCCATAAACAAATGTATCGATAGATGTGATTGTTCCATCCGGATTAAATTCAAGATGAAAATCACTTTCCATATATAATTTCTTCGGCAAAGCATATTCTTTATTTATATCTGTAAAAATCCCTTCTACTCCATCCACATATATATTGTTATGTTCAAATTCAACTGAAACTTCATTTTTTAATCTATCAATAAACCAAGCTAGTTCGCCTCCGAAATTGGTTGCGCTTTGATAAATCTTCATTCCATAAAATGATGTTATGACTATCATAATTACAACAGAAACATATCTCCATGCCTTTACATGAATCTTTTTGTTGGGTTGAGGTTCTTTACCTTTCACAATTTTTATTGCAGTAAATGCAATGAAAGAAATTAAAAATACTGTAGATACGAATAAAATAGAAACAGTATGATCTATTCTTCCATACATGCAAAGTAAAGCTAATTCATAACAAAAAATCCAATATACAAGTATGAATAGTGGATTTGTTAATAATGATAGCAATATCTTTTTCGGATTCCCTCTAAATATGTAAACCACTCCTAACCAAAGTTCGTAATAACTTCTTATTTTGAATATGCTTTTCGTAAAATTTCAGTCTACTATACTATTGATTGAAGCAGCCGAAATCGTTATTGAATCATCGGCCCCAATTGAAGCGTAATTATTATTTATTCTTTATTTCCTCTAAGAGAGAGATGATCTTATCATTCTGCTCAATCACTGTTTGATTCTGCTTTCTTATTTTTGCAAAGTCGAACAAATATACGATCAAAACTACTAATATAAAGATCGCTAACACTTTTCTCCCTCGTTTCATACACCGCTCTAACGAAAATATTTACAAACCCAAAGTAAACGACAATTTGGCCCGTTTGGTGCGCAACAGTTGTTCAGTTAACGCGCCTGTTTGGGGCATAGTTATTATTCCTTTTCCCACAAAATCCCGATAGGATTAGGTGGTTTGTTTTCTTTTCCACCATTCACAAAATATATATGCGAATTAACATCACCATACTGCATAATATATGGCATTTCTAAAGACTCAAATAATTCCCTCTCATCATCTTCAATCCTAAATATGTATGCCTCATAACCTTCTCCATCAGACGCAGTAAGTTATCTTTCAGATTCGCGTCCCTTCAAGGCCTCATCAATCGCTCGTCTCAATTCTAATAGTGCTAATTTATTTCCCACAATCACTGCCCCGTCGTGCGGAAAATGCTGAGCGTAAATATGTAGATATTTTTCATCTTTAAAAGTCATCCCAATCGCCATCTTTCATCTGTTTTTAATAAAATAGTTTTTCTTTCTTCTGGTTTGAGTAACATAATGGCCAGTAAACAGCATAAATTTTGTTAAGCAATCGCCCCTGTTAAAGGAATAATAGCGTTCAATTGGTTCTATAGTTTCTAACCAAGTAAGTACCTGATATAACAAAGAAAGCCACGATAGCTGTACCAGTTGTATAACCGATTACTGTCCAATTTATTTCTCCGTTTCGCATCATACTCACAATTGTAATCCCTGTAAGTAAGCCTAGAATTAGATAGAAGAATGCTCTCGATATATTGACCAAATTGTGACCTCCTTAAATTATCAAACAATCAATCTGGCCCGATAGAGGCTCTAACCTTCTGCCGTTAATACACCCAGAAAGATCAGCTTTTGAACCCGTTGATCTGAGCTGCAGCCGGACGCGTGTCTTATGGGCGGGCGGTGAACCTTCCAGAGTCGCCGGCTTCCGCTCCGATCAACTAAGCGACTACGAATAATATTCTTCGACAATCGCCCCAGATAAATCAATACGGTTTATTTTTCTTTATTCATTTGAAAGGCTGTTATGATGCCCGAGAACATCAACAAACCTCCTCCGAAATGCATTATTTTATTACCTGTGTCGCCTAAACTATTAATCGTCAACGAAAGCATAAAACCCCCAATTGCCACCGTAAAAATTATTAATATCTTTTTCCACATGGTAAATCAACCCCTAATATTTACGTCATTTTGCTACAAAATGGCCCGATTGAAAAAAAGGTAATACTTTACATAACATAAACTAATCACTTCTCTTTTTGTACTCATGAGGTTTACTTGCCCAATCTACAAACGTAGACACTAACGTAACTCCAATAGTTAAGATTATATTCTCAAGCCATTGAATTTTTGAAGTAGAAAACCACTTCCAGAGCGTTATCAGCACAAAAAATATTAAGGCGAACTTAAAGCTTTTTTTCACCAAACGATCACCTCATAATGACTTCGCTATTTTAATTTCCAACAAATGGACCGATTGTTGAAATCTATTCTATCTTAATCTACCTCTATTTTTTTATATTATTCCAGATGATAATACCATAAAAAGTAAGTGTGTTTTTTGTTTTTTCTGATCTTTTATCTTTTCTTAAAACTTATTAAGTAGCCAGAAAATCAGTGTAAAAAACAACATTAAACTTATTTCTTTTATACCTACATCTGGATTAAGAATAAGTGTATAAATAGAGATAAGCCCGAAAAAAGTAAGTGTGGTATTCAAAAAGTTTTTATTTGTAGACTCTTTTTCATTCATTCCAAGCACTCCTTTATATATTTTTTCTAAATCAAGTGTACAGAAAAAAATGTAAATACTCTCCCCTCATTCTAACTTTTATACTCCTAGATATTTACAGCCCTTTTAGTAAATTCAACAAACGCTTCTGGAGATAATTCACGCAATTTACTATCGTACTTCGAACCTTTCCAGAGCGAACAGAGCAAATGCGTATAGATATTTCATCGCTTCTTTGAATCCGTCCAAATCGCCTTTTTCGTAATTTTTGGCACTAATACTGAATAGAGTGCAGATCTCCTATACAAGGATCGTATTCGCTTGTTTAAGTCAAATAGACGAAAGCTGCTTTTATGAAGCTAACATAGTTACATTGTGTTAGCTCCGGTGATTTAAGAATATTATAGTAAACTTTCTAATTTAATATGGACTTTTAATAGTTTCTTCGTCTACGATTAAATTCCGATACACTTTTTCGTTAATCATCAGAGAATTTGCTTCAATAAAAAAACAATCTTTATTATTAACTTGGAAATAGAAATTAGTTGAAGAACTTATAGATTCAATTTCTGGTAATTCGGGTTCTAGGCTCTTAATATTTATTTTTCCAAATCCATTAGGATGATAACTAATTTCTGAAAGTAAAAAAGGATCATTTTCTTTATAGTTATTTAATCTATATGTTTCTATTTCAGCGTCTTGATAAATAAACAGTGACATAACTTGTTTAAATTTAATAAATGTTTTTAAAATCTGTTGATTACTAACACTTACTAAATTTAAGACAATGGTTTCTTCTAAGTAATTAACTTGTATGTCATTAATAATCCAGAATTCAGCATTGTCGGCAAATAAACTTCTTATTTCTTGAGATACTAAGTCATTATTATTTTTCATTTATATCACCTTTCAATCATCTCTTGTTTTATATAAAGTATAATAAATTTTATTACGTTCTAGTTTTTCATTATAGTTATTTCTTCATTTTAATTCACTTTTACTTCAAATGTATTTTCAGGAAGTTATAAAACCTCTTCTTTCACTAAGTCTATCCAATTGCCAAGTAAATTTATTGAAGTGATTTCAAAATCCTCCTTTTATGCGACGTGTTACTAGAAGTTATTTACTCTTTTCCATAACTGCAAAATAGTTTTGTTCGCTATCGGCAAAATTGAATACTTTTCCCGAAGGCATAGTTACAATTTCTCCGACTGTGATATTTTTATTTGACAGTGTGCTATGCAACTTATCGAGATCCTCCGAGAAAAACATTAATGAAGGTGTGCCAAGATTCATTTCTGGCTGCATTTCAGAAATCATTCTCTTGTTGTGAAGTATAATGCTTGTTTCGGCTTCCTTAGTTGGTGCTATTTCAATCCATCGCATTCCTTGACCATTGTCTTCATCTGAAATTACAATAAACCCTACTTTTTCAATCCAAAAATTCACTGCTTCATCTTGATTGTTAACATACAACATAACTTGACCGATTTTATTAATCATTTTTTTCTCCCCTTATCAATAATTTGTCGCTGATATTTATTGTTGGATTTAATTTGATATTTATACAATCTGTTGGCCTTATTACTAAAAGATCATAAATCTTTCATGATACAATCACATCCTATAAAGGGATAGTCTTCGGAAAACGTTGATATATGATGTAGCAGGACGCGTTCCGATGGCCGGTCAACCATAACCCAACCGCAAAGATCGGCTTCTCAGGTACCAGGTCCTAAAAACACTCTGAATAGCGCCATAACTTGGCGCTTGAATACAGGCACTCGATTGCAGTGTGTTAACAAAAATACAGTTCCATTATTTTGTCTTCGGTTAATGTATTTAAGGTCCTCATATCAACAAAATGAGGTAACTGCCATTGCTGTGTTTTCATCGCTTGTTTACTAGTGGGACTATCCCAGCTTGGATACACTCTTATTGCCATTTTTCCTTTTGTTGAACTGGATCTGAGAATTTTCTTTTTGAACATAACTTCCTTTGGGAAAATAAATTGTCCAAACTCATGTTCACTTTTAAAAGTAGTGATCACGAACAAATCAGGTGCTTCCTCATATGAATACGGCTGGTTTTTATTGTTTTCATCCTTTTCCCAAAACGCAACAAACTGCCCTACTTTACTAGGTGTTATATTCGCTACTCTGAATCGAACTGTTCTAGAAGATATTTGAAATGTACCAGCCCCATACTTAGCATTTTGTTTTTCTTCATGCACCGAATTTAAAATTAAATTATTTGGCTCATACATCATTTCGCTAATATAGGTTAATGCTCTATAAAAATCTTTCATTGTTTTACTCCTCAAACTCGTTATTTTTTACAGTATTATCCTGATAAATATAATTACTAGCATAACACCCTTCTATCAATTGTAGGGTTCAGTTCATTCAATAACTTGTTTTACACCTCAAAAAGCTGGAAATAATCCTAGTTGTTCACTTTACGAACGCGTCCTTTTTTTGCAATCAGGTGCCAGGTTCTTGAGAAAAAGTACCTGTGTGAAAAACAAACATTCATGAAATTTTCGTGCACAGATACCTTTAATTTTATTGGAATCAACATCAAATCCAACATTCTAAATGAGTACAAAGAAGGCCATCTGAATAATTTCTCAATCAGATGGCCTTCTGCTATATCTATATTGTACGGGAACTACTACTCCGATTCCCACGTATAAACTTAATTGTTCCAGGACCTGGTACTTTGAATCAATAAAGTGGCGTCAAATACGGATTCTTCGGCTCCTCGATTTCATCGACTTGCTCCGCCCGTACGGAAGCCATTCTCTGATCGTGATAGACCAATTCTTCTATCGTCCCGGTCACTTCGATCCACGTGTCATCTTGGAGGGACCCAACCTGTTCGCCCAACGCAATAGTGCCGAATACGCTGGCATCAGCGACACAGCAATTCATCGCAAAGCGAGCTACGATGATCTGGTCTTCGGCGAAGTCCGGCTCGCGGTAGACGAAGCCTTTGATGGAGACAGTTTTGCCGATGAAATCGTCTAGGAAAACGTTGATCAAGTAACTTACATCTAGATAGTTTTCATCCGTGATTTCAATATGGTTCATGGCTGAATATTTCTTAAGCTGGTCGCCGTAGATGGCCATGATGTCCAAGTCAGCGTCCGCCTCCGTGGTGCCTTCTTCTTCGCTCACGCTGTTCGCACCTTCTCCCCCGCCGTATTCACTGTCCGTTTGTGCGATACCCGGCGTATTGTACAGCCCGCCGCCATATTGGACACCCCTGTTGGAGGCGACCATGCTATCTACGGCCTTCTCGGGTAGCCCTAGACCGAGGACGATAGGCAGGATGAACAGCAGATAGATGCAGGTCTTGGTAATGAAAGAGCCTTTCATCTGATGGTCGACCCCGCAGTTGCATTCCATATCTTCCTTCAGTTTCGGCGACAGGCTCTTGAAGAAGAGAAAGATCCCGATGATCAGGAAGCAGGCCCCGGCAAAATAGACGAACGGCAGCATTTTAGGCGCGATATACAGCTGAATCGTATCATTCACGACGAATTTTACGATGAGCAGGGAGAAGCCGAGGAAGATGATGGCCCTCAGGAACATGTGGAATTGCAGTGAAGCGTTCGTTTTCCTGTTTCTCATGAATTTCCCTCCTCCCTACATCAGGAAATAATGGACCAGCATCACTGAACCAAATGTGACAGCGGTGATGGTGATCATCAATATGAGTACGAATCTGGTCTTGAAATAGGCAAAGTACAGTAGGGTGTTCTTCAGGTCGAGCAGCGGTCCAAACACTAGAAACGCCAGCAGGGAAGTCGTCGAGAATTGATTGGAGAAGGAGGACGCCACAAATGCGTCGGCTTCCGAGCAAAGGGACAGGATGAACGCCAGGCCCATCATGATTCCAGTCGCCCCCGCTTCCGTTGATGTCAGCGCAGCGAGCATCGTCCGGTCCAGGAAAACATTGACGATACTTGCCAGGAAAGCGCCAAATATCAGGTATTTCCCCATGTCAAAGAATTCATCGCTCGCATGATAGAACGTCTGCTTGACCTTGCTGGTCCTGACAGTTTTCCGGATACCCGGCGCGCCGGTCAGCCCGTCCTTCGTCCATCTCAGCTGGTTGGTGCTCCCAAACAGCCGGTAGATAATGAAGCCAATGACGATCGACAAGATAAAGCCGAGCCCCATGCGGAAGTACAGCACGGACAGATCTTGCTGGAACGCATAGTAGGTGGAGGCTGCAACGATCGGATTCAGGATGGGTGCTGACATCATCAGGACGACGCCGAAATGGAGCGGCATCCCTTTCTTGATGAGCCTGCGCACTACCGGGATGATGGCGCATTCGCAGACAGGCAGCACCGCCCCTAGGAGAGCCGCTGAAATTAGGCCGAAATAGGCATGTTTCGGCAGCACCTTCCGCAAGGTTTCCTCCGAAACGAACATCTGGATGAACGCCGACGCGAACACGCCGAGGAGGACGAACGGGAACGCCTCCAGCAGGATACTGATGAAAATGGCGTTCACGTGCAGCCATTGGTCGGGAACTATGATACCGAAGTACTCGAGCACTTGGGTGTTGAAAAGGAACAGCATAACGAACACGAAAAAAGCCAGTATTCCGATTATATCTCTTATTACGGTTATCATTTGTCGCGTCACAGCCTCCTCTTTGATCGGTTTGGTGATGACAGCGCGTTCATTTGCTATACGGGTGCAAGGTGGTCATGGGACGGAATCCGCCTTCGCGTGTTCCAGGAGTCTCCGGTTCATTGCTTCCTCTTGCAGACCTTCGCCGATCAGGACGATAAGCGGTTCACGGCCATCTTCCTTCATATGTTCCAAACTCAGCTCCCCCGAGGAAAACTGGAAGAGATAGGTGCCCGGTTCATTCAGCAGACGGACGAGCCCTTTTCCTCTGAGGACTTCCCGCGGCAGCTGTTCAATCCACCGGATGAGAGATTCACGAGTCATATCCGGCACGTCTTGTATACGAATGGAACGGATGACGGCTTGATGGTGACTGTGCACTCGGTCGGGTGCTGGCTGTGCATGTGGTCCAGACAATGTGTACCTCCTCCTGAACAATTGTGCGCTTTCCAATTTGCCGAACGTGGTGCGGAAGACAGGTGTGTCCGGCTGCAGCAGGTTTTCCATCTTTTTCTCGACCTTTGCCAGTACCGATGGTTTTGCTAGGTCAGTTTTGTTGATGACAACCATCTTGGCGCATGTCATTTGATCCTGCAGCAATTGGCGGATTTCCCTGTTGCTAGAAAAGCGGTTCCGGTATTCGAGGAATTTGCTTGCGTCCACCACGCTGATCATGGAATACAGATCAAATAATTCCCGAAATTCCGCACTGATGAGCGTTCGCTCTATCGCCAATGGATTCGCCACGCCTGTCCCTTCGATGAGGAGGATATTTATCGGCTCGGCCGCGATTGATCGTAGCGTTTCCTGAAGACCGTCCTGCATCGTGCAGCAAATGCAGCCGTCTAGCAGCTGTTTCAGATTCTGTCCTTCGAAATAGCCTTCCTCTATATTTTTCTCTCCCAATTCATTCAGAATGATCCCTGCTTTCCAACCGTTCTGCTTGCATTCTTCCATCATCGCAAGTAAAATCGTCGTTTTTCCACTGCCGAGAAATCCACTAATCGTATATACCGGTATCTTCATTTTCTTCTTCCCTTCTACCTGAGTGTTTGACGAAAAGGTGTTAATCGGAATGATTACGATTTGCAAATCGCCGTCTTTCCACTATAGGACCCACTATACGCAGCAGCCGGAGGGAATATGAACGGAGTATGCAAACAGGCGGGGAATACCTTACTCACCGCTTATCGTGCGGGCCACCGATTAAGTGAACAAGGATTAAATGTAATATACGATTAATCTTTAAAAACTCATAAGTCATGACTTATGAGAAAAATTAAGTATTTGTTAAAAAGACTGATTTCTCAGTATCAAAATTGAGAAATCAGGCTTTTTTCGTCACTCTGGAAAATGGCCCGATTACTGAAAGATCATAAATACTTCATAATACAATCGCGTTCAATAGATCTACAGTCCTCTAAAACTCTGATGTTTTCTAGGTCTTGAACTAATTCTGAATATTACAGGCACCTGATCGCAGTGAATTATCACAAATACAGTCCCATTATTTTGTCTTTGGTTATTTCATTTAATGTCCTCATATCTACAAAATAAGGTAACTGCCACTGCTGTGTTTTCAACGCTTGTTTACTAGCAGGATGATTCCAGCTCGGTTACACTCTTAATGCCATTTTCCCTTTTGTTGAACTGGAGCTAACCATATCCTGTTGCAACATCACGTCCTTTGGGAAAATAAATTGTCCAAACTCATGTGTATTTTAAAAAGTAGTAATCACGAACAAATCAGGTGCTTCCTCGTATGAATAAGGTTGATTTTTATTATTGTCGTCCTTTTCCCAAAACGCAACAAACTGCCCTACTTTTCTAGGTGTTGTATTCACTACTCTAAATCGAACGGTTCTAGAAGCTATTTGAAATGTACCAGCTCCATACTTAGCATTTTGCTTTTCTTCTTGCACAGAATCTACAAGTAAATTATATGGTTCATACATGATTTGATTGATATAGTCTAATGCATAATGAAAGTCTTTCATTGTCTTGCTCCTCAAATTCATTCTAGATTCCATTATTTTAATAATAATTTATAACATTCTTCTATTGGACTTAGTCTCTAATTCGTGTATGCTACTATTTCTCATTAACTTCCACTTGAAGATGATAGTCATTATCATTTGTTTATTGTATACTAAATGTAGCCTTTACCTTATTCTTTGCTTGTAATAATTCGTTACTACACGTTCTGGTAAGCATAGGCTCCATTATACAAAGAAAGGAAGAGCTGATAAAATCATATACTTGTTTTGAAATAAATAATAGGTATTCCATACATATCAAGATTTACTTTTGGAGCAGTAGTCATTCCAAAATTTTATACAAAGAGAGGTAATTGTCATGAAAAAGTGGTCATTATTTGTATTCATATTTGCCTGTATGCTAGTCATCTCCGCATGCGGATCGAAGAAAACGGATACACAAGCGGACGAATCGTCTAGCACTACCCAAGAAGGCGCAGAATCGACTGAAATAAAAATTAAGCATGACCTTGATGAGCAAGAAGTTGTTTTGACTAAAGTGCCAGAAAAAATTGTTGTACTAGATTTTGGCGTTTTAGATACGTTAGATTCGCTGGGTGTTGAAGTTGCAGGCGTTCCACAAAATGCGGTACCTGAGTATCTAAAAAAATATGCTGGCTCTGAATATACGAATGTAGGAAGTTTAGTGGAACCAGACTTTGAGGCAATTGATGGAATGAAACCGGACCTTATTATTATCGGGGATCGTCAAGCCGAAATGTATGACGAATTTACAGATATTGCTCCAACCATTTATATGAGCGTGGATTTCACGAACTACATGGATTCACTTACACATAATTTGGAAACTATCGCAAATATATTTAATAAAGAAGAGCAAATTGACAAAGAACTAACGGAAATAAATGAAAAAGTCGATGCCATTAAAGAGAAAACAAAGGATTTAGATGCGAAAACGTTGATTGTCATGGTGAATGAAGGAAAAATAAGCGCTTATGGACCAGGGTCGCGTTATGGTGGATTCATCCATGATGTAGCGGGCTATAAAGCGGTGGATGAGAATATTGAAAAAGCCAAATTTGGTCAATCCATTAACTTTGAATATATAACAGAAAAAAATCCAGACATTATTTTTGTTGTGGATCGTAGCGCAGTACTAAATACCGCTCATGATAGCACAAAGGAAATGTTTGAAAATGAACTAGTAAAAAGAACAAACGCTTATAAAAATGACCATATAATTTATCTAGATACGGAAGCCTGGTTCTATGGCGGCGGTTTGCAATCATCGAAAACGATGATTGAAGATACAAATGCCTATTGGAATTAAAAGAATCGTATTTCCTAATTTCATTTCACTAAGTATAACCTAAAGAAAAACCATCTAAATCTGTCGGGGTCTCTCCGTTTGCATTGGATGGTTTTTTCTATGTAATCAAGTGAATAGCAGCGGAACCTGGCGCTTTATAAAAATTCACTATTCCCCTATGTATTTCTCTTGGCTACTTAACTTCACTAACAACGGATATAGAATGATAACCAAAATGAATAAAGTGGGAAATAAGCTAAGTATTATAGCTTCTGGCAGATCAAAAAGCATTTGAATGATCAATGGCAACAAAACAATTGGAGTGACCATAGCCACCCTCCCTTTGGACTTTTGCGTTTGAAACTGTTTTTCGCCGCAGTATGGACAAGTCATGGCAGGGTTCAATGTCGCCGTCTTTTTTATTGTCTGTTTCTAGCTCCACTGAGTATGGCAATTTTCACATATAGGCATCACACTACCTCCTGTTTTCAAACTACCTCGATTGCAGATATAAGCAATCTAGCTAGTTCATATAGAAATTTATTTCCTACTAGTGGCTATAAACATTGAGGCATCTTGATTCGCAAAAAGCTGTTTTCCATGATAGAACGTCTTACATGTACTAGACGTAAATCCAACTTCGGATAATATGTTTTTTAATTCATTATGTGAAAAGCCATTATGAATTTTCGGATGGTTGACTCTTTCATTTTTGTCAAAATCAACAATGATTAGTTGGCCATCATCTGGTAAAATACTAAACAACTTCTGCAAAATTAATGTAGTGTCGGGAATATGAAGTAGCACTAGTGATACTAACACAATGTCTGCCTTAAGTTCGGGCATGTCTTCAGTGAAATCTGAATACAAGACTTCACAGTTCGTAATGCCTCTTGCACTAATTTTATCTTCAGCATCCTGTAACGCTTGTTTTGAAGAGTCCACTAGCACTATAGAATCTACTAAGTCCGTGAGTTCTAAACTAACTAAACCAGAACCACTCCCATAGTCCACTAACTTTTTTGATTCACTACCTCGTAATAGCGGTCTTACTTCATCTACAATAGCGTTAACTAATTCCATTCGTTTTTCTGTTTCCATACTTCACTCTCCTGTATCATTACTCTACTATTCATACGTTTAGCGTGTGTGAAAGGATTCGTTTTGTGGTTGCCAGGTACTAAAAAAGCACCGCCAAAAGCGGTGCTTAGTTCATTGGTGACGCACAATAAACCGTAATCTCTTAATCCCTTTTTCCGATTGCTTCACAGCGCTATGAATATCCGCAAATAAGGTTTCTATCTTCGCGCGCTCTTCATCGGTCACGCCGTGTGGACTGTATTTAGCTTTTTGATAAATTTTCAATCCTTCCTCCGCCTCTTGGCGAAGTTTTGGATCGATATTGCCAACTGCTTCAGGTATCGTTTCGAATGAAGGCAGCTTCGCAACGATTTGTTCTTTCTCTAACATTTGCACAATGTACTGTACATGATGAATGACAGCCAAACGGTGATCTTTCACCCCGAGTTTTTGCTGACGTTTTCTTTTTCTTACGTAGTACAGCACGAACAGGATTAATAGAACAATCAATATAATGATATTCAACCAGAACCATACAGTAGTGTTTGGATTCACTTGCTTGGAATCTTCCGGCTTATCTTGATCTTCCTGCACTTGCGTCGGATCATTCGGTTCAGGTTCGACCGTGCTTCCACCGGTTGCGTCTGGTGAATCCGATCCGTCTAGAGCTGGATAGTCTTTTTTATTGATCTCCGGCATTTTCTCAGCGTAACTTGGTGTCACTTCAATCGGCACCCAGCCAACCATGTCAACGTAGATTTCTGTCCACGCATGGGCGTTTTTCTCACTGACATTGATTTCACTAAATGACGGTAAATCTTTCACATCATCCAGCCCAACGATATATCCTTCTGCATAACGTGCGGGCGTGCCGAGCATTCTAAATGCCAATGTAGCAACTGTCGCATAGTGAACGGAATAGCCTTCTTTTGATTCTTCCAAAATCCCCGTTAGGAAGTCCTGATCTTTTATTGGTTTGGCATTTTCATTATAACTTATTGTCTGTGCCAAAAAGTTTTCTACTTCCTGAATCGTTTTCTCATACGGTAAACGTGTTTCTGAATCAAGTATGTTATCGTCCATATGATTGCGCAAGACATTTAAACTATCTTGCGGCACAGCGAGGTATTCGTTGTAGACATATTGATTGTAATGACTTTCACGACGTAAATAGTCGGTATCTTTTGTCGTGTACAACGCATTCGCGATTTGTGGATAATCGGTATACGGTGTCAGCATATAGTTCATTTCCACTGTCCGTCTGCCGAAAATACCTGTCGCGTGGAGCGCATCAGCTTGTTTAGAACGGACAAGATTGGCATCTAGCCCAGCCAACTCATACGGTGCATAAATATATTGACTGGATGCACCGACGTTTTGAATAACGAGTTTCGCTTCTTCATACTGTTCTGGCAAACTACTTTCCGCTGCCAAGCTCAGTTGTTTCGCTCCAGTGAAATCCTCTTTCTGTAACGCTTCAAGCAGAGACTTCTGTTCCATATACGCATCCCCATCGATCCCCTTCCAGCCGCTTGGCGTGTAAGTTGACCCGACGAATCCTTTTAAATACAGAGGACTTGGATTTTCCATTGCGACTTTTAGCGCAGTATGATCATTCGGTGTAAACGTAGAAAGTCGCTGGAAGTTGCCAGCCGTTAGAACTGGCTCTTCATCTTTATAATAACGCCACTTCTCCCCTTGATAACGTACTATGTCTTCGATTTTCGAACTGCCTGTAAACTCTTCATCACCGTTTGGACTGATCGCCGTGTAGACGAACATGAGCACGACGAGTGAAATGGGTACGATTGCCATCCGTTTCCACCAGCGTACTGTTAGTTGGTTCATATACAACAATGTCACAATTAGCAATGCGAAAAATAGAATATCGAGAAGCAATGATGGCGATGTGCCAAGTATTAATTGTATCAACCAAATCACGAGTGCTAGCGCAACAAGAATCCAGCGTTTTTGATTCGCTACGGCGTAATACACCGCACTGCCGATGAGCAACGCGATTTGACCGAGGATCATGCCGTTTAGCCATGACGTCGTTTCATTGATGGATAATAGATCTATATATATATGCTTTTGTTCCGCAAGCGTGATCAACAATGCGTTGATCGTTCGTTTGACGTCATCTATGTACATGGATAGGAAAATCAAACTGAACACAACGCTCGCAATCAAGACAATATCGCCGCCACGCTGTTTCCACTGTATACGCGCGACCATCCATAGTAAGACGAGAACGAGCGCAGGTACGATACTCACCTCTGGAAACAGCATCGTACGGATTACGAGGAAAGCCGCTACGAGGACACTATACGCAACTACTCCATCTAGCCATTTCATACAGTCGATCCCTCCTTCTGATCCGAGATGACGACGGTCTGATATTCGGTACTATGCGCGATATTCGTCGTCAATACGATACAGTTTGGATACGTTCGTCTAAGCTTTTTCCACTGTTCATCTGACAGTGATAACTCTGTAGCGTTTCTCGTCAATACTTCTTTGATGGCGTTCGCTGCATCTCGTTCATTGTCGATTGTCAACTGCTCACCCGTCGAATGATTCAAAATGAATTGCACTTCGTGATCGCTTGCGACGTACGAGTAGAGCAATGCAGAAAACGTCTCGATGAATTCGTCATAGAGTGCTACGCGATTCGTAAACGACGTGAAGTCGAGCGTCATCATGACCGCATCTCCTGTCAACGTTTCATGCTGTTTGACGAATAGCTCATCCCCCTTACTCGATAATTTCCAATGAATGCGTTTAACCGAGTCACCGAGTTTATATACCGACAACTCCGCCAGCTCTTCCCCATCTATTTTCTTCATCGGAATTATACCCGGTGTTTGCAAGACATGCTGATTTTGCTCGATGTGCTGAAGTTTTAAGAAATAAGGATTCGGCACAATCAACATCGTAGACTGGGTATCTAGTTTCTGCACGGAACGGAAAAACGTAAAACTGTCTTTGATCGTCAGTTGTTTAATTCGTATATTCACTTGTCCCATATATTTCTGCGGCAGAACAAACGTAAATTCTTCCGCACTTTTCGCCGGGATAGACAGGACGTGATGGTGACTCTCTTGTCTACCAGTGAATAGATGTTCGATGACGAGATGTAGTTGTAGTTGCGTAACAGGCAAACGGCTCGTATTTTGTACGCGCAGTTGATAGCTCATCTGTTCACTTTTATAGATTTCATTTGCCGTGATAATCTCGCACTCGATTTTCCCTTTAACGAGATAGACGCTCAACACGAGCCACAGCCAGACAATAAGCGAACCGACTGCGAATAATAGAGCGAAATGCGTCGTCGTGAAGATGAAAAATGCGAGCGTAAATAGCAGCCACACGACGCTAATGAGGAAAGTCCCTATCATACGATCAGCCCTTACAATGTCGCAAGCATTGCTTGGTCGGGCGTGGCAACACTTTGCAGTAATTTTTCGAGTAGCATATCCTGCTCTTGTTCTGCACCGGGGACGCTTGACATGACAATGCGGTGTCGGCTCGTTGGCAACCACACGGCATGGACATCTTCCGGAATAACGTAATCACGCTGTTGTAAGAAGGCATGTGCTTTCGCCATCTGGCAAAGAGCGAGAGCGCCACGCGGGCTGATTCCTTGATGAATCGATGGGTGATTTCTCGTTTTCTCGGTTAGTGCTGTAACGTAGCGCAGAATCTCCTCATGAATGAACAAATTCTGTACTTGCTGCTGTAGCGCAAGCAATTCATTTTTCGTAATGACTTGTGTGAGTGAAGATAGCGGGTCTGCTTGCTGACGGTTTTTCAACATCTCCACTTGGTCTTCAAAATCCGGATACCCTACACTCAATTTAGTCATGAAACGGTCAATTTGCGCGGTTGGTAGCGGCTGCGTACCGATTGTGCCATATGGGTTTTGCGTCGCGATTACGTGAAACGGTGCTGGTAGCGGGTAGGTCACGCCGTCCACTGTCACTTGTTTCTCTTGCATCGCTTCAAGTAATGCTGCTTGCGTTCTTGAAGATGTGCGATTGATTTCATCACCAAGCAATAAGTTGCACATAACCGCGCCTTCTTTAAAGACGAATTCGTTTTTCTCTTTGTCGTACATCGTGAATCCGATGACGTCAGACGCTACGACGTCCGGTGTGAACTGGATACGATTGGAATCGAGACCGACGACTCGGCTGAATGCTTTCGCAAGTGTCGTTTTCCCGACTCCCGGTAAATCTTCTAGCAGTACATGTCCTCCAGCTAAGAACGTCATCCATACTTTTTGTATGACGTCGTCTTTCCCGTTAATTACTTTTTTCATTTCATGAAGTACTTGTGTTGATGGATTGCTCATTTTTAGTTCCTCCTGTTGTTCAAGTTCACAGCAGTAACGATGTCTTCCGCTGTGATGGCATATGGAAATAATCCGCGTGCAATCTTGCTGGCCGCGGTTGTGTAAAAGCGGTTAGACGTGAAAAACGTTTTCGGATGATTGATCGCGATGAGTGATTTATCGAACAGCATGCCGACGCGTGTAGAGACTTCTGCGGCAAATTCAATATCATGTGTAACGATAATCGTCGTGATATTCTGTTTTTGAAGCGTTCGAATCAACTGGGTCACTTCTTGTTTCGACATGACGTCCATTCCTTTAGTCGGCTCATCCAGCAATAAAATATCCGGTTTATGCAGCAATAATTTCGCAAGCGCTGCCTTCTGCTGTTCTCCACCACTTAAGTCAAACGGATCTCTTTCTGATAAATGTTCGATATGTAACTGTTTCATCATACTTGATACAGTCAATTCCCTCTGTTCTTTCGGCAATTTTTGCACAGGAACCGCATGGATTAGCTCTTCTTTCACGGTCGAGTACATGAATAACGTTTGCGGGTTTTGCGGCAATAAGACGATATTCCCTTTCCACTTGCTAGGTGCAACGTCATCGATCCATACTTTACCTGCATACGGCTTATGCAGTCCGGCGAGTAACCTTAGTAACGAAGACTTACCGACTCCATTGCCACCGACAATCGTGAAGATTTCGCCGCGATGGACGGTGAACGTTAATCCTGCGAGTAGATCATCACTCTTCCGATTATATCGGAAATGCAACTCTTTTACGGTGATAAGAGGTGGATGCTTTTTTCTCATCGGCTCCGTCGGTAGAACGGTCGGTGGATAGTGCCGAATGAAATCCATCCCATCGCGCACCGTAATCGGCGTCTCATCACGGAAACCAAGCTTATAATAAACACGCATCGCTGTCGTAAGTGCATCGAGCATCGGATGTTCAAGCAAGAAATTGCCGATTGCTTTAGGCGTCGTGTCATATAGAAGCGAGCCGTTTTCCATAAACAACACTCGATCGCACACCGGTAATAACTCTTCTAGCCGATGTTCTACAATTAAAATCGTCATGCCGAGCTCGCGATTGATTTTCTCAAGATGTGTCAAGAACTCGGAAGCCGCAATGGGATCAAGCTGCGAGGTCGGTTCGTCAAGCAATAAAATATCTGGCTCCATCGCAAGCACTGCCGCGAGATTGACGAGTTGTTTCTGCCCACCTGACAAATCACTAATACTATCGTGTAGCCAGTTTTGAATACCGAAGAAACTGGCCACTTCGGCGACTTTTCGCTGCATGTCTTCCGTCGATACACCCATATTCTCAAGACCAAATGCTAACTCCTGCCATACTTTTTCCATGACCATTTGTTCATCTGGATTTTGCATCATGTAGCCAATCGAAGTTGCCGTAGTCGACGTGGGCAGGTCATCTATTTTTTCACCGTTGAAATACACCGTGCCACTGAGTTTACCGCTCGGCCGCATTTCCCGCTTCAACATTTTCAATAACGTAGACTTTCCTGAACCAGTAGGTCCGAAAAGCGTCACGAATTCTCCACGCTTAATCCAAAAAGACACGTCTTGCAACACATGATGTTCTTCGTAACGAAAGTTCAGATTTTCGACTGTAAGTATCGCCATTTGACACTCTCCTTCGCTTCATAGATAAACGGGTAGAACATAAGCAAGCCGATGATGACGTAATGCCCTGCGCCTAGTGTCTGTTCACTGATTTCGGGATAATACTGCGTTTGGTGCTGCGAGAAGTACCCGATATAGTAGAGAAGAAATAACACGAGTCCAATCGTCAACATGCCGTCCCGTTTCGTGAACCGCATTACTCTATACTGCGTTCTCGCTTTCGTCATGCCATAGCCTCGCGCCTTCATGACATCCGGCTTCACGAAAACAAACTCCGCAGTCTGAACGAGCGTTTGGCGCCACAGTGCGAACGCGCGACGAAACTTCTCCACTCTGCTGTTTACTTTGTAAAAACCTATTCCGCGTTGTGCCATTTGCTTTTCACGCCATTTCGTTTTAAATAATGGGATGAAACGCCACAGCATGGAAACTAGAATGCCAAGGTTAGCGGACACTCGTGTCAGTACAGCAAGCACTTTATTTGTCGTAAATATCTCGAAATAACTCTTCATCCAAAAACACGTGGCGACAACGGTACCTGCCAGGACAAGCCCTTTCGTCACCGCTTCAAGCGTTACCGCGTGGTCATTGAGGAAAAACAATGGGGTAAAACCGTTATGTACATACGATGGATAGGCTGCGGCAATTAGCAGAAAGACGAAAAAGTAATAGACTACGTCTTTACTTGCTGTCCGCATTCCATGCAACATGAAGAAGTACAGAATACCACCGATCAAAGCAAGCGCCACGATGATCGGATGAAAAGAGCTGAACATCGTGACGAGAACGACTGTAACGTAGACAAGTAGCAATATAGGGTGAAAGTTTGAGAATGCGCTCATCTAGTTTCCTACTTTCTTTAATTGTCGTATATAGCCATCTAGATCTCTACCTAAATCACACGTGTAATGGAACTCCACTTCATCGCCGTCTTGCAGCTCGTATTGACTAACGCCACGGCTAGGGAATTCGCCGTTTACTTTGTACATCCAGCCACTTAACGGACCACAATTGAACTCATATAAATAATTAATGCCTTGGACGTAAATACTGTTATAAATATTGTAGTCGGCTCCTTGGTACTCCATCGGGATGCGGTGATGACGTGTCGCGCGATCGAGTAAATCAAATGCAGTATCACCACTGCGCAGCACGTATTCCGTTTTTTTAAGGATCTCGCCGTCCGGTTCCACATATTTCTCGAGACCCGGTTTCAGCTTATCCATCGAGTCAAGGACGGTATCACTGCGTATTTCAAGCGTCACCGTCTCTGAGTCTTCCGTAATTTCGTCGATATGGGTCAAGTAATATTCTTCCACGGATTGAATCTTCGTTCCCGTGACGAGCCACCCAACGATAAAGAGGACGAATGCTACAACTAATAGATCTTTCTTCATTATATCCCTCTAATCTCTTTGACGCCTTCTTTTTTGGATTCTACTAATCACTACGAGGATTAAACCTACTGCAACGATTCCGAGCACCCATGAAATTCGCTTCGCTCTCACAGCATTGTCAATTTGAGTTTTCGATTTCTTGAGGTCTTCATAGTTCAAGACTTTCCCTTGATCGTAAGGAGATAACGCGTTAAATCGCTCTAGAATCGCATCGACATTGTCTTGATCTTTGCTTGTTAATTCATTGAATGGATACAGTTGATCGAGCACCATATCATTAATGCTTTGGATCTCGGCTTCCATTTTCTCCATTTCTTCTTTGTATTCGTAGAGTTTCACCAATTCTTTTTCAAAGTCGCCTTTATTGTCTGCTTGTTCGAACTGGTCGATCATCGAAACGACGTCAATATAATGCTCTGTCGTCAAAGGTGTAGGAATCGCGTCAATTTTTTCTACATCTTGTTCGGTAATATTTCGTGGCGCGGTTTGTTCCTGATAGATCGGTGCAATAGTGCCGTTACCTTTCGTGTAGACTTCATAGGCTTCACTGAATGCGGGAAGATCGAGCTGGATCGACTGCTTTTTTGCAGCTTCCGCGAGTTTATGGAAGTTGTAGACAAAGGAACGCTCCTCTATAGGAAAGTTTTCATATGTATCAAGCAATTGCTGAAGCTGTTTGGCATCGGTGTGTTCATTGATGTTCTGAATATCTTCCATTAACTTCAGCATTTGCTGCTTCATCTCTTGCGGATTTTCAGGACGGAAATCATACATCGTACGGTAGCCGTTTTCCAGTCGGTAGAGCGACACAAGTGCATAGAGTACTTGCTCGGAAGCCATCGAATTCGATTCATCCGGTAAGGAGGAAGGATTGTCCGCGTTATATGTTTTTGCGTGGACAAAACCGCCATCTTCCATTTGGAAATCCATGATGAAATCAAGCAATGAGTGATCGCCTTTCTTGAAGCGTTCGTCTTCATCTGGATGGATACCTAGTGACGTCAATGCAACGAGTACTTGCGCCGCACTTTCGACGTTGTCGTCATCTAGCGTACTGAAGCCACCCGTTGATGTTTGCATGTCCGATAACTTTTCTAGTGCTTCGTCGACAATCGTGTGAATCGTTTTCGTAACATTCTCACCTGTATCTTTTTGTGTATAAGTGAATTCTTCCGTGCTTTGGTAATATGGCGCGAGCGCTTGGATCGCCATGGCGGTCATATCGGTCTCTGCTTCGTCTTGATAGAACGAAAATCCGCCATCTTCAAGTTGCAGTGAGATAATTTCTTTAATGATCTCGATTCTTGTCATATCCGCGTCATCCGGCACTTTATAACGCATACTGTCAAGCGTGATCAGCCCCCAGATCCAGCCGTTGATACCTTGTGCACCTAACGACGTTTTCAATCCACGGTTATACGTGCCGTCCGCGATCAAGTTACTATCCCCAACCGCCGTCGGATCACCGCCAGCTGCCAATATTGCCAATGAAATCCGGTGCCATTCCGTCGCTTTCATATCGCTGAGCTGATCTTTCGTTTTATAGCGTTCGATCACATTGTTCTTGATGACTGCAAGATACGCCTGGTAATCGTCCGGATAACCAATACGGCCGAGGCCTACCGGATACCAGTCACCGTTTGTATTCCCCGCATGTGCAAGAAACGGTTTGCTCAGCAACGGATCAGACTCTGCGATATGTTCATCTTGTTTTTTCCAAGCAATGATTTGTTCAATGGTGTGTAGCAATGATTCTTCTTTTTCAGGTGTCGCGAACGCAACAGACGGCAGGAGTACCGCCGTCATCATCACGACTGTCACTAGCCATGCATAGATATCTCTCATTCCGTCACTTCTCTTTCCTTACCATTCTTTATTCCAATTCGCTTCGCTATCACCTGAACTGTCATGTCCGCCAATATCTTTACCGTAATGAAGTGTGTAGCGAACGCGCACCACATCTCCATCGAGGAAATAGGCATCCGAGAATCCATAGTTCGGGAAATCGCCATTGACGCTGTACATCCAGCCGGAGCCGTTAGCGAAATCGAATTCTCCTAGGCTGTCAGGTGAATACGCATCTATATTCGCTACTGATGACGAAGCTTCCACTAACGACCACAAATCTTCAGGAATTTGAATCCGGTTCAACATGCCAGGTTTCATTACTTCTTTCAAATAGAAACTGCTATCAAGACTACCTGTGTTCCCATAATCAAAACCGTGGTTTCTTAATACTTGATCCAGGATATACGTTCCACGCTCTCCTTTGTGAATATCCATCTTTGTAGGAGGAATTAAGTATTTGATGCCGATTGTAGAAGCTTCTACACTAATTGTCACTTGTCCAATGACACCATCGTCTCCTGGTGCTTTGGAATGGACTTTGAATGATTCTGTCACCGTGCGCCCTTCATCATCCCATACTTTGATGGAGACGTTATTCTCTCCCTCTTTCAGGTTGAGTTTATAACTAGTTTTGGCGCTATCATCCCATGTAAACGGCACATTCCCACCATTTACTTTGACCAGGACGTTTTTGCCCCGAATACGGTCGCCATTAGCGGTCACCGGCCATACATTAATAGTTTTGATGTCACCTTTGACTGTGATTCCTGATTTCAAATCTGTCACCAATTTTGGTGCTTTTGGATCGACTTCAGGCGTCTCTACAACATTTGGGTCTTTATATAAAATCTTATATTGACGTTCGAGTCGTTCCTTTTCGAATTGTCCTGTCAAATTAATGACATTTGTTCCGTTTTTCAGTTGGACACTATAATTCGTTCCATCCGCCGATGTCACGGTTTGACCATTCAATAAAATAGTCAGTGGTACATTCACGGTATGAGCGGAAGCTTTTGCGAAGAATGAAAACTCTGGATCATTCGCACGTCGATCTTGAAGGTCGGTATCGAGCGTTATAGAAATTTTTTCTTTCTCATAAATCACCGTATAGCTCTGCTCCGCTTTTTTATCCTTCAGCTTAGCGGTAAGGATAATCTGGTTAGGTCCTTCTTGCAGCTGTAATTTATAAACATTGCCTGCTACCGGTTTCAGTTCCTCTTTGCTTGTGAGAACCGTCAACTCCGCTTTGGTATCTGCTAATTTTGCCTGTGCTGTGAATGTCAAGGATTCCTCTGTCACCGTTCGGTCTTTTAATTCTGTATGAATGACAATATCTTTTCTATTGAGAATAACTCGGAAAGTTTGACTGACACGAATTTTCTCGCCATTCTTTTTTGCATAGATGACTTGAAACTCTACATCGTTTGGGCCTTCCGCTAACGTAAGTTCTCCCTTGAAATCAGCCACTTTTTTGCTATTTAGCAACACGGTCATTTCCTGGGCAATTAACGATTCATCCAAGTGCGTAACCGTAACATAGTATAACGGATCCGTTACTACTTCATTATTTGTAAGATTGGTAGTGAAGTAGTTATTTTGTTTATCCGCCACAGCTACGATTTCAATAACGTCGTCCTTTTCAGGGGCCGGTTTTTCCGGTTCAGGCTTCGGCTTGTCCGGTAATGGTTGGGTACTCCCCCCGGTTGAGTTATCGTTTCGATTAGTAGGTGTTAAGGTATCCGGAACAGTTTCATTGTTATTTGATACACTGTTCGCTGGTTTATTCGTATTCGTTGCATTATTGGTAGGTTGCTGAATCTGTACATCCTTTTCTTTTTTCGGTGTTTCATCTTGAACTGGTTGTTTTTTTGAGTCCACTTCCGCATTTTCGTTATCAGGCTCATCCGGCGTAATTTGTTCGTCTGCCGGTTGTTCTTTTCGATCGTTCTCAGGCTCGCTATCAGATGCCACCGATCCACCTCCCGCTAATTTCAACGTTGAGGCTTCGGCTATTTCATTGAAATCAAATGGATCCTCTCTAGGGTCTGATATCGCTGCATACGATATGCTACTAAACATCAATAAGAGAATCACACTATAATAAATAAATTTTCTATACTTTCCATAAAAAGTTTTTACATTCCCCATTACCATCCACTCCTCTTCGCAATAAAAGAAAAACTTTAAATCATTAAAGACTTTCTTTTATTGTGAAAAAAGATAGGAGAAACAAAAGCAATAAATCATTCGCTTTTGTTTCTCTGCCTCTTACATCATGTTGATTTTCTCTAATGTGTTACGCAAAATCTTCGCCATTTGTGCACGAGTCAAATTGCCTTTCGGATCGAATGAGCCATCGGGCTTTCCATCCATTATATTAAGAGCCCGCAATGTAGCTACAGCTTTTATGAATTGCGGTTGAACTAATTTCTTGTCTGTGTATTTTAATTCATTCGTTGCTAAATACTCTTCACCTTCAATATACTCCATTACTCGGTACATGAACGCAGCCGCGTGTTCTCTGCTTAACGGTGTATTCGGATTGTAATTACCTGGAGCATTGGTGATTCCCGCTTCATATAGTGCCTGGATTTCTTTCTCAAACCATTTCCCTTTAGTATCCTTATAGTTCGTTTCTTCTGTTGCTGTCAGGTTTAGGGATCGTGCAATCATTGCACCAAACTGCGCACGTGTAATCGCCTTTCCAGGTTCAAATGTTTCTTTCGTAGCACCTTGCACAACATAGCGATCAGATAAGAACTCAATATTGGAGATGGCTGTTTCATGTAATTTCTTAATATCTGTAAAAGTAACTTTGTCTGTAGAATAAACAAATTGACCGCTTGAGTTTACTTGCAATACTACTTGTCCTTTACGGATTTGATGCGGAACAGCACGATAGTCACCTTCCTGATAGCGCAAGAATACGCCGTCGGAAGATTTGTTTTTTGTAAAGGCTGTCAGTGGCATAGACACTTTCACGTATGTTTCAGGAATTGTGATACTGCGCTTGATTCCAAGTGCTAGAATCTCTTCAATCTGTACGTTTACTGCAGTTTGACTATTAGCGGTAACGATATCTGTTTGTATAGATAGTTTAGCATTGTTCGAGACGGCGTTTTTAAAAACTGCCGCTGGAATCTGCAAAGTTTCATTATTCGAGCTAGTTATGAGCACTTGATGTAGTTTCTTGTCGTTAATTTTCTGAATTAGCTCTTTTGAGAATATGACACCTATAACAGATTCCTTACTTTTCGAAACGATTTCCAATGTATTCGTCAGTTTGTTCTCTTTAATTTCATCAATACCGACAGAGCCTTTCACACTTTCCTTCAGGTCTTCCGGAATCTTTTGGTCTGCTTTCTTCAACTCGACCATTATAGCTTCTGCTTCTTTTAGTTTTGCATAGTTCGTCACGTCAGTTTGCTGTTCTTTTGTTAATTCGTCATAGGCTTTACGAATCGAACGGATCGTATCTTCGCTGTTTACGGTCAAATCTTTACTTGCCGGAAGTGCAGCGATTTCATTGATAATGAGTGTGACAGTGATTTTAGCATGTTCTTTTTCAAGCGTTGCAATCTTTGCTTCTGCGTTGACTAATTTCGCAACATTTGTCACATTGCTTTGCTGGCTCCCGCTCAATGCATTGTATGCATTGCGGGTTGCTATAACTGCGTCCTTATTTAATAAGGACAAGTTACTTTCAGCTGGCAATTGTTTAATCATCGCCGTAACTCGCTGTGCTAGCGACTGATCTTGTTGTAAGGTTGCGATTCTTGAGAGTAGATCAGTGATTTTTTCGCTATTAGTTACTAACTGCTTTTGGTCAGAAGTCAGTGCGTCATATTCCACTTTCGCAAAACGAACTCTTACATCATCCGATAGATTGACAGATGATGGATTTGGTAACGCTGCGATGAGAGATATCACATGGCTTGCTGCCAGTTCGTCAGCTTTTAGCTTTTCTAGTTGTGTTACTAATTCGTCTAGCTTTTGGATATTTATTACTTTCGATTGTTGAGCTTCCGGCAAATCTTTATATGCAGCTAGTGCTGCTTTCACTGTAGACTCGTCTGTAAGCTTAAGTGCTTCTTTGCCTGGTAGTACGGCGATTTGATCGATCACTGCTTGCACAACTGCGACTTCAACTTGCAATTTCTGGAGATTTTGAACTAGAGTTTCTAACTTTTCTTTATTTGTTACTAAATCTTTTTGTGTTGCAGTTAAAGCCTCATACGCTGCTTGTGCAGCATTGATTGCTTCTGCGTTGGTCAGATCTGCCTCAGCTGGCAGTGTGGTAATTTGGTCGATTACATCTTGTGCTACTTTCTGATCGACAGCATCTTGTAATTGTTTTAGTTTTTTGGACAACTCGGTTAGTAGAGTTGTATTTGTTACTAACGTTTTTTGTTTTTCGGTTAATGCATCATATTTTTTTTGTGCTTCTATTACTAACGCAGCATCTGCTAGCTTAATTTCTTCTACTGAAGGCAATGTGGCGATTTCATCATATACAGCCTTTGCTGCCTCTGCATCTGCTTGATCTGCCGCTTTTTGTAGTTCGTCCAGTTTTTCTAGCAATATGAGTAATAGATTGCTATTCGTCACTAGCTCTTGCTGGGGTCTAATTAGTTCATCAAATGCTGTTTGCGCTTCATTCACTTTAGCTTCATCCGTCAGTTGGAGAGCTTCTATAGATGGTAATTCTTCAATTTTATTGATCACTGCTTGTGCAGCATTTTGATCGATAGATTCTATGTCTGTTTTATCCACTATATTTCTAAGACTTTTTTCTGCTGTATCAATGATTTCTTGACTCGCATCGACTGTGCGTAACACTTCAAGTGCATTCGTATAACTTGTTTGAATTTCCTTGACACTGAGAATGGAATCTTTCTTCGGGGAACTGTTCACTTCCGCTATGATGTCAGTTAGAGAGTCTTTGTTAACTTTTGGAAACATCGAACTAAAACCGCCACCGATATCACTTCCCAAATTCACAGTGAATTGTACACGCATTACGTCATCATTCATTATATAATAATCTGCGAAACCTACGTTAGGGAACACATTGTTGACTGCGTACATCCAGCCAGACAAGTGATTAAACTCAAACTCTCCTAACCACGGATCACTCGAGTCGTAACCTGCTGTAGTAGGAGGCATACTAGATTCAGCTTTAAACGCATCAATCACAGCTTGCGGAATAATTGGCTCTCTTCCGATTAGCGCTCCTTCACTCACTCCTGCTAAATAAAAACTACTATCTAATCTGCCTGTATGTTCATATTCATAGCCATACTCTTTTAATATGCGATCCAAATGTTTGGCTGCATTATCTCCATTAATAATGGGAACTTTGACTGGTTCAATCAAATAATCAAGCCCTACTATAAAAGCATCCATACTAAAAGTAAATTCCCCAATGACATCGCCTATGGCTGCTTCTTCATATTTAACTGTAATCCGCTTTTCTAGTTGTTGATCATTAAAATCTACCTTCACCAACAAGTGATTTGTACCTTCACTTAAGTTAGCGGTATAACTTGTTTTTTCTGAATCCGTCCAATTAATACCTACCGGCTTTTCATTATTCGTTACATCCACATGTTTATCTGGGATTTTGTTATCATCCGCATCACGTGCCCACACGTCAAAAGTGATTTTATCGGATTTTGTTTCTATCGAATCTTTTAACCCGACTTTTAATGTAATCGACTGATCTTGTGTGTCCGCATGAGCAACCGGGGTAAATGAATTACCCCATCCTGCTCCGATCAACTGTGTGAATAGTAATAGAATAGCTAGAAAGCTAATAGCGACCCGTTTACATTGCTGATACAATCCCATCACTCCTACATCATTTCCGATACGCCTAATGTGCGTTTCAGTATTTTAGCCATCTGTGATCTCGTTAGGTTGGAAGCAGGCATGAATTCTCTTGATAGATTACCTGTCATGATATCCAAACTATTCAATAAACCTGCATCTGGCAGCGCTTCTTTAGAAATTTTATGAACGTCTTTATAATTGGTGTTTGGCTTAACTGAGCCGATATCCGCTTCTGTATAGCGCAAAATTCGTGCCATCATCATCGCAGCTTGTTGTCTCGTCAGTTTACCTCCCGGATTATAGGTAGTCGGAGATGTACCATTTGTGATCCCCGCTTCATATAATGCTTGCACAGCGCCTTCCGCTTCTTTACCGCGCATATCCTTAAATGGAGAGGGTTTTGAGCTTGGTGTTAATCCCAATGCGCGTGAAATCATTAGCGCAAATTGACTGCGTGTAATTTGAGCGCGTGGGTCATAGATACCGCCTGGCTTTCCTTTGATTACTTGACGATTGGCTAAGTACAGAATCTCATCTTTATTAGAAATTTTATCGATATCTACAAATTCCACGTCTGGGTTAGCAAAATTATACGTTCCCGCCTCTTTTACTTTAATCGTGACTTCCTTTGTATTTGAAATATGGGATACAGCTTTCGTTCCATTGTCTTCTTTTTTCAACAAGACTTTTTTATTCAAATCCTTACCGTCGATAAAGAACCTATACGGAACTGTAACTTGTATATAACTCTTGTTCGTCTGTATGTTGCGTGTGTATCCTTTTGAATCTTTTGTTTGTAACGTAAGAGTGAATAAACCTGTATCAAAGTTATATTGTGTGATTTCCACATGGATCGCTTCAATATTTTTTTGTTGTTTAAGATGTTGCTGAAGTTCCTGTAAATCCATTTTTATTTTCACGCCACGTTCATCCGTTATTTCAAGTTTTGCAAGCTTTTGTTTGTCAGCGAATTCCAATACAGTTAGTGGGATTGCCATCTTGAAAGCACCGGCACTTTTATTGGATTTGATGCGTAATGTTTTTCCGACGATGACCATTTCATCGTACGAATCGAAATCTGTATCATCTTCTAAATCTTCTTTCTCTAACGCTTCTTTCACTAATTCATCGAGTCTCTTTTCAAGCGTGAATAATTTATCACGATTTGTGACAGTTTTCTTTTGTGCATCTGTCAATGCATCGTAATAGACTCTAGTTTTTCTTACTTCTATTGTTCCTTCTAGCGTTAATTTGTCAACGCTTGGTAACGCTTTGATTAAGCGAATGACCGTATCCACTGTCTTCTCACCTTCACCTATCGCTCCTTGATAGGCATCATCTTCTTTATTGTTTTGGCTAACGAGGATGGCCATCTTCGCTTCAAGGTTTTGCAACTGTCTAATATTCGTAATTTTAAGTCTTTGTGCCGCGGTTAATGCATTATATGCTCTTCTCGCATTGCCAACTGCTAGTTCATAATCGACAGTAAGTGGTTCGACCGCTACGAGTGAATCGATTGTTTGGATCAGGTTATCAACTTTTAGTTCATCATCATATTGCGCTAGTATTTGATTCATTCTTCCTTCTGCAACTACCAATTTATTATGATTCTTCACTTTCAGTCGATCTTCGCTTGATAGTTTTTCGTACAATGCTTTCGCTCGTAACACTTCACCTTCATGTTCCCTTGTCAGCATGTTCGCTTCAGGCAATTCTGTGATCAGATCTATGACCTTTTGAACACCTTGAACATCTCCTGTTTCACCTTCTACATCTGTTTGGGCATACAAAATAATATCGTGTTCCGGCATGACTAATTTCTCACCCGGCAAGTATCTGGATCCTGTACCATCCGCCTTTGTGTTCCAACTTTCAACATTCGCTTTTTCTGGTATAGTCAACAAGGCGTAAGGTGATAATTTTTCCACCGAGCTATCGCTCGCTCGCTTGTGGGTATATGTGACTTTGTGTGTTTTCGCTTTCATCGTTTTATATTCGCCATTTGTCATATCCCTCATGTCATAAAGCGGTTTTTCCTTTTTCAGAAAACGATCATACGCAATCAAACCGTATAAAGCCTGGTCTGTAGCCATTCCATTGACACCCGTTCCGGATCCACCACCGCCATCATATCCTGTCGTGACGTGCTTGAATCCACCTACTTCAGGAGTAGAACCTTTCGCAGCACCACTATTGGGAGCCCAAAATGTCAACAAGCCGTCAATCATATTATTTGACCAAACTCCATCTTGCATGGCGCCTTCTGTAATAAAGTTTGCAATTTTACCAATTCTAGGTAAGTTGATATTGGACGACATCGGATCCATATTTAATGCAGTTAACGCTACAATAACTTGTGTAGTACTTTCAGAATTCAGCGCTCCTACACTATGGTATCCACCGTTCGGTTTTTGGATTTGAGATAGCACAAAAATGGCTCTTTCTACAGATTTCGCAAATTCGTTATACGTTGCCGTTGCTCCTGTTTTTTTATACAAAGTTTCGTCTAAATAATAGGGTGCTAAAGCTTGAAGTGCCATTCCTGTAATATCTGGATCAGGGTTTTTTCCTGTTAGAGCCCAACCACCATTAGATTCATTTATTTCCAAATTCAAAATATGATCAATCATTTTTCCAAAAGTATTTGCATCCTCATTTTGAGGATCTGCTGGTAATAATGGATATCTACCTGTATTCAGAGCGATAATTTCCCAAATAGGACCATTGATTCCTTGTCTATAGGAGAATTTATGTGATTTAGAAAGCTCTTCAATAAAGTCATACCCCGCTACGTTTTTAATGTCATAGCCAAGTGAGGATAATGCTAAAATCAATCTCGACCATTCTGTAGATTTTGCTCGGTGAAGATTCCCTTTTTTGTCTGTGACATATCCTTCGATACGCGTTAGATAATCTTCAAAATAGTTATTAGGAATATAATTGATATAATCATATCCTGTATATTTCCCGCGGAGTAAATCCATAACAGACCACTCACCTGAACTTGTACCCATAGCCGGCTCTGGTACCGTTTCTAATATGTACCGAGCAGAAGCATTGATATAGAAGCCAATAGGTGGCTTTTCATCCTCCCAAAATCTTGCTTCAAGGCTTTCATAATCAGTTTTCGGATCAAATGCGGCGGCTAGTGACTGTAGTGGCATCATAGAAAGTACCATCACAAACGACAGCAACATCAACGATATCGCTTTTACAATACGTTTCATTTTATTCTCCTTTTAGTTTTATTTTTTGTTTGAATTTTTTATTTATTCCTCGTTCGATTCCCCTCCTTACTATTTTTTTACATAAAAAAGTCCCCATCTCCGAAAAAGAGAGATGGGAACCATGTATGTTCAATAAATATACTACGCCAATTGAATGATACACAATTCACCCTTTACCGGAAGGTGTCATGTTTACATACTTTGGCAAGTCTCCTGACTTATGGGGATATATCGTACCTTCTGCCTTCCCAGTTTTTTAACCAGTGGCTAATTATTTAGAAGTTACTTCCCATTTTACAGTGGCCGGACCGTTCAGGATTTGCACCTGATTCCTTTTTAATCTTTGCAATTTAGGCAAAGTACCAAAATATTCTATATAACTGCTACTAAGCATATAGGTTTTGCGGTGTAAAATCAATAGACAGTATAACTAGATTGAAGCTCTGTTTTAGTGAGATTTACCAATAAGAAATTGCTTTGCACTTTCACATTTAGAGAGACATTACTTTCTTAACTCCGTTTCTCTTGTTTTAGCAATCTTCTTCCTAGTGCTCTATTGTAATTAAAAATTCCCGTTGTGACGGCAGCGCGAATATTTGTTGTTTCAACTACTTGTTTACAAGAATTGCACAACGTCACTATATTATTTAATTGGTGTAGTCCCCCATATTTTTGAGGTATTCTAAAGTGAGCATGAATATCTGTGTTACTTGTACAGATCACACATACCCCAGCATCTCGAGCTATTATTTCCGATTTTATAGAATTAGCTAATTGGTCGTTCGCTAAAGTATTAAAACGTGCCAAACCTTCTGCCTCTTCAATTTGATCCAATAAATCAAGGTATGGCAACATGACCATTTCCACTGCAAATGTAATATGAGCTTCTACTTCGTCAAGGCTATGAATCGGTTCATCATCTATCTCATTTTCATTCTTATTGTCAAAGATGATACGTGAAAGATCTGAGGCAAAGCTCATCAGTTGTTCGCGTGCAACTTTACCTTGTGTTGAAATAAGTCTATTAGCCTCAGTATATATTTGCTGTAGTGAACCGGTTTCCCAATCACTGTATTGCTGCTTCATATAGTCAGGCACGTATTTTCTCCATAACTCGTCTCTTTTTTTCGAACCTTTTAAAAACCTTCTTACACTTTTCACCAGTTCATCTATTGGATAGTCATTCAGTAGGCGTTCACAATCGATTTCTTGAATTAGTCGCTCTTCTTCATTGGTCGTTGAATCAAAGTCAGATGCCAATCTCAAAATCATATCTATCAATTCATATTTCGCAAACACAATGTGAATTTCAGCAGTACTCTTTAAGTGTAAATCCGCATGAACTAGTGTTGCTTGGTTCGAATCTATATAGTTTATTAAACGGAATATATACTCGACCAACTCGTTCTTAGGACTAGTATGCAAACATTCCCTACAAATTTCGATATTGTATGTAAACTCCTGGGGCTCTCGTTTCAAATTACAACGAATACAAGGATGTTCGATGACCTTATGGACAAATCCCCGCTCTACAAAAAACTCCGTTGTTTGTGGCAATTCAATTTGCAGAATCATTTCGATTAATTCATCTCGTGTATAAAGATCATACAGTTCGGCTGAAGTTCTATTTTTGAGCCGTAATAATAGGAAAGAACTTCTATTATCATATGAAGCTTCACTCACTTTTCTATTCAATACATCTGCTATATCTTGAGTATCCAATGGTATTAATTTATTCAGAAACTGTTCTGCTATTCGACGAGTCATTTATTTACACCCCACTATTTTAGTAGTTGTTCTTCATATATGCACTGGTTTTCATCTAAATGGCTAGCTTAATAGTACATTTCAAGTATTAAAATTACCAAGCCGTTAATTTTCTTTTGACAGTTGCTAAAATGGCAATTGAAAAAACGATGACGCTATTTATTAATAGATAGTATGCTATCTGCATGCCGTAAAATATCGCAAAGGCATCACGAATAACAAAAAGCGCTATTGCGCCACCGATTGCCCCTAAAAAAACTGCTGATAGTAATACGGTAAAAGCTGCATAGTATAGGCTTTTCTTTTTCTTGTAATATATATAACCAATAAGATTTACAACGACAATAAAAACGCCCATAAGTATTAAGAAAAAACCACTCATCTAGCTCCCCCTCGTAGAAATCCATCTACCCCTTTAAACTAAAATCATTTGACCTTTTCGTCATAACACTTTGCAATTAACGTCTTCAGATTATTATTTAATTTAAGTTTTACAACCAAGCTATGTTATTTTAATTGAATAACAAAAAATAAAGTTATTATAAAAATATATCTTGATTCATTTTTTATGATCTTTATAGTATCATTTTTCATGTGTCACACGATCGTTAGTTCACTTCACAGAAATTTTTATATTGAAAGGATACGTGACTATGGAATATACACTAAAAGATGAAAGTTTTGATTTTAGCGAAACAGAAGTAACACATGAAGTATTTAAAATTGGAGAGCCAGAAGATGGCCTTTTCGAAATTGAATTCAAATTAACCTTCTCTTACGGATTCTTGAATTACTCACATAACTTTGTTTGGCTCAATCAAGATATCGAAACATTACTTGAACAGTTGAAGAAAATGGATGAAAAGAATAATGGAACTTTAAGTGTGCTTTCACCAGGGGTTTCTTTCTCTTATTTACAAGACCCTCATGATGAAAACTTTTATGAGTTCACGGTTTTCATGGATACTGGCTATATTAATTCGTATATGGGAACTGAATCAAAACTCGGAATCACTCTATCCGCTACCCGGGAAGATATTGAAAATTGGGTTGCGTCTTTTCTAAAAAACTAAAAGACAAAACTGCCCATATTAATATGAAGATTTTATACTTTGTTTATGGTCAATAATTGCCCTTCCGCTAATAGGAGTTGCTTAGGATCAATAATATCATGTAGTAATATACTTTATTTATTTTGTATCGATAATTCAGTTGGATTAATTACGTGTGCTATCTGAACGGTGCATACATCATAAGGTGCAGTATTATTATGGATATATTGAAGTAACTCACGCAATTCCCAATGTTTTTCTACACCATTTATAATTTCTCGTTGAATAGGATAATCAAAACCGGGAATGAGCCACTCTTCCGTCTCTACAAATTGTAGAGATGCATTACCATCTTCCAACTTTTTATCCGAGGCAATATAATAATAATTTGTCATTTTATCACTTCTTTCTATCATCATCTGCTATTTCCAACATGTTCTTTTTTTGAATCTGTTGGAAATCTTCCTTTTGCAATTCAACGTAATCCCCCATGTATCCTACTAATATATATTCGAATGAATGTTTTCATTGACCTTCCCCATTTCCTTGCCTTTGTCATCTTGGGTTTTACACAATCAAGATGAATCAATTGCAAGCAACATCGCCTTCTAATTGATTGGAAAGTAATGGTGTATTTTGTTTCAGTATATAATAACTTCTAATAGTATGGAGATATATTCCAACCGTTGATATAATTTGACTTATCTGAATTACCTTTCATTCTTACTAGTCTTCTTTTAGATAGCAATTCCTTTAGTAAAAGTTTCGTGTTCTATATATGTTGTTTTTCTTAATTTAAAGGAGGTATATTACGGGTGTAAAACTCCCCTAAGAAATCAGATGTAATTTTGATAGTAAAGGGTTAGTAAGAATGAAAAATCAATCATTTCGTTTTTTATGGAATGGCCAATCAATGGCTAATTTAGGTGATGTTTTTTATATTGTCGGGATTATTTCTTTATTATACACACTTAGATCGGTTTCAAATCCATGTACATAATAAATGAAAAATAGGTGATCATATTTATGTATTCAATTAAAAGATTGCAGTACCTAGATGCTTTCACTACTATTACACACCGGTATAAAGGGGGGCAATAAACTTGAAAGTCAGACCATCTGTCAAACCAATTTGCGAAAATCTTAAACATAAACAAAGTCAAGGTTAGTACACGATGCTCTATACCAGTCTTAAAGAGTTTAGGGAACGTAAATAGATGCCTATCCGAAATAGAACTTAAAAGGAGGTTATTAAATGGATAAGAAAAAATTTACGGTAGCTGGAACGAATATAGACGAAGTAAAAAAACTTAATGCAGAATCTGGTCTATCCTATAATGAAATTAATGAAGTTCTTACCAAAGAAATTGAACAGAGAAAAAGATTAAATGCTGCTGAGCATAAAAAGTAATTGGCAATATAAAACTTTCCGATTTCTAAATCGTAATTGGTTTCTCTTGATAATATATCCCCCTGATAGCTGTGTTCGTTTATGCAGTTATCAAGTGCTTTTCCACCGTTTTTCTCACTATATTTAACTGCTACAAAAATCAAAGTAACACCGGGATAATAACAATATAACTAATAAAAGTTTTTTCATACGACCATCCTCTTCCTGCCCATTAACCTATTAAGAACTCTTGACCTGTAACGAACGAAGCCAATAGAGACGCTGCAAAAGCAAAGCCCCATGTGCAAATATATAATGTAGAATCCTTAGCAACAGATCCCCCTTCTCATTCACCAAATTAATATCCTTTAGAGGCACTAACCTTCTGCCGTTAATGCCTCTTTTAGCTGAATTCAATCAAGAGATTTTACCATCGCTGTTACAATTCTATTTTGATATTTCCTGTGATATCTCATTTTCGACATTTTTTCGAGGTTAAAAGTCCCAATAATATGACGCACCTTGGAATTATTGAAAATCAATTCTCAATATCTATTGCATGCCAGGTATTCTTGGAACCACTCTTCTTGCTTTAAATAAGCAATATTTTTTTCGATTTCATCTTCTGTAACCTCTTTTAAAAAAGAGAAAATGACTACACTAATATTGCTAATGAATTCAATTATGGATTGCATATAACAGCCTCCATTTATTAATCCGGCCATATTGCTGAGCCGGCGCGAATCCTAGTTCAAGAATTGCCCCCAAAGATTGAACAGTAAAAATACTAAAGTAACCAATAGTAAAATCTGTCTCAACTTAATCTCCCAGTCTATTTACAATACTCACATTGCCGTTTATTCATATGTCAGACGATCTGTATTGGTAATGTTTTCAAAAATAACGTAATTCTATTGAAGTGAATGGCTCGTTATTGTTTCATAACTACACAGCCTCTTACACAAGCCGCCATTAACTGGGAAACTATTTTTAATTGAGCTACGTTAACAATTGTTCTAGACATTTACATTCGGTGGACTTTTTTTAAGTATACGCATAGGATACTCTGGGAGGGAAACCATGAATAGTAAAGTGAATTTTAATTCAATTTGCAATGATTTTGCCAACATTTTAAACGGCAAAAGCAAAACAAAGAATAAAACTTGCTCTGTATCTTTACATCGCACATTTGGTGTCATAATGATGGGAAAGGATGCTTCTTCTATTTTAGGAGTTAGTGTTGAGTTTTACGATCTAGATAACCAAGGAAATGCCTTAAATATCTCTGAAATAGCAATATTGCAAGAGGAAATTCCGGCGTATCTATACGCATTGACACAACAAGGTATTATTGTAAGTGCTATTCACAATCATTGGCTTTTTACTGACCCACCGCAAATTATGTACATTCATGCCCAGTCAGTTGAACCGCCGCTTCAGTTTGCGAAAAAAATGGCTTATGCATTTTCGCAATTAAGCAGTTTGCCGGTAGCGTCAGCATAATATCTGTAGGTATTTGATTAAAGACTTCTCATGTGATCTGAATTATTTATCTAATCCAGCACCCTCCCCCTCTAGGTGGGAGTGGCTTATTATAGACCGTTCAAAAGCATTGAGTGTTTTTTATTTGTAGACGCTAAAATTGATCCTCTTTGACAAACTTCTTTAATTCTTCTCTACCATAGTCCTTATTCGATCCACCATTTAATGATAGACGACTTCCAGTACATATACTTCCTTAAATAGTTCCTGAAGTACGGAAAGCTCTGCAATAGTAGACAAGCTAATGATTGGCGTAGTTTACGGCCTATATGAGACGTTTCAAGTCGAAGCGAGAAGTACAATGTCAATTGCTTGAGACAATCTAGGTTAGTAAGTTCCATAAAAACAGGACTGCCCTGCATATATGCAGAACAGTCCTGTAACGGAACTATTAATAATTCGAGTCTGATACTTCGCCTTTTACAATGCTTATACCCGAGCTTGCACCAATACGTGTAGCTCCTGCTTCAACTAGCGCATCGAAATCTTCTCCGCTGCGCACGCCGCCGGACGCTTTGACACCAATGTCTGGGCCAACCGTCTTCCGCATAAGAGCCACGTCTTCTACCGTCGCCCCGCCTGTTGAGAACCCAGTTGACGTCTTGACGAAATCAGCGCCCGCTTTGACGGATAGCTCGCATGCACGAACGATTTCTTCATCTGTCAGCAAGCATGTTTCGATGATAACTTTGACCAATGTACCGTTAGCTGCTTCGACTACCGCACGAATATCTGATTCGACCCATTCGTCATTTCGATCTTTCAGCGCTCCGATATTGATGACCATGTCGATTTCTCCTGCTCCGTTCGCCACTGCATCTTTAGTTTCGAATGCTTTGACTGCAGATGTAGTCGCTCCAAGAGGGAAACCGATTACCGTGCAGACCAACACATCGGTGCCTTTTAGTTGATCAGCGGCATATGAAACCCAGCCCGGGTTAATGCATACTGATTTAAATTGATAGTCTTTTGCTTCTTGTATGAGCGCCGCGACTTTGTCTTTCGTTGCGTCGGCTTTCAATAATGTATGGTCGATCATTTGTGCTTTATTCATTTATGAACCACTCCTTTAATTATTTTGTAATTTCGTCATGTATAAGTGTTACAAGCTGTACTTTAGAAGCCGAAACTCCGTAAGCATGATAGATCTTTTCTTTTACGTCTTCGATATTTTCCGTGTTGCTATGAATCGTTACGAGTGATTCGCCCACTTCTACGGAGTCCCCGATTTTCTTGTGCAGCACTAGCCCAACCGCCAAATCGATTTCGGATTCTTTTGTTGCGCGTCCTGCACCTAGAAGCATCGCAGCCGTACCGATTTCATCCGCAGTAATCTCAGAGACATATCCCGCTTCTTTCGCTGGCACGTCGATTGTATACTGGGCCGTAGGAAGCTTCGATAGATCGTCAATGACGGATGTGTCGCCGCCTTGGGATTGCAAGAACAGTTTAAATACCTCAAGCGCTTTGCCGTTTTGGATAACTTCTTCGAGCATTTTTCGTGCTTCCTCCGTAGAGTCCGCTTTTCCTGCCAAACGAACCATATGGCTGCCGAGCGTCAAGCACAGTTCGTGCAAATCTTCCGGTCCATTGCCTTGCAACGTTTCGACGGCTTCTTTGACTTCGAGAGCATTTCCGATCGCATAACCGAGCGGCTGGTTCATGTCCGAAATTACGGCCATCGTTTGACGACCGATTTTATTTCCGATTTGCACCATTTCTCCCGCCAATTCACGAGCCATGTCGATGTCTTTCATGAACGCGCCTGTTCCGACTTTTACATCCAGAACAATTGCATCCGATCCCGCCGCAATCTTCTTGCTCATGATGGAGCTTGCGATTAACGGAATGGAACTGACCGTTGCCGTGACATCACGCAGACTGTAAATCTTTTTGTCTGCGGGGGTGATATTGCCGGATTGTCCGATCACCGCAATTTTGTTCGTATTGACAAGATCGAAGAATTCCTTGTCTGTAATTTCGATATGGAAACCGGGAACGGACTCCAGTTTATCAAGTGTTCCGCCCGTATGACCCAATCCGCGGCCAGACATTTTAGCTACCGGGATACCGAGTGCAGCGACAAGTGGTGCTAGCACGAGTGTTGTCGTATCGCCAACTCCGCCTGTAGAGTGTTTATCCACCTTGACGCCTTCAATAGCAGACAAATCGACTTGGTCGCCTGACTCTACCATCGCCATTGTGAACTGCGCGGTTTCTTCCAACGTCATCCCTTGGAAATATACCGCCATTTGAAACGCCGACATTTGGTAATCTGGAATTGATCCGTCCGTATATCCATTGATGACAAATGAAATTTCTTCGTTTGTTAACACATGTCCATCTCGTTTTTTCTCAATCATATCTACCATACGCATAGCATCCACCACTCCTGTTTTTAAATTTATGTTTCATTTCTATTATAAAAATAGGCCAATGACAGTCGCTGAAAGGACTGAAGCCAATGTTGAACCCAAAAGTAATTTCAAACCATTTCTTGCCACTTCGTCTCCTTGTTTTGAACTTAACGCCTTGACAGCTCCTGTAATAATCCCAATGGAACTGAAATTCGCAAAACTAACAAGGAAGACAGATATCATACCTACTGCTTTCGTTGATAGGCCTGCCGAAATTTCCTTAAAACTCAACATGGCTACAAATTCGTTTGTGACAAGTTTGGTCGCCATAATACTTCCCGCTTGTACACTGTCTGCCCAAGGCACGCCCATTACAAAGGCAATTGGTGCAAAGATATACCCCAAAATGGTCTGGAAGGAAACGTTGAACATCATTTCAAAGAGATAGTCGATTCCGTTCATCAATGCGATGAAACCGATCAGCATGGCAGCTACAATAACCGCGACTTTAAAACCATCCATAATACTTTCGCTGATCATCTGGAAGAATGACAACTTCTTCTTCGACTCGATCGTTAGCGTATCTTCTTCTTCCGACAATTCATAAGGGTTGATGATACTTGCGACAATCAGTGCCGACATAATATTGAGCGCAATCGCCACTACGACAAACTGCGGTTCGATGATTTCCATGTATGCACCAACGATGGCAACACTGACTGCACTCATCGCGGAAGTACAAAACGTATACAAACGTCTTTTCGAAATATCATCCATTTGGTCCTTGATAGTTAAGAACACTTCGGACTGCCCGAGCACCGCAGAGGATACGGCTATATAGTTCTCCATTTTCCCCATGCCATTTAACTTACTCAGAACGATTCCCACGTATTTAATGATGAACGGTAAGATTTTGAATTGATTCAATATACCGATCAACACGGAAATGAACACGATTGGCAATAAGACGTTCAAGAAGAATACGTATTCTCCTTCATTTTCCAATCCGCCAAACACAAAATTGACACCTGTTACCCCAAGATCAACTAGCTTCGAGAATAAAGCCGAAACAAAGCCGATGGAGACTACGCCCACTTTTGTATTTAACAAAATAAATGTCAAGACAAGCTGGGTTATCAGCATGATCACAATCGGTTTATAGCGAATTTTCCTGCGGTCTACACTGACAATCAAGCCCACGATTAACACGAGCAACAATCCAGTTATATAAAATACAAAGTTCATCATACTTCCTCCCTCGCATGTTGGTTACGCTTACACTTTGCTTCTTGTACACCATTTTCCTTAGGATACCATTGCGACCTGACTTTATGTATAGTATATCACAGACTTTGAGCAGATGTGCAACGCAAGTGAAACATTGTTCATTCTGAATAAAAAAAAGAATCACACTTTTAAATAAGTGGATTCTCATGTATTACTATTGGTGGAGCAACAAAGCCTGTGCTGTGTACTGGTCGGTTATGAAGACGTTCGCATAACCACCCTGAAGTGCTCCGTGAATGGCCTCTACTTTACGGTTTCCGCCAGCAACAAGAATAGATTTTTCTTTTTGCTTCAACTCTTCCAGCCGGATCCCAATCGTTCGGTCACTGACGGTGGTCTCGCAAACTTCCCCCGTACGTTTGAAGAAGCGTGAACAAATATCGCCAATTGCTTCTTGATGGAGTTGCCGTTCTTCTTCAGTCGTCAAATAACCAAGACGGAACAGTAGCGATTCGCTGTCGACTGCACCTACCGTAAACATGGCGATATTCGCCTGTCTTCCAAGTTCAATGAGACGGTGCATATAGCGGTCCGATTCAATCACGACTTTGACTTCAGGCGTGTCGACCAAAACGGGAAGCGGCAAGTAACCAGGAACGGTATGGAAGGCTTCTGCAAATTTATAAACCGTTTCAGAATCGTATGTATTGACGTCCGACAAGCCGATGCCGCCTTTGAGCTGGATGACCTCGACTCCTTTTACATCTTTTTTCTTCAATTCTTTGGCCACCTGATACATCGTCCGGCCCCACGTCACACCAAGAATATCACCGTCTTTTACGGTTCGATACAAATAGTCCGCCGCTTCTGTGCTGATAGCTTGGATCACATCCCGCTCATCTTCCACTGCCGAGTACGCAATTTTCACTTCTTCGATTTGATATTTGTGCTGCAAGGATTTTGCTATTTGATTATTATCATGAAATGGATCGATGATGTCGATTTTCACGTAGCCATTTTTTTTCGCTTGCTGCAGGAGCCGAGAAACCGTCGGCCTTGAGACGCCTAGTTTTTTTGAAATGGCGAGCTGGGTATAATCAAATTGATAGTAAAGTTTGGCTGCCTCTATGATAAGTTGTTTTTTATCGATCTCCAACGCAAGTCCTCCTTATGTTACGACCTAATCATGAGTCCGAAACTGCTGAACTAGGCCGAGTATATCACATTCGTAAATCAGCGGAAAGCCGCTCTCACATTTCTTCCTCGCGAGGCGATTTCTTGAAGATCGTTTTACTCTTATAAGATCGACATCAGCTTCTTTAGCAATTCGTACATTTATCTTTTCACACTAGCGATAATACTTATGAAAAACATAATCCATAAAAAGGGGTTTGTTAAAGATAAACCGACTTGTGAAACGCCCCCCATTAAAGTAAAGATCATGATTAATGCAATGAAATACGCAAGTAATATAATTTGCCATAGAGGATTGAATCTTGGGACATTCTCTTTTTGAGGTCGATTCATAAAAAGGCCAATAAGAGCAATCACTAGTATGAGTACAATAAGTATTGATTTGGGTATATTTATAAAAGAAATCAACTTTGGGAAGAAATCATAAATCAGTAATAATGTGAGTGCTGTTAGTGCTATAATGCCCCAAGTTTGACGTTTCACTTCACTTCACATCACCTTTCCTAAGTTTTTTAATCAGATATTTCCCCAGTAATCCAACCTTTGAGAAACGTTTCGATCGAGGGCGCAATGGGACGTCGGCTATCATCTTCATGATCCCATACATAGATATTTTCATTCCAAGTAGTATCGTTTTCTCTCAAATACGCAAATAAATCTCCATTGCCAGCGTCGGAAAAGAATAAAAAATGGTCTACTGGCTGCATGAAATCTTGTTCCTTTTGAAGAGACCTGAGAAATAAATTTTCTCTTACTATCTGTTCGGTTGACCACACAAAAGAAATTCCGTAGTTTCCAAATACGCCATTTGTTTCGTTGTATAAAGCCACCAATTGATTAGGTAAATCCATACCTAGTTCTTTTTTAATCGATGCGATCTCTGTTTCTGTTGCGGGTGATTCGAACTGACATTCATTTGATATATTATGTAAATATTCTTCCCACATCATCTATGCACCTACTTTCTTTTTAATTTAAAGAATATGTTGAGCGAGTTAGTCATTTTTTAAATCTCGGCAATATGGTTTGTAATTCAAGTAAATCATCTATCACAATATCCGCCTGTGACAGTTCATCTTCTTTCGCGAAGTCGAAATTACAACCGATCGACACCAAATTATTGTCTTTAGCTGCAGTTATATCTGAAAGCCGGTCCCCCACTACCGCCCCACAAGTAATAGCATACTTTTCTTTAATACTTCGAACTAGTTCTGACTTATGTAAAGAGTCAACTTGTTGGATACTAAATGTTTCCGTGACCCAACTTTCCAAATTGTAATAACTAACAATTGCTTGTAAATAATCCGTTAAACCATTGCTTGCTATGTATATCGAAAAATGCTGATCTTTTAAGTAACTAAAGATCTCTTTTACATGCGGATATAAGGCGCCTTTTCCCTCTTTTATATTCTCAATTAACTTTTCCAGAAAGTACGCATCAGTTTGTTGTCTTTCCATAATGGAGTGATGGGGCAAAAGAGTTTCCCATACTTTCGGCAACGGAACACCCATAATTTCTCGGTATTGATCAATCGGTGTTGCCTCATTCCATCTTTTCAGTGAGCGTAAATGGTTAAACGTACCATCAAGTGATAATTCCAATATCTTATCCGTTTGAAATAGCGTTCCATCCATATCAAAGATTATCGATGTAGACAATTTATCCTCTCCCTTTAAACATACTCTGCTGCAAAATAACTCATTTAAATAGGCGATCAAACTGCACTCTACTTCATAAAATTAAATAATGGCTTGGTCAAGGTTCCCATCTAACAAAAGCCCACTCTTCAATAGCTTGAATATTTAGTGGCGCGGGATGGTATAGGAATTCTTCTTCTATTGTATGAATATCCGGATAGTCTGCTAAAACCTCTGTACTGGCTATACTTAATACTTCCTTCTCTTCTTCAGTTGGTTTGGCATCAAAAAATGCTTGCCATATTAACTTATTATTTTCTTCTATAACTACCCTTAATCCTTTTAGATTCTTAGGAATAGCACAGAATAATGCTCTATGTATACTAAGCGCTAGCGAATTATCCATTTTCACACTCCTAACATCTATTTTATATATCATCTTTAACTCTTCTTAATCAACTTACGGATAGAATCCATAATTAGTATTATTATACAGTTTTAAAATGGAATATACACCTCGTTCTTAAAACGTAAAAATTATAGGATCAAATAGCAAACGACGACAGTAAAGACCATGATGAACTTCAGCATCTTTGGCAATCATATACGCACCAAACAACAAAGCCCCTCATTCATGTCCATTCACGACATAAACAAGGGGCTTATTTTTGTGAAAATCACTGGTCATCTTCTTCATCACACGGCGGCTTCCTAACAATCGTCTTCCCACTCGAATACAATCCACTTGCCGACAACCCCATAATAATCCCGCCCAGTATCCCTGACTTCCAATCATGTGGAAACAAGTAGAAGATCCCGCCACCGATGCCTAATAGTAAAGAAAAGATTGGAATCAGTTTCTTCGGCAATCCATACATCTTCAAAATTTCCGTTAACCCGATAATAACGGGGATCAGTACAATATCTGAAACTTCCAATGCGTGTCCCTCCTCTTTTTCTATTCTATTCAGACTGTATGCAAGATGAATCGGCATTTTGCATACAGTGTAGAAGAAAGATTGCTGAAAGGAGATGCCCATGGTCACTGGATTGCTTATTATTTTAGGTTTGGTGTTAGTTTTGCCGTTTACGATCCCTCGCATTGAACGTAATTTGGAATTGTTTTTATTCGTCATGGGTTGTGCTGCGGCATTTGTTAGTGGGGTGTTTCAGTGGGAGTTGTGGAATAAGGCTTTACACGATCCACTGCATATTACACTCGCGGTTCTTATAGCGGGGATCGTGTTTCGCTGGATACGACACCCATTTGAGAAAGCAGTATTATCGGGTAGTCGAATCATTCCTTTTCGCCTATTCTTAGCGCTAATTATTATGGGATTGGGATTAATATCAAGTGTTATCACTGCGATCATTGCTGCGCTAGTCCTCGTAGCCATCGCATCCGTCTTGCAAATGGATCGACTATCAGAAATCCGCTTCGTGATTTTAGCTTGTTATGCAATCGGCATGGGCGCGGTGTTGACACCGATCGGAGAGCCACTATCAACGATTGCGACGAATAAACTGAATGAAGACTTCTATTACTTAATGAACTTGCTCGGGACAGATATTCTAGCCGGTGTATTCGTCTTCGGCCTTCTCGCATTCTTCATAATTCGCCCACGCAACCGCTTGCGGCACGGTTCTTCCGTACAAGCGGCAGAGTCGTACATAAGTATTTTCGGGCGCGGTGTGAAAGTGTATATATTTGTCTTGGCTTTGACGTTGCTCGGTGCGGGGTTTGAGCCATTGATTACACTGTACTTACTCGATCTTCATCCATTGACGCTTTACTGGATCAATATGATTTCAGCTGTACTCGACAACGCAACACTCGCTGCTGCGGAAATCAGTCCCGCGATGGACGAACCAACGATCCAAGCACTGTTACTTGGCTTGCTCATTAGTGGCGGGATGTTGATACCGGGAAATATTCCGAATATCATCGCGGCTGGTAAGCTCAATATTCGTAGTGGAGAATGGGCACGGGTCGGTGTACCGCTTGGATTGCTTGCGATGGTCGTCTATTTTATCATTTTACTTTACAGACAATGAAAAAAAGACCGCGTTTATGCGGTCTTTTCATGTTACTCGATTTCTTTCACCCAGACTCTATACTTTTTGTCATCAGTCTGAACCAGTTTCGTATTAGGACTCGGAGCGCTATTCTTCTTTGTGAAACCCGCTTCAAACGAAGGGGTTTTAATACTCTCCCCTATATTTTCCTCTGAAGGCATACCGATTCCCATCGCATCCGTTACCGTCCACGTATCATCTTTCTCTTTGTTCAACTTGGCGACAAATATTTCTTCCGCGCCGTCTAATATCCCTTTATAGACACTGATGACCTTATTATTATCGATTTCCAACGTGCGATACATTTTCACGACTTCCGCAAAACCTTCCTCTGTATGAAGCTGTTCGAGTGCCTCTTGTGGCGTGTTCGATGTACTGTTCTTATCTGCGGTCTGACAACCTGCGAGTACCACCGCCATAAACGTAATATAAAATAGTTTCCGAAGCATGAGATCCTCTCCTTATCTATTTTATTGAATACCCTATTGTCGGCTATATTCAATCCTCATTTAATTTTTATCTACATTTAAAAAATACGTTCTTTCTTTTCTTCAACTAATTTAAAGTGTACATCTGATGTCGATCCGCTAAAGATATGATCCTGCACATCGGAGACATCTAGTATTTCATTGAGCTCAATAAATTCTGCCTGATTTCCTTCTATTGTTATCTTATAGGGGCCTGCTATATTCATCAGCGACACCATTTTCATTTCTTCTTGGCCAAATCCAGTATCCATGAACTCCAGCTCGAATGATACGGGCTGATGGCTGTGATTTTTCAGAGTCAGCTGGCAGTCTCCATTCATCCGTTCACTGTCCTCTAACGTATCAAATGAACACTTGCCTTCCTGGTCGTAGGAAATCGCTGCAATACCACTCGCCAATGTTTCTTGATACGCCGTAACAAGATATAACGGGATCAACGCATACAGGAAGAGGACAAGTACAGCCAGCACAACATAAAATTTCTTTAATCCGTAAATCAGAAGCGCCATCGCGATAAGGAATAAAGCAGTGCCTAGTATTCCTTTCCAGACGAGCCCATCCTCATTTTGAAGAGGAAACGACATGAACGTCACGGAAGATCCGATTAACGGATTATTAGGATAGGGAAAAAACAAAATCATGCAAATGGCAAGAAGTACCACGGCGCTTATAAGTGCGGTTCTATTTTTTATCACGGTGTTTCTCCTTCTGTTTAAAATGGTTAATCTTCTTCCTTCTACTTAGTGAGTCTGTCTGCGATCGATTGAAGGATTTCATTTTTACGTTCTTGTAGTTTAAGGAATTTTAACGCAAACCAGACTGTGAAAATTAGGAATGCGATCGGAATGATGTACATGAATATGCTGAATATAGAGAGAAACGAAAAAAGTAAATTATTGCTGTGCATATGTATTTCCTCCCTTCATGACTTAGGCTGACTGCTCCTTTTTCGGAAATAGATAAGATACTAATAATATAGCGATTGCGACTCCAAATCCTATATACATCCATAGATTTAGCGTCCTTTCAGGAATCGTATATGCCACTTCCGTGATATACAGAATCAGACGAACAATCTGTGTTCCCAAGACAATGAAAAGTGCCAAGTATTGCAATACATCGCGGGTATTTTTCTTTTGTTTCTCCACTTGTATGACCTCCCACTGCTCAGGATAGCAATTTCTCCATTGACACTACGGCAATCGACGTACCATCCGTTCTATGTAGTACAGATTCTTCACACACGTGATAGCCGATTGATTGATAGAGTGAGATGTTTTTCGGCACATCCGCTCGTACTTTGCATGCTACTACTTTCTTCCCTTGTTGCGTCGCATACTCCTCTAAAAATCGCAGTATTTCTTTCGCGATGCCTTGACCTTGTCTTTCCGGCACGACAGAGAACCTAGAAAAGTAGAGGCTTTTATCTTCTAACCGAAAACGAACCATTGCGACCGGCTCCTCTTCTATATAAGCAATTAAGGCCTCTACACCACTTTGCATTTCAGCGGCGATACTTTCGACGGTCTCTTTCAACGCACTCGTCGGAGGTGTAGCGTGCTCGTATTCCTGAAACGCTCGGATCATTACGTCACGAATGACAGGAACGTCGGAAAGGTTCGCTTTGATAATGTTCATAACCGCCCTCATTTCGGTTTATGCAAATTATGAATAGACAGAGGTGAATGCTGCCATATCTCCATTCTCAAACAGCTCGATCGTTTCATACTCTTTGTCTAATTGAATTCTATAGAATTGCTGTTCTTGAAAAGTTTTCGATTCACCTCGGTCTTGATTCTTATCATACAGAATGCGCAACGTGTCTCCGTCGCTTTCTACGTCAAAGTTTGTAAAGTCCACGGCATAATCTTCCTGGCTTTCATGGGCGGTATTAAAATAAATGACCAATTTATCGTCCGACGTGTCGTAAAATAAGTACACGCCATTTTCAGCTTGCGCGTGTTCGTAGAATTTCTGATCGCCCTTACCCAAGTCCTTCATGGCGACTTCCTCGTAAGACAATGCTCGGTTCGTGTTACATCCAACCAGTACGACTGCACATAGAACGATGACCCAAAGTTTTTTCATCAACTCTCCTCCTGTCATTGGTGTAATGAAGAGTGAATAGTACTTTAACTATCTCTAACACTACTATTTTCCACGTTTTCTGTAAAGTTAGTACAAAAAAACACTGCAGGGAATGCAGTGTTTTGGAATCCAAGGAAGAGATAGTTAAAAATAGTGATCCGGGATTTGCGCTACAAAGGGGACGCTTTCTCTCCAATCCTATCGTTAGACTTTGATAATAGTAGAGACGCGACCGTGCAATGAGCGGTCAGAGGCCTTGATAGAGCGGTAATCGTCCATCACAGAGCACTTACGGTCCGCAATAGAGCGGTTGGCACTTGCCATAGAGCGGTTATGCATAAACTATGAGCGCTTAAACAAATTTATGAGCGCGTCCACCTGGAAAGTCTAGATCCACGTTGCCTCTATCCTACCGTTCATCGATACCTCACCCAACCACCATCTTTTTTCTCGTCGCTCCCACGCTTGCTTAATCGCCCAAGCACAAACGCGCCGGCGACTAAGCCAATCATAGTGTTCGTTTTCTTATTGAACACTTGCTTCACCATCAAGTTCATATTCTGCGGACGCTCCGCCAATCTGCGCATGAAGTACCCGTACCAGTCCTCGCCAAACGGTACGTATGTACAGAAATTATAGCCTTCTTTTGCTAACTGCAACTGCAAATCATGGCGGAAACCGTACAGCATCTGGAACTCGAATTGATTATATGAAATGTCATGCTCTTTCACAAACTGCTTTACATGATTAATAATGTTGTGATCATGCGTCGCAATCGACGTGAATGTTCCATGCAATAAATGTTCTTCAATGATTTTAATATAATTTTCATCGATATCTTGTTTATCGGTATACGCAACGTCCGGCGATTCTTTGTATGCACCTTTTACTAGACGAATACGTGTATCGTTATATTTCTTCGTGTCACCTAATGCACGGTGAAAATAGGCTTGAATTACGGTTCCGACATTTTCATAGCCTTTTGCTTTTAATCCGTCCAGCAAACGGAACGTCGGTTCAAGTCGTGAGTGATTTTCCATATCCAAATTCACAAACACGCCTACCTCGTTTGCACGTTTGACGATCTCTTCTACTTGTTGTTCGCAAAATGCATATTCAATGTCGAGGCCGAGCTGTGAAGGTTTGATCGAGATGTGCGCATCCACTTGATTTTCTTGGATCGCGTCCACTACAGATAAGATTTGTTCTTTCGCTTCAGTGGCCTCGCTCTTGTCGTACACAAATTCACCCAAATTATCTATCGTACATGAAATACCTGCTTGATTGAGCTCTTTGACACTATCAATCATTTCTTCGATGTTAGTTCCTGCCACAACTTGTTGGGCTCCTAATTGAAAGCCGTATTTTTGGGCAGCCTGATTCAGTAGTTGATTTTCAGATAGTCCGATAAAGAAATTTCTTAGCATAGTTTCCACCTCATTTGTATATTTCGTATATCGAAATTATAACACTATTTCGTCATGTAAGCCCATACATTTGTTTATTCAATTTGTTTTAAGTTCCTATAAACGGTAACATGCGGTCTGCCGGACTATTTGGTTTGATGATATCTTGTAGATCGAGCAATGGAATCGGGAAATAGGGGAAGCCCGCTACGTAAGGTGAGATTTCATATAGTTGGAAGTAGACAACGAGACTCGTGTCTGCAAGGTAGAAGTCTTGATCAGGCTTGATTTTTGTAAATGGTTCAAGCACGGGCGTTTTCCATTGCTGTATATGACGTCTAATATATTCCGATATTCTCTGTACATAAGGACTACCTGGCTTGAACATATCTTGCAGATTGTATTGTCTTCCCGTCTTCGTATCAAACGTCAGGGAGTTAACGTAAGTCATCCCATGCGCTCCACCGGTGAATGAGTAGACAATTAAGTTGATACTGAAGAGATCACGCTGATTATTTTTAATTTCGTACGTTGCGACCAACTCGACAAGGCTTGGGTCATGATAATTATTGTCTTCTAGCATTTTATTCATTTCCTTGAACAGTAATTGATTTAGCTTTTCTTGAACTTTTGGATCATCTAATTGTGTAATGATGGGATAATACACATCCACTTTCGGTCTTGTATTCGATATGTGATACGTTTGAATAACAGCAGGGTTTTTCATTATTTCATCCTTCCCAAGACATTTGTTTACTATATGCAAGGAATGGAGAGAAAGTTTCTCGCTTTTTATTTTGTCATATGATAGGATAAACACTGACTGATATAAGGATGTGAAGTAAAATGATCAATATTACATTACCTAAACCGGACGTAACGATCGTTCGCAGAAAACAAGAAATGGGACCGGATGAAACGCCGATTAAGCCAATCTATGGTTTCATCGATTTTCATGACATTCCACGTGATAAAGGCGGCCTTTTGTTGTTCTTCAACCAAAGCGACGAGTTATTATTCGTAGGAAAAGCACGTAAATTACGTCCACGTCTGAAAAAGCATTTTGAAGACCAAGTGTCTCCATTACGTAATCACCGTGAAGAAGTAGCAAAAATTTCCGCTGTGATCATCGATGATCCAATGGAACGCGAAATCTACGAAACGTACGTAATCAACACAGAGCAAGCAAAGTACAACGTAGAAAAAGCATTTTTCAAAGATTAAGCTGTCTGCCTTCGCAGGCGGCTTTTATTTTTGTCTATAAACCGTCTACTGCTTTGGACAACTGGACATCTACCACATCCGCTACATGAATTCTTTCCGTTCCAAATGGATCGCGCAGTACGATCGTCATCGTCTGCAAGTCGAGCGCTTCGATCTCCCCTTGATGAAAGCGAACCTCTCCATCATGCCAAGTCTTGATTGATGTCTCGCTACGTCTGCGCAAAGCCACTTCAAGGGTCTCCTGCATCGTTTGTAGCTCCCAATCGGTTAACTCAGGTCGGTCTATATATTCGTCCTCCCGTTGCCAATCACGTAGTCTCTCGAGGTGTTCAGGCAGCATAAGCGACGTCCACTTCAATTTCCCTCTATCTCGGTTCCTTTCCATCAGCTATTCCCCATTTCTTAAGCGTATGTATGTTCGTATTATACAGAACATACATTCTAAAATCAATGGTTAAAAAGACCATCGCTTGATAAGCGATGGCCGAGTGTTTACTTAGGTAATTTGAATGAACCGACAAACACTTCCAGTTCACGCGCCATTTGATTGGTCTGCGTAGAACGTTCTGAAATTTCTTCTATGCTGGCTGTCGTTTGCTCAGCAGCTGCCGCAATATTATTCGTCATGTCTTCGATATTTTGTACAGCATGTGTCAAATGCTCGATCAACTGCACTGCCTCTGTTGATTTCGAAGCTTCTGACGTCATCAAGTTCGAGATATTCTTGATTTCCTTGACAGTTTCTCCAACTGCTACGGAAATATTACTCAATGACTGAGACGTAAGCTTCACTGTTTCTGTACCCTTCGTGATATGTTTCGTGTTTTCTGATGTAGAAGTAATGACTTGCTGGATACGATCCGAAATATCCTTCACTAGTTTCTCTACTTCGAGCACTTCCTGATTCGATTGCTCGGCCAAGTTCCGTACTTCTTCCGCCACTACCGCAAAGCCTTTACCGTGTTCACCTGCACGAGCCGCTTCAATGGATGCGTTCAGCGCGAGTAAATTGGTTTGAGCTGCGATTCCTGCGATAGAACCTGTGATATTTTGAATCTTCGTCGTAGATTCAACCAAGTTTTGGATCGTATCTCCAACTTCTTGTGAACCGTTTCGGATTAATTCCATATCGTGGCTAATTTCCTCTGCACGTTTTGCGCCTTCTAGTGCAATCTTCATCGTTTCGTTGGAGTTAACGAGCATCGAATCAGCGCTTTGTTTCGTGTTGTCTAAACCACTTGCTAATCCCGTCAAAATGCCTGTAGCGTGCTCCGCAGTTGATGTGCCATCCGTAACGGCTGTGACGACTTCTTCGATATTATGCGCAACCATTGTAATCGCTTCACGCATTTCAGAAAGTGATGCAGAGGTTTCCCCCGCGTTTTCGGATAAATGCTGTGATGTCGTATTCATCGTCGAGATCATATCTTGTAAATTCACCGTCATACGATTCAGTGTACGAGCTAAGTCGCCCACTTCGTCTTGTGATTTCACTTCTGTCGGTTGAACCGCCAAGTCGCCATCCGCAATTTTCTTCGCCTGCTCAATTAAGCTCGTGATCGGCTTCGTTTTCCGGCGAATCAGGAATCCTGTGCCGATTGAAGCAAGTATCATAGGGATAATACTGATCAAGATTCCGTCGCGTACGACATCCCATGTACGGTGCTTGACGATATTGGCATCGAAATCAATTACGCTGAATGCGATGATTTCCTTGCTCGCATCCTGGTCTGCGTGTATTGGCGCATAACCTGAAAGCCGCTCCATGTCACCATACTCGTAAGGCTGGGAGTATGTAGAATGTCGATGTTCGAGTAGATCGGCAATCGCTTCTTCGTCTAAATGGAACTGATCTCCCGGCTTAAATCCTTTAGCTTTCAGATTATCATCGAGGGCAATGAGTTTTCCATCCAAATCCAAAATATATTGAGTTTCAAATATATTCTTATGTTCGGTTGTCCAATTCAACGTCTTCCCAAGTGCATCTTGTGTATCAGTGTCGCCGGCCAATGCCTTTTCCATATCACCAGGCCGAATCAATCCAGTAGTAATATTGGCACAGCCGTACGCCTCAATTCCTGCAGCGTCGTATAACTTGTCATAAGCAGTCTTATATGTAGCCAGTGATGTAATAGCTAACATCACCACCAAGATTCCAGCTATGATCGTACCTAGCTGAAACGTTAACGAATCTTTAACTTTCATCAAACTTTATGCCCACCCTTCCAATTTGGTTCATCTAGCTCATTCGTTGTCTTTATCATACGCTATCAGTCTATAATTAAAAAGAAGAAAATGAAAAACTCTTTGATTTTAAAATATTGTGTAAGATGTAGGTATTATTATCGTGTCACAACGGTTTCATTTCGTATATAATATTGTATGATGAATAGTATATAAACATAAAGTTTCTTGAAGGAAAGGAAGGCGTTCTTTTTTGAATGAAGAACAGACAATTTTCAATTTGGTACATTTAATGGATCAAGTGACAAATAAAATGCTGATCCGTTTCCAGCAAGAATCCAAGCTATCCCTAGGAATCTCCCATATTCTTGTGTTGCTAGAGTTACATAACAAAGGTGAGCAACGTCCTTCTGACTTGGCTGAAACACTAGGCTTTACGCCCGCTTCATTAACGCATTTGTCGTCAAAGCTCATTAAAAGTGAATTTATCACGTTACGTAATGATGAAGAAGACCGCCGAACAAAGTATTGGAAAATAACACCCCTAGGCCTAGAAATTCTAGGCGAAGCGCAGAAATGTGGAATACAAGTGCGTTCGGAGTTCTTTAGTCACTTATCGGAGGCTGAACGAAATAGTTTAGTCCAAATTTACACTAAGTTAAATAACACGTTTGTTTGAAGAAAGCTGCTCCGTTATAGAGCAGCTTTTTTGTTTTGTGGAGAGTGTTGGTTGGATTGTTGGTGAAGGCGCTCAATAGATTCGCGTGAGCGCTCTATGGCGTGCGGTATCCGCTCTATCAACATTCGCGTGCACTCATACTTCCACCACGAACGCTCTATAGCACGCGCCAGCCGCTCTATCAACCCCCGCACGCGCTCATACGTACACCATGAACGCTCTATAGCACGCGCCAGCCGCTCTATCAACCCCCGTACGCGCTCATACGTACACCATGAACACTCTATCGCACACGCCAGCCTCTCTATCAACCCCCGTACGCGCTCATACATACACCATGAACGCTCTATAGCACGCGCCAGCCGCTCTATCAACATCCGCGTGCACTCATACATCCACCACGAACGCTCTATAGCACGCGCTAGCCGCTCTATCAACATCCGCGTGCGCTCATACGTACACCATGAACGCTCTATAGCACGCGCCAGCCGCTCTATCAACGGCCATATGCGCTCATACCCGCCCCCCTCATACTTACTTACACACAAAAAAAGACTGCCCCATAAAATCAGGACAGCCTTGAATGTTGTATTAACGTAATTTGATAGAACCGCCGTCTACCATCATCGTTTGACCGGTGATGTAAGAAGCGTCTTCGCTCGCTAGGAATACTGCGGTGCGACCGATGTCTTTTTCTGGATCGCCCAGGCGTCCAAGTGGATTTTTAGCAAGAATCGCTTTATACGATTCCGGATTTTCTTTTCCCCAATGCTCAATGCCAGGTGTTTTGGCAATCGGTGAAATCAGGTTACATGTGATGCCGTATTGACCCCACTCATTCGCTGCCACTCTTGTGATCCCGCGAATGGCTTCTTTCGCTGCAGCATATGAACCTTGGTTCACATCGCCATTTAATCCTGCGCCGGATGAGAAATTGATCACGGTGCCTTTTGACTCTTTCAAGTGTGGAAGTGCAGCTTGCATCAAGTAGAGCGTTGGATAGAATCCTGTATTGAACGACAGGTCTATGTCTTCTTGCGTCATCTCTTCAATAGATTTCATACGTGAAGCATGTGCATTATTAACTAAGATATCCAATTTCCCGAGCTTCGTTACGACTTGCTCGACAATGGAAGGTAATTCTGTTCGAACAGTTAAGTCCGCTTGAATAAAAATCGATTGCGGAGAGATTTTCTGCAATTTTTCAATCGCTGCATCGCCTGCTTCTTTGTTTAAGTCAACGATCGCGATAGTCGCACCTTCTTTAGCGAATGCTGTAGCGATACCTAATCCGATGCCGCCAGCCCCACCTGTAATGATTGCAACTTTTTTGTCTAATCTCATATGTACCATCTCCTTATTATTTATATTTTAACATTAAACCAATTTCAGTGTAAACTAATTACCCTCAACAACATGTATGCCTTATATAGAAATTTCAGCTTGTGGATTTGCCGACGGTTTGCCAAACAAATAGCCTTGAAATAGTTGATAACCTTTCTTTTTCAGCCACTCAAAATCTTCTACCGCTTCTATACCCTCTGCTAACGGAATCGAATCCACTTCCAACGCTTTTTTAAGAAAATCTGCTGCTATAAGCTGCTTTTCAGGATCCGTCGCGACACCTTGTACATACTTAATATCGAGCTTCATGTAGTTCGGACGAAGGAAAGAGAGTACTTCAACTGTGTTGTAGCCTTCCCCAACATCATCGAGCGCATACTCGAATCCTCTTGAATGATAGTACTCCAAAATCGTTTTTAAATGGTCCATGTCCTCCACTTTTTCCGACTCCACTACTTCAAAAATTAAACGATATGGGTCAATTTCTAATTCATTTGCTAAATTAATTGTCGATCTCAAGCAAAACTCTGGTGAATAGATAGAGGTTGGAATGAAATTAATGAACGCCTTTTGCGTAATATGTTTTGCAAAGCGAACTGCTGTCAAACGACACACTCTGTCTAGAGCATATAATCTACCGCGCTCTTTTGCTGCGGAGAAAACTTCATTCGGATAAATCACTCTCCCGTCTTTATGATAGAACCGCGCGAGCAATTCATAGGCATAAATCTCAAGGTCGGGTGTAACAATAGGCTGATAATGACTTATCAATTGTTCGTCTTGAATGACCTCGTCAATCCATTGCATTTCGACTACATGCATGACTTCCGAGAATGGTCGCCAATCGATTTGGTCTAGACGAAATTGAATAGTATCCATTTCTACTGCATGATCGACGCAAAAGTCGTATAATTCTTTTATCCCTTGTTCTTTCACATGAAAGGTTTGATCTACCTGGTTCACTAGCATGTTGGCTCGTTTCAAATGATCTTCTATTGATTCGAACAGTGCTGTTTGCTTACAATTTTCAAATGAGACTTCATAATCAATATCGCGGACAATGCAACCTTTGCAAGGCATTTATTTCACCCCTTCAGTATCTGATTTGAGAATCATATCATATTTCAGGTACTTTTCTCACATATGGGTGTGGAACTATAGTTTTTCTAGTTAAATAGCGTGCCAGTGTTTAGATTACTTTCATTTGTGGAATGACAAGGATATAGAACGTTTACCCGTTATGACGGAAGTTAGACGTTCAAGTTAGAAACGCACTTATTATGTGGAGGTGACTAGATTGAAGGTGCTCTTGTATATTAGTGCCATAGTCGCCGTTGCGGCTTTAGTAGTTATCGCAATTGCTATTATTAAGACAGCCAAAGCGGTCAAAGAAGCAATGACAGATGTAAAAGAAACGATGAAACGTGTGGAACTGAAAGTGGGCGGCATCACGGATAAAGCTGATCAGCTCATGACTCAGACGAACCAGATTGCCGAAGATGCGAATGCAAAACTGCAATCGGTTGACGGATTGGCGGCTTCAGCGAAAGAACTTCGCGAATCCACCCAGTACGTGCAGAACTCTATCGCTAAAATGGCGGATCAAGTATCAGCGCCTCCTGGCAAGTATGCCAAGCTGATGGAGCAAACGACTGCATTGTCCGAAGTAGCATCAAAAATGTACTACAAGATGAAGCAGAATAACGGAGAGAGGTGAACTTGATGGATTGGGTACTAGGAATAGGCGTATTGCTCATCGGCATCGCGCTAATTATTGTCGCAATCGTGTTAATTAAACCACTTGGAAAATTGACCGAAGTATTGGAAAGTGTCAAGAAGACGACCGATACCCTGCCGTCAACGGTAGCAGAAGTTACGGGTCAAACACAGCAAATTCTTCATACAACGAATGATACGATTAGTAATGTAAACAAACAGATTTATGAAGTGACACCGGTCTTCCAGATTGTTGGAGATGTTGGCGAGGCTTCACGTGAAGTGACGACTGCCGCACTCGATACGACGATTCGCTTTAAGGATCGTGTTGGGAATGCGAGTGAGTTTGTTCGCGAGAAAGAATATAAAGGGTTGTATGGAGTCGCTACACTGGCATTTTATTTGATGCAGCAGCGTAAAGAACTTAAGAAGATGCGACCGTAAGTGGAAGAGCTGTTCAGAGAGTCTTGTAAAGACTTTATGAACAGCTCTTTTTATGTTTCAAGAGTAGAAGCAAACGTTTTCCTACACGGGAGTCGCCATCCGAAATATAGATCAGCTACATTACTGCATAGAAACCGTGTACTGCAATCGCCATCGTTAGTTCAATTTAGTAGTTATTTTTTATTTAGTTTTATACTATCTTGCTTATCTTTGAATTTTATAGTGATTCTATATTCATCTTCCTCAAATGTCTCATTATTAACGGTCCCCACTAAAAAGGAAATTTTGTTACCTTCAAATTTCGTCTTCATATCTTCAACAACCCCCGTAATCAAGCCATCGTCACCTTCGAGTTCTATATTAATATTATTTATATCCTCCCGAGATAATTCTAAATCTTTTAATTCTATTTCAACCCAGTTCACCTTTTCCGCCTCATATAATACTGGATCGTATATGTAGCTTGCATTCCAATACTTCCCCTCTCCATAAAAAACCACTTCATCTGAAACTACTTTTTGAGTGGTGGATGAACAAGCTGTTAAAACTACTACAAGAAAAATACTCAACATCACTTCCAACTTCATAATTAAACCCCTTTTCAGAAAAAATATTTTATATTAACATTATTCCCCATAAAACTAAATGGCTCATTTGGTATAATGCACTTTCTCTAGAATCCAAAATTAATTGTCTAAAAAGAAATAAACAACACCCAATTTGTCCAAAACTTATCAAAATACTGTAATACTACAAAGCTATTCTTTGCGTTTTTAAAAGCACCAAGAATGACATTGAATAGCAGACTTAAGAGAAATCGTTTCACGCTGACTACAGATTCTTTTACTAACTCCATATTATTCCTTCAACTATTAATGATTAATACTTAATATAATAACATTTTTTCTGTTGTTTAATTATAAATTTTCCATTTAACACCATATACCTTTATCTATCAGACATAGCTCTACTTTTCTTACTCATAAACTTAACTTTTACCACAACTCGACAAAACCTAAAAAAGACTGAAGCTCAAGCCCCACTGGGATTGATCTTCAGTCTTTGTCAGCACTTAAAATGACGCGTTTTCCGGTGCTGGTAACTTTTTTTGTGGAACACCTTGTTCTGCACGATCCTTAGCAGCATTCACAGATTGCTTGCGCTTCTTAAAGATGTAATAGCCTAACATGGCTGAACCGTAGATGTTACCTAGTTTCTTGTTTTGCTCTGATGTGTCTGTGTGGTCTCCTTTTTGTTGAACAGAAGATGAGACATCCACTAACGAAGAAGTAAGTTGGTGTGTAGATTCTCCAAGGTCACCGATTACTTGGAACAATGGAGTCAGGTTTTCAATTTTTGTATTGATATCTGCTAATGAATCATTACTGTTTTTAATTAAATTTCCTGTTTCGTCCAAAATACCATCAAGTTGTTTCGGAAGCGCCCCTACAGTCTTATCGACGTCGTGTAGAATATTTCCGACTTGTTGTAATACCTTAGCGAAATAGATAGCCAAAATGACGAAGGCGATACCGATGAGTATGACGCCAATTCCAACGAGATCCATTCTCAACCCTCATTTCCTTTTACGTATTTTTTAAGCTCTTCTTGCCACGTTGCCATGAATCGTAAACTTGGACACCAAACTCTCCATATTGGATGGCTTGAACGAATTTTTCCGTTCCTGGAAGAGAACCATCCTCTTCAAATTGTCTTGTCCGCTTGTTTACTTCTTCACTCAAGTACTGGCTTGAACGTCCGATATTTTCAATAGTAGAAAACATAGGCGTCGTTGCAGCGAGTTTCACTTGAACATCTGTCGCCAGTTGTTCAGTCTCATTTAAAGTTCCATATAATTGCTCAATGCTCTTATCGAGCTCTGCCTCTACCCCTTTTACTGTTCCCATAACTGTCAGCAATAAGTTCGAAGACTTCGTTAGTAACAATGAAAGGTAGATGGCCACTATCAATACTGAGATTGCTATTAATAATAAACCAATGTACGCCATACACACATCCTCCTCTCCAACAAACTAAATACACCTTATCATTCTATACCACTCTTAGTTTTTCTAAAACATTAATCATTCAAAGTTCTGTGATATGAGTTAATGAACTCGATTTTCGTGTAACGAGAACACCGGAAATCTACAGCGAACACGGGATCAATTCTTCTTTTGTTCAACTTATATAGAGTAAGTTTAAACCCTTATATGTAGATGTTTGATACAATTTAACGGAATTCATTATCTGTAGTGTATACTCTCTCTTCTTCAACGCAAAAAAATCCTACGCTCCGTATGGGGGAGCATAGGATTTTTTATTATTCTTCATGTCGTCCGACACAACGCTCGCATTCGTACATTACAGACTCTTGCTTTTCCTTGAACTGGTTCCCACATTCCGTACAAACCTTTTCCACCATTTGTCTTTTCTGCTCTGTGTTCTTTTTCATCGTTTATTCCCCCATTCGTTTTTGTGATTCACTGTACTGATACAGTAACTTTTCTTAAGACTAATATATAACAGCGTAGTCAGATTTGTCACTCTTTTCAGACGAAATCTGTTATTTTGCGATAGAATCCAAAAGAGCGCGACGAATGAAGGTATTATAAAAAATGAAAATAAAAATGGCATGTCGATATCGTGACATACCATTTCTTGCCTCTTTACATCATCAATCCATATACTATTACAGCTGCGATGATGACAAGAGTTACGACAAACACCGTCCATTGCATATTATCCGGCTTTTCTGGTCTACTGTCCCATTTCTGCATGAATAAACGCTTCCTTTCTGGTGGTTAGTCCCTCACTCATTAGTTTTCCCTTCTGTTTACGAATTAAACACCACATATTTGTGTATAAACAGAACAAAAATCTACATGTTTTATTTAAATTAATATTTTTCCAATGCTATTGCAAGATAGCGAAATGCTCCATTACTACATAAATGTTTGATCCACCCTATTTATTGAAATCCCTTGTCAATCCAGTAACCGCTTACATTCACAGAAAGTTCCCAATAAAGTCACTATTTTTAAAATAAACACACAATTTAGAACTTTCGTGTGTTCATTCAGTTTTTTTCATGTTATTATGAGTAAACGTTGACTCAATAACGGAGGTTAGATGATAAGTTATGAAGGTGAAAAAAATGGAAACTCCAAGTGTTCAAGTAGAAGATATCTTAATTGCTAATCAGCTGCTGAAAGACATCGTAGCGCATACGCCTTTACAGAAAAATGATCGTCTATCGGAAAAGTATGACTGCCATGTGTATATTAAGCGGGAAGATTTGCAACATGTCCGTTCCTTTAAATTGCGCGGTGCTTATTATAAGATGAAACGCATCGAAACAGAAGCACGTAAAAAAGGAATTGTCTGTGCGAGTGCAGGAAACCATGCACAAGGCGTAGCGTTCGCATGTGCAAACCTGGACATTGATGGCAAGATCTTCATGCCTCAAACAACTCCTAGACAAAAAGTAAATATGGTGAAAATGTTCGGACGCGATCGTATTGAAATTATTTTAGTCGGAGATACGTTCGATGATTGTTTTGAAAGCGCGGTCGAATTGATGGAAAAAGAAAAGCGTATTTTCATCCATCCATTCAATGACAAGGATATTATCGCCGGACAAGGGACGGTAGCTGTTGAGATCATGAACGATATCGAAGAGCCGATTGATTACGTATTTGCAAGTATCGGTGGTGGCGGATTGATGTCGGGAATCAGCACGTACATTAAAAACCTGTCTCTGCATACGAAAATGATCGGTGCAGAGCCAGCAGGTGCAGCGAGCATGAAGGCTTCTATCGACGCACAAAAGGTCGTTCCCCTGGCAACGATTGATAAATTCGTCGATGGCGCGGCTGTCAAATGCGTAGGCAATCTGAATTACGACATTTGCAATAACTATCTCGAAAACATCGTCAGCGTCCCTGAAGGTAAAGTATGTACGGCAATTCTCGATCTATACAATGAACACGCGATCATCGCCGAGCCAGCAGGTGCCCTCCCGATCGCAGCCCTGGATTTCTATAAAAATGAAATCAAAGGCAAGTGCGTCGTCTGTGTGATCAGCGGTGGAAACAACGATATCGGTAGAATGCAGGAAATCAAAGAGAAATCGATGATTTACGAAGGCTTGCTGTATTATTTCCTCGTAGACTTCCCACAACGTGCAGGTGCACTACGCCAGTTTCTTGACGGCGTGCTTGGACCGGATGACGATATTACGATGTTTGAGTATACGAAGAAGAATAACAAAGAGAGCGGTCCAGGTCTAGTCGGAATTGAGATTAAGCACAAGGAAGACTATAATGGCCTGATTGCACGCATGGAGAAGAATGGATTCCCTTATAAAGAAGTGAACAAGGACAGTACGTTGTTCGGGTTATTGATTTAATAAAAGCACTGCCGTAAGAGTCATCGCGACTTCTTGCGGCAGTTTTTTTGTGGTTACATACATAGTAATGTAGTAATTAGACACCGCTGATCTGCGCTGCTGAGTGGTATTTTGTTTGTGGTTCTAAGAATGATAAATTGCGTACCTTACCCAACCTAGAACGCGGTTGATGGAAAGACTAGGCGGCTGCAGGCTTTTGTCACTTTTTCTTGGGGTCGTTGCTCGACTGGTTGTTGGGGACTGAAGTTAGTGAGTGTTCACTTTCCGGACTCGCGCAGGCACGTGGGGGATTGCCTACAGCCTAGAGCCAGCTGGCGGTGGTGCTTGCCAGTTGTCTCCTGGCCACGGCCTACCCCGCAGTTGTGCCTGCGCTACTAAGTGGTAGTTATTCTGGTTGTAGTTCTAATAGGAAGAAGATCAGTGACATCGTGATATCTATTTTGTATCTCTAGCGAAAGAAGTCTACGAACTGCCCTACACACTATACAACGAAGGCGACTGCTGTGGTAGGCGTAGCGAGGAGACAAAGACAGGCGAACTTCCTGTCTATGGCTCCTCGCGAAAGCCATCCACTAGCGCCGGAGTGGAGACAATGAACTCTCCACTTACACCGCCAGCTAAACAACCAACTCCTGATTGAACAGGAAAAAGAAAAGCACGTGCAAGAACAACAACCCACCGCCGCTTCTTACGCTCTCTTAACAGAAACGTAATCCAACAGAACTTCCAGGAGTAAAAACAACTACCCAAACTGCCCTACACCCAATCCAACGTGAATTTATTCAAAACAACTGTGAAAGGTTTCCGAAATAAATAAACTGGGTAATTAATTACTAAAATACACATAAACGGCACATGCTATCTGTACATAAGAAGTACACTTTTTATGAAAAATGCAGAAAAGGCGGTGACTTTGAAGTGGGCCCCAAGCATAGTAAATTCAGTATATCTATACTCTTCATAATTCCCTTACTCATCTTAGCCAGTCTCACGGTTCCTTACTTCACAACGATCCAAAACGGCACGGATATCTATCTCCAATCAGAAACGATTACCGAGCAAGACGCAAACGAAAATTATGTCATGCTTCGCTACGACGTCGAAAAAGTACCAAAGGAACGCATGACTCCTAGTTTAGTGACAGCATTAAAAAAACCGGATGAAATCGGCCAGACGCGAGTATTTGGCGTATTAGAACAAAAAGATGGTGTCACTGAATTGGTTTCATTGACTGACAAAAAACCGGCTGGAGGTGTCTATTTAATGGGTTGGTTGGCGCAGACGACCGATCGAGAGTATCGTCAAAACGATCATTACATCGTAAACTTCGGATTAGATCGTGTCTATGTCCCGGAATTCGGGCATCGGGTCGCGGCTGACAGTGTACAAAATAGCACGATGACAGCGCATTTTAAAGTACTTGACGGCAATAGCATTTTACGCGAATTTCAAACCAACTAAAAAAGCAACAAGGCAGAGTACGGCTCTGTCTTGTTGCTTCCTTTTTTATTATAAACCTAAAGAAATATATTTCACTTCTAGATATTCATCCATACCTTGATGTCCACCTTCACGTCCAAGGCCACTTTGTTTAAAGCCGCCAAACGGAGCTTGTGGTGCAGATGGCAAGCCGTCATTCAGACCCACGATACCATAATCTAACGCTTCACAAATCTGAATACCTCGTGTGATGTTCTCCGTGAAGACGTATGATGCTAGTCCAAATACAGTGTCATTCGCACGCTTGATCACTTCTTCTTGTGTCTCAAACGTCGCAATCGGCAATACCGGGCCGAATGTTTCTTCTTCCATACAAAGCATATCGTCCGTTACACCTTTTAAGACAGTTGGTTGATAGAATAACCCTTCGATATGTTCACCGCCCGTAACGACTGTTGCCCCTTTAGATTTTGCATCTTGCACATGCTCATCCACTTTATCGATTGCATCCTGGTCAATTAACGGACCAATTACGACGCCTTCTTCTTTGCCGTCGCCGACTTTCAATCTCTTCGTTTTCTCTGCAATGCGCGTTGTGAATTCCTCCGCGATTGATGAATGAACATAAATACGGTTAGCACAGACACACGTTTGTCCGGCATTGCGGAATTTCGCCGCGATGACGCCATCTACTGCTTTATCAAGATCCGCGTCAGCCATAATAATCGCGGGTGCCTGTCCACCGAGTTCCAATGAAATCTTCTTCATCGTATCGGCTGCACCTTTCATCAATGTCTTACCGATTTCAGTAGATCCTGTAAACGTCAGCTTGCGCACACGACCGTCTTCTTGCCATGCTTCTGCAATTTCACTCGCACTGCCAGTTACGATGTTAAGCACACCGTCCGGAATACCCGCTTCTTGTGCTAGCTCTATTAAACGAATTGCAGTTAGCGGAGTCTGAGAAGCCGGCTTCATGACGACCGTACAGCCTGCTGCAAGAGCCGGGGCGACTTTACGAGCAATCATAGCCGCTGGGAAATTCCATGGCGTAATCGATGCGATGACGCCGACTGGTTGCTTTTGCACGAACATCCGCTTATTGGATTGCGTAGCCGGAATGGTTTCACCATAAATCCGCTTGCCTTCTTCTGCAAACCAGCTGATGTATCCATTCGAATAACGCATTTCACCAAGTGCTTCCGCTAACGGCTTTCCTTGCTCAGTCGTCATTGTGTCGGCTACGCTTTCTTCATTTTTCTCAATCAACGCATGCCATTTCATTAAATACGCACTGCGCTCATACGCTGACAATGCTGCCCAGCCTGAAAATGCTGCAGAAGCCGCGTCTACTGCTTGCGTTGCTTCCGCTTTGCCGCCTTTAGGCACAGCACCGATTGTCTCACCCGTTGAAGGATTCACTACTTCGATTTGCGGTAGATCCGCGCCAAGTCGTTTTCCGTTAATGATCATTTCAGTTGATTTCATGGTTGACCTCTCCTTTATTTAGCATCATTGACACGTTCCACTGGAATATCTGCCACTATATCATTTAATACCCAACTGGCAAGAATTAAACCCGCGACTGATGGACAAAATGCATTGGAAGCTGGAGGCATTTGTGCTTTTCGTATCGATGCATCGGCATTCCCCACCGTTTCAAGGACGTCTTCCCGTACGACAATTGGGCTTTCATCGGAAAATACGACAGGCACACCTTTAGGAATTCCAAGCTTACGCAAACGAAGACGCATCACTTTTGCTAATGGATCCGTATGCGTTTTCGAAATATCCGCAATTTGGAAACGAGTCGGATCTGTTTTATTAGCAGCTCCCATACTCGAGATTACTTTAATTCCACGCTCGAGACATTGCTGGATCAAATGAATTTTATAGCTAATCGTATCCGATGCATCAATGACATAATCGGGCTTGTACGAGAAGAATTCTTCGGACGTTTCCTCCGTGTAGAACATATGTAGATCAATCACTTCACACTCTGCGTTAATATCCGCAATTCTTTCTTTCATGACAGCTGATTTCGAACGCCCTACCGTCGACAAATAAGCAACTAGTTGGCGGTTGATATTGGTAATATCGATCGTGTCTTTATCGACTAAGATAATACGCCCAACCCCAGTGCGCGCGCATGCTTCAGCTGCGAATGAACCAACTCCACCGACACCTAAAATCGCCACCGTCTTACCTTTCATTCTCTCTACGCCTTCTGTACCAATAGATAACTCATTTCTCGAAAATTGATGTAACATCTATACCGCATCCTTTATGATAAATTGTATTCACTCTATCCTAAAACAGTCACCTGCACTCGCGCAACTAACTGAATTTTGGACAATAAAAAACCTTCTCGCTTAAGCAAGAAGGTGAATAGTTGTTAGAAAGTGAAATCCCGACTGTGCCGTCTTTGAATATCGCTTTGAACCCGCTAAAAGCAGGTGGGTGTCCTGTATAACTCTTTTGGCGTCCCGATTAAAGGCATGTCATCCAAGCTATAACGTTGAACTCCCGACGATAAGATGTTGGGTCAAAACTAATTTACAAATGACGAACACTTCAGGATTTCTACTAACTTCATCTTATCATACGCTTTTTAAAAATTCAATCGATTTGTATAAACTCTTTTGAAAATAGTTGTTTACTTACTTTTTTACCGGTTCAGCGACTACTTTAATCCCGAGTTCTTTCAACTGTGCATCATCAACAGAACTTGGTGCTTCTGTCAATAAGTCACTCGCACTAGCTGTTTTAGGGAATGCGATTGTGTCACGCAAGTTTGTAGATCCAGCAAGCAACATCACGATACGGTCTAAACCGAACGCAATACCGCCGTGTGGAGGCGTTCCGTATTCAAACGCATCCAACAAGAATCCAAATTGCTCGCGCGCTTGCTCATCCGTGAAGCCAAGCGCTTTGAACATGGCTTCTTGTACGTCACGTTGATAAATACGCAATGATCCGCCACCTAGCTCATAACCGTTCAACACTAAGTCATACGCCTGTGCTTTTACAGTTTCCGGGCTAGTTTTCAATTCTTCCACGTCAGCAGGCATCGTGAATGGGTGATGCGCTGCGTAGTAACGAGCATCTTCCTCATCGTACTCAAATAACGGCCAATCCGTAACCCACAGGAAGTTATACTTCGACTGATCGATCAAGTCCAATTCTTTTCCTAACTTCAGACGCAATGCGCCAAGTGAATCGGCTACAACTGACTTCTTGTCAGCTCCGAACAAGAATAAATCTCCAGGTTCTCCGCCGCCAGCTGCTTTAAGTGCTTCGCCAATTTCTCCGTCGAAGAATTTCGCAATCGGGCCATTAAAGCCGTCTTCCGTCACTTTCAACCATGCCATACCTTTTGCGCCATACACTTTGGCAAATTCGCCAAGTGCATCGATATCTTTACGTGAATATTTTTCCGCCGCACCTTTAACGTTGATCAACTTCACCTGTCCACCCGCTTCAACTGCGCCAGCGAATACTTTGAATGAAGAATCTTTAACGATCTCAGATACGTCCGTCAATTCCATTCCGAATCGAGTGTCCGGCTTGTCTGAACCAAAACGACTCATTGCTTCATCATATGGAAGACGTTTAAATGGTGTTTCCACATCTACTTGCTTAACATCTTTCATTACTTTTTTGATCAAGCGTTCGTTAAGCTCCAAAATTTCTTCGATTGACATAAAGCTCATTTCCATATCGATTTGCGTGAATTCCGGTTGACGGTCTGCACGTAAATCTTCATCGCGGAAACAACGAGCGATTTGGTAGTAACGGTCGAAGCCGGATACCATCAATAACTGCTTGAACAACTGTGGTGACTGTGGCAATGCGTAGAATTCACCTTCGTGAACACGGCTTGGCACTAAATAGTCACGTGCGCCTTCTGGAGTAGATTTCGTTAGGATTGGTGTTTCCACTTCCAAGAATCCTTCATCATCCAAGAAGTTACGAACCGTTTTCGTAATATCTGAACGCATTTTGAACACTTTTGCAAGTTCAGGACGACGAAGATCGAGGTAACGATACTTCAGGCGCGTCTCTTCGCCTACATCCGTTTCGTCTTCGATTGTAAATGGTGGGTTCTTCGCTTCGTTGATGACTTTCACTTCTACAACTTGGACTTCGATTGCGCCCGTTGCGATGTTTTTGTTCTTTGTGCGTTCTTCACGTTCTATAACGAGACCTGTAACTTCGATGACGTATTCGTTACGCAAAGTTTCAGCGATTTCGAGTGCTTCTTTTGAGAGGTCTGGGTTGAAGACTGTCTGGACGATGCCTGCGCGGTCGCGGACGTCGATGAAAATCAGTCCACCAAGATCACGGCGCTTCTGCACCCAACCTTTAAGCGTGACTTCTTCTCCGATTTGTAGTTCTGATAAGTTCCCACAATAATGTGTGCGTTGCATAGTGTCTACACTACCCTTCTGATGTTTGAGTTTGTATTTTTTTAAGATGAAAGACTAAGTAGAAAGTAAAATTAGTGTTGTGGTTGGGGATTTCCGTTCCGAGCGGACGCTTTCCTGCGGGCATGGCTTGAGCCTCCTCGTCCGCTTCGCTACCTGCGGGGTCTCAAGGCTCATGCTATTCCCGCGGGAGTCGCCGCTCTGCACTCCAATCCCTACTTAGAACTTTGAAATAAGTTGTGACTGTACTTGAATTGGATCTTATATTTGCACTTGAAACAAAGTACAAGTATAGAAAAGAATCCTTTTACTGACTTTCATAATGTCTTGAAGTAACTAAAGTTGCTTAGTAGGATTGGAGCGTAAGAGGGGCGACTCCCGGAGGATCAGCTCGACAGGTGAGACAACCAAAGGGAGCTTGCGACCTGGTTGGCTCACCGCGAGCCCTCGGGAAAGCGTCCCCTCTGAAGCGCAAATCCCATGCGCTATCTATACTCTTACTTCTTCAATTCCCCAATCAATTCGTCAACCGTTACTTTTTTCTGTTCGCCGTCCGCCATGTTCTTTAGCTGGACGACGTTTTCGTTCACTTCGTCTTCGCCGATGACGATGACGTGGTGCGCTTTCAAGCGGTCAGCGGACTTCATTTGGGCCTTCATCTTGCGGTCCATATAATCCATCTCGCTGCGTAAACCATTTTCGCGTAGCTTGCCAAGAATCTCGAAGCCTTTTTCTCGTGCTGCGTCGCCAAGTGTGGCGATGTAGACGTCGAGTGAAGGTTCGTCTGTGAAGGACTTTTCTTCCGCTTCAAGTGCCAGTAATAGTCGCTCGATACTGAGGGCGAAGCCGATGCCTGGTGCTGGTGGGCCGCCGATTTCTTCAGCGAGTCCGTTGTAACGTCCACCACCACAAAGTGTCGTGATTGCACCGAAACCTTTAGACGTACTCATGATCTCGAATGCCGTGTGGTTGTAGTAATCTAGACCACGTACAAGATTCGGATCGTATTCGTACTCGATGCCCGCGATGTCCAAGTAGTTCTTCACTTTTTCGAAGTACGCGCTTGATTCTTCATTCAAATAATCAGCTAATGAAGGGGCTGTTTTCATCAACGGATGTTCTCTATCTACTTTACAGTCCAAAATGCGCAACGGGTTTTTCTCCAAACGGTTTTGGCAGTCTGAACAAAATTCTCCGATGTTCGGGCTGAAGTGTGCAATTAGTGCTTCGCGGTGTGCGTCGCGTGATTCTTTGTCGCCAAGTGAGTTCAGTACGAGTTTGATATCCGACAAGCCCGTTTTCTTATAAATATTCATCGCCAACTCGATTACTTCTGCATCGATAGCTGGATCATCACTGCCGATTGCCTCTACGCCGAACTGGACGAATTGACGGTAACGGCCAGCTTGTTGACGCTCATAGCGGAACATTGGACCTGTGTAGTATAGCTTCACAGGCTGATCTGCATAGCCGAACATTTTGTGCTCGACGAATGAACGCACGACAGGTGCTGTACCTTCTGGGCGCAACGTCATCGAGCGATCTCCTCGATCTGTAAATGTGTACATCTCTTTTTGCACGATATCTGTCGTATCACCGACTGTGCGCTGGAATAATTCGGTTTGTTCAAAAATTGGTGTGCGGATTTCCTTGTAGTTGTAGACATCACAGATCGAACGAGCGATCTTTTCAACGCGCTGCCACTTCCAGGAAACATCAGGAAGAATATCCTGCGTACCGCGGGGAACTTTAAAATTCATTAGAAAAACTCCTTTCGATGATCTGATGACGGGCGAACTTTCAGAGAACACAAAAAAGCTCCCATCCCTAATAAAACAGGGACGAGAGCTTGTAGCTTCCGCGGTTCCACCCAAATTGACACAAATGTGCCCACTCGAATCCGGATAACGGCCGGTTCCGTCCATGCCTACTAATTTCAGCATGAATCCTCCGTGGTGTTGTTCGCTTTACGGTACTGTCAGGGAATTTCAGCCAAGTTCCCCATTCTCTTTCCAGCCTGTAGTAAAGGTATTTTCCACATCATCGGTGTATGAATTAATTCGATTACTATCTATGTTAGTCGTAACCGCTACTACTGTCAACTTGTTTGATGAATTATGTATGGAGGCAGAACTAGCAAATGCTCATACAAAACGTTTAACCGCTCTATTACCTTCCATCAGCGCTCTATCAAACGTCTCAACCGCTCTATCGCACCTGTTATCCGCTCATAGATCCACGTCAAACGCTCTATCAAACCACGTAAACGCTCATAGATCCCACCGCTCCACTCACCTAGACTCAATCATCAACGTAACAGGACCATCATTCGTCAACTGTACGTCCATCATGGCGCCAAACTGTCCAGTTTCCACGTGAAGTCCAAGTCCGCGTAGCTGCTCATTGAAGTATTCCCACAAAGGTTCTGCTACGTCGGTTTTCGCGGCCTCGATAAAGCTCGGGCGACGCCCTTTTTGTACATTGCCATACAAAGTAAACTGGGAAACCGACAAAATCGCGCCATCGACTTCTTTGATTGAACGATTCAGTTTTCCCTCGTCATCTTCATAGATACGCAAGCCGGCAATCTTATTCGCTATATAGTTGGCGTCTTGTTCAGTATCGTCATGCGTGATGCCGACGAGTAACACATAACCATTTGAAATGGAGCCGGTTATTTCTCCACCAACTGTTACGGAAGCGTCTTTCGCACGCTGTAATAACACTCGCATGTCCACACCTCCTATTTAGTTCATTACCCGTTCAACGGAATATACGTCTTTGATTTGTTTGATTTTATCGACGGTACGTTGCAAATGCGTAATATTTTGGATTTTGATCGACATATGGATATGCGCGATATCATCTTTGTCTGCTTTGCCACTCACTGCGGTGATCGGTGTATTCATGTCCGCGACAACCATCATCACTTCATTCAGCAAACCTTGGCGATCGAATGCTGAAATTTCAATATCGACTTGAAATTCTTTACGAACTTGATCATCCTGCAATGCCCATTGGACTTCAATAATCCGTTCTTGCTGACCTTGTTCAGACAAGACGTTCGGACAATCAGTGCGGTGAACGGAAACGCCTCGGCCACGTGTAATGAATCCAACGATTTCATCACCTGGTACTGGATTACAGCACTTCGAGATACGAATCAGCATATTGTCGATGTCTTTGACGATTACACCTGATTCCGTCTGTTTCTCTGGCTTTGGTGTTTGAATGTCTGAGACGATCTTATCAATCGTTTCTTTCTTCACGCGTTCCTTGCGCATTCGCTCAGCTAATTGATTGACTACTTGTTGCGCGGTAATACCACCAGAACCGACTGCAGCGTAAAGGTCTTCTTCAGAAGTAAAGCTGAATTTATCAATGGTACGTTGCATATTTTCTTTATTCAACGCTTCCTTGATATCATACTCTTCATCTTTTAATTCCTTCTGGATCATCTCGCTACCTTTGTCGATATTTTCGTCACGCAATTGCTTCTTAAAATATTGGCGAATTTTATTTTTCGCTTGGGATGTATGTGCTAGTTTCAACCAGTCACGGCTTGGGCCAAATGACTGTTTAGATGTCAGAATCTCAATGATGTCTCCTGTCGACAACGGCGAATCAAGCGGTACAATTTTACCATTCACTTTAGCTCCAGTCGTTCGGTTCCCAATTTCGGAATGCACACGATAGGCAAAGTCGATTGGTACCGACCCTTGCGGCAATTCAACGACATCTCCGTCCGGTGTAAATACATAGACCATGTCCGAAAATAAGTCGAACTTCAAAGACTCCATAAACTCCTGTGCATTGGAAGATTCATTTTGAATTTCCAATATTTCACGGAACCATGTCAATTTCGAATCAATATCACTGGAAAGCTTTGCGACCTGCTTACCTTCCTTATACGCCCAGTGCGCTGCCACACCAAACTCGGAAATACGGTGCATCTCTTCCGTGCGAATTTGTACTTCGAGCGGATCTCCTGCGGGTCCAACAACTGTCGTATGAATCGATTGATACAAATTTTGTTTCGGCATCGCGATATAGTCCTTGAATCGTCCTGGCATTGGCTTCCACAATGTATGGATGATTCCAAGTGCCGCATAGCAATCTTTAATGCTTTTTACGACAATACGGACCGCCAGTAGATCATAAATTTCATTGAATTCTTTTTTCTGAATGACCATCTTTTGATAAATAGAATACAAATGCTTCGGTCTGCCATGAATTTCTGCAGCAATGCCCATTTCATCTAGTTCGACGCGCATCTGACTCATGACGTCTTTCAAATACTGTTCGCGTTCTGTCCGCTTTTGCTTCATCAGATTGACGATACGGTAATATTGTTGTGGATTGGAATAACGCAATGCGATATCTTCGAGTTCCCATTTGATTGTGGAAATTCCGAGTCGATGAGCGAGCGGGGAGAAAATCTCCAACGTTTCTTCCGATACACGGCGTTGCTTCGCTGCTGGAACATGTTTCAATGTCCGCATATTATGCAAGCGGTCAGCAAGTTTAATTAAAATGACACGAATATCCTGTGCCATTGCGATAAACATTTTACGGTGGTTTTCCGCTTGTTTTTCTTCATTGGATCGAAACTTTAATTTATCAAGCTTCGTTACACCGTCAACGAGCATCGCGACTTCATCACCGAATTCACGGATAATATCTTCGCGGCTTATATCCGTATCCTCTACCACATCATGTAAGAAGCCCGCTGCGACCGTTTCTGGATCCATTTGAAGACCCGCCAAAATGCCTGCGACTTGAATCGGATGGTTGATATACGCTTCACCTGAAGTCCTAAACTGCCCTTCGTGCGACTTTTCAGCCATCACATATGCCCGCTTAATGAATTCGACGTGTTCTTCGTTCATATATTTCGAGACCAAGTCGTATATGTCTTGTTCTGTCAGGTCTTGATTTTTCGCCATGGACTTACCCCTTTCAACCTATTTCGTAAATATTTAGATAATAATTTTTAGTAGTATATGTATAATATCACCTATATGTAAAGCGAATCAAACCCAGTGCCTATATAGCAAGAATCCTCCGCGTTAAGCGAAGGATTCCCCAATTAGTACGTAATTAATGCCTTAATGTTTTCATTCGTCAATTTTTCGCGACCGTTCAAGTACGATAGTTCAATCAAGAATGCGCAGCCAGCTACTACGCCGCCTAGTTTCTCAATCAATTCAACTGTTGCACCGACTGTACCGCCAGTTGCAAGTAAATCATCTACAACGAGAACACGTTGGCCAGGTTTGATGGCATCTTTGTGAATCGTTAATTCATCTTGTCCATACTCTAGGTCATAAAAGACTGAAATGGTTTCTCGTGGTAATTTGCCAGGCTTACGAACCGGTGCAAAACCGATTTCAAGCGCATAGGCAACAGGACATCCGATGATGAAACCGCGTGCTTCTGGCCCCACGATGATATCTACGTCCAATCCTTTCGCATATTCGACAATTTGGTCTGTCGCATATTTATATGCTTCTCCGTTATCCATGATCGTCGTGATGTCCTTAAAGCTGACACCCGGTTTCGGATAATCGTCTACAGTCGTTACAAACTTTTTTAAGTCCACAGTTTTTCCTCCTCAACAGCTTCTGTCTCACGCAAAGAGTCGAATACTTTCTTTAAGTCCTGATACGGAGCATAAAGCAATAACTCTTCAAGTTTAATCTGCTGTTGGCGTTTTTTATACGATGGCGCTTCTGCCAAATCACGTTTACCTGCAGAAGAGAGCATCGTCACCTTACCATTCTCTAGTGTAACAAATTCTAGTTCATAAAACACTTTTGTCATGAACTTTATCACATCTTTTTTCCAACCTTTATGTTTGGAAAGCATATCGATTTGATTGTACATATCAAATGTCTCACGCTTTTTCAAAAAGCTGTAATACCAACCAAATTGTTGGCGATCTGGCATCTTTTCAAAGTACATAGAATCATGCACATGTAGATGAAGATACACTCGATCCGCAAGCGTCTTGTCCATCACTTGCTTCAACTGTTCTTCGGCCTGCGGCATATCAAGCAATACGATAGAAGAGGACGGTTGAAGTTCATCGCGCCCAATCAAAACAATCGGAATGTCTTTAAAGAACGGCAAGAAATGTTGGATTGCCTCTTCACTGAACGCGATAAATTGTGCTTGGTCTGGAATCATTGGCAACCATCTAGCCGGCTCCCGGATTCCACGGTAATCGAACAACTGCCACTCATCACATTTCACATCTTCGACAAGTAACTGCGCTTTCTTATTGCCGTTCCATTCATTGATCTGTAAATCACCCGTCAAACTAAGCTTACTTTGTGGTGCCATTTCGTCCGCCAATGCTCCCGCTCCGAAAAATATCGCATCTAGACGGTCACTACGATCGCCCATTTCAAGCTTCAAATGATCTTTCGCTGAACCGATTTTACGAACTGAGATCGTGTCAAGTTGCTCTAATAAGAAAACAGGCTTCGGGAATCCCATACCAAATGGTCGGATTTTCTCAAGTGCTTCGATGGAGGCAATATCAATTTCATCTAATGCCAGTGGCACGTCGATGGATAAAATAGGCTGTAAATCTTCTTCTGTCAATACTTCCTTCGCCTGTTCATTCAAATTCGAACGCAAAGACTCAACGTCCTCGATTTTCAATGACATCCCGGCAGCCATCGCATGCCCTCCGAAATGTGGCAAAATCGACGCATTCTTCGACAGTTCCTTGTACAAATCAAAGCCCTCAATACTACGTGCAGAACCTTTGGCCATTCCTGTTTCATGATCAAGCGATAAAATGATGGAAGGACGGTAATATTTCTCAGTCAGTCTAGACGACACAATGCCGACGACACCCGGATTCCAGCCTTCACCTTCTATGACTAACACGTGAGGCACCTGATCGCCATAACGGATTTCCACTTGCTCTTGCGCTTCTTTTGCGATTTCTTTCACTAATTGTTGCCGTTCTTTATTCAAATCATTCAATTCTTGCGCAATTCCGAGCGCTTGCTGCTCATCTTCTGCTTTTAATAAATCGACCGCTGGATCTGCATCTCCAAGTCGGCCTGGAGCATTCAGACGAGGACCGATCGTAAAGCCAATCGTTTCTTCTGATAAAGCGTTCTGCTCATGACCACTCACTTGCATCAACGCTTTAATTCCAGCACGTTGCGTGCGTCGTAGTCTGCGGATACCTTCTTTCACCATATAACGATTTTCGTCTTCTAACGGAACGAGATCCGCGATGGTGCCGATTGCTACGAATTCCAACAAGTCGAGCGGCGGTTCTCCAAGTAATGCAGAAGCTAGTTTGAACGCCACTCCGACACCCGCGAGTTCTCCGAATGGATATTCACCTTCCGGATGGCGTGGATGAATGACCGCATCCGCCGCAGGTAGTACATCGCCCATTTCGTGGTGATCCGTTACGATGACCGTCATCCCAAGCGACTTCGCGAATGCGATTTGCTCAATGCCTGAGATCCCATTGTCTACGGTAATGAGAACTTCTGTGCCTTCTGTATGTAGTTGTTCAAAGTAGTCGCTATTCGGTCCGTAGCCGTGTTCGAAACGGTTCGGAATAGCAAAGTCCACTTTTGCACCGAGACGTTCGAGTGCTGTCGTTAGCACCGTGACGCTTGTTACGCCGTCCGCGTCATAATCTCCATATATTGTAATTTGCTGCTGTGTGTCGATTGCATGTTGGATGCGATCGACGGCTTTTTGCATGTCATGTAATAAAAATGGGTCATGCAAGTTGGACTCGTCCATGTGCAAGTACGCGTTTGCTTGTTCGCTTGTAGTGATTCCGCGTGCGACGAGTATTTTTGTCAGCATCGTGGAAAGTTTCAAGTCTTTCGCGAGCTGGATGACGAGTTCTTCGTCTGGCCGATCGATTTGCCATCTTTTTTTGGATTGTATCAATGCTTTCACATCCTCTGTTCTTATTATAGCTAATGTGGGTGGAGACTGAAAGGAAACGGTATGGGAAGATTGGGAGTTGGATGGCCCGTCGATCTACGTTCCAGGCGGACGCCTGGAACGTAGATCGACTAGTATCGTTTTCTTTCTTATGAGACTGGCAGTGGAAGTGATTAAATGACTAATGGATAGCCTGAAGTGCAGAAGAGTATCGATTGGGGAGCTACACGAGTTCGCATAGGATTCTGAAGATAGATAGTATCATGTTTTGGATTCTCTACTGATTAGGTAGTAGGCAAATAGTAATTAAAGTCAGTAGACGTTCTGTTCAGTTTGATGTTGATCCACAGAATAGGTTCTGGCAAGTGCTATTCACCTTCCCCCCTTTGCGAAAACAACTAACTGAACTGCCCTTCACCCTATCCAACGAAGGTGCTGCCAGTGGTAGGCGTAGCGAAGAGACTAAGACAGGCGCCCTTCCTGTCTCAGGCTCCTCGCGAAAGCCATCCACCAGCACCGAAGTGGGGCCAATGATCGCTCCACTCACGTCACCAGCAAAACCACTACCAAAATCCAATCCCCAATCGAAAAAAGTACTTGCAAGAACAACTACCAACGCCGCTTATTTCGCACTCACGCAAAAAACGTAGATTTACCCACACTCACCCATCAAAAAAACCACAACAAGTCGCAAATCACAACCTGCTGTGGTATCACCTATTCAATACAACTCTTTCGGTGGAATAACCTCCGCCTGAATCAACGGAGGCTCCATCAACGTATCGATGCGCTCCTCCATCTCCTGCATCTGTATACGCTGCGCCGCCAGCTCCTCTTCCTTCACATGCAACTGCTTCTCCAACTCCTTCACACGTCGCCCACTTCGATACGACTTATAAATAGCAAAAAACCACTAATGATCGCACCAAGCAATGCCGAGCCAAGAATAATTAACACAAGCGGAATCATCTCCGTACCAAAGAAATAATTCACCGGCACAGACTCCACATTAAACACAGCAAACACCGCGATCAACATAGCAAATAACAAACCGACTAGAACAGTCCATTGAAATTTCATACGCTTCATTCCTCCATTCAAAAAAGCAGGATATACCGAAGTATACCCTGCTTTTTATATAGTTCAAACGTATTACACAACAGGTTCGTCTGAGCCCCATTGTTTTTTCTCTTTTTCTACTTTCATTCCGCCACTCTTCGCTATTTGCTTTCTCTTTAGATCGAACCAAAGTTGAGCAGAGATGAAGATGGAAGAATACGTACCTGCGAGCAAACCGATCAATAATGCGATAGAGAATGGTCGAATCGATTCTGCACCGAGTGCCATCAATGCCACTACGACGAAGATGACTGTCAGAACCGTGTTAACAGAACGGCCAAGTGTCTGTCGCAAAGATTTATTGACGATTACCGCCAACTCGTCGTCAGTACTAATATGTTTCGAGCGATTCAAGTTTTCACGTATTCGGTCGAAGGTGACGATCGTATCGTTGATAGAGTAACCGATAATCGTTAGTACCGCCGCAATGAATGTGATGTCTACTTCAAGTCGCAAAATACTGAAGATCGCAATCATGAAGAACGCGTCATGCAGTAAACCAATAATTGCCGCTAGACCCATGCGCCATTCGAAACGGAACGCTACGTAGATGATGATACCTAGAGCGGCAATCGCAAGTGCATAGATTGCATTACGCACAAGCTCTTTACCTACCGTATTGGAAACGGTCGAAACGTTTGGCTCTGCACCATATTCTTCAGACAACTCTTTTTTAATTTTATTAACTTCTTCTTGTGTGAAGTCTTCTTTATATCGGGCAACCGCAATGTTCTTGTCGTCACCTGATATGACAACGTCGGACGTTGGATGACCGATCTCTTCCAGCAGTTTCGTTACGTCCGTTTCATCGAGCTGTTGTTCAGCAAGCATTTCCACGCGTGTACCACCTGAGAAGTCGATTCCCAAGTTAAGCTTGAAGACACCGAGCATGATAGCCCCGACGAGCAATAAGACGATAGAAAGAGTATAGAAACGTTTTCTTGAATGAACGAAATCGAAACGGTCAAATTTCGTCGTGAGATCAAGTGTTTCATAGCCTTCATCCGCTGAATGGACTTGTTTCTTGTTCAGTCCAAACCAGCTAACTTTATTGTCGAGGTATCCACTGTGAACGAGTAGTCCAAGTAATAGACGAGATCCCCAAACCGCTGTCAGGAAACTGACCAAAATACTAATAATGAGCATTGTCGCGAAACCTTTAACAGAGCTTGTACCATAAATGAACAATACTACTGCTGCAAGGAGTGTTGTGACGTTCGCATCGAGGATTGCGGTGAACGAGGACTTCGCTCCTGCCGTAAAGGACGTTTTAACCGATTTTCCGACACGTAATTCTTCTTTGATCCGCTCATAGGTGATAATATTGGCATCGACTGCCATACCGACCCCGAGCATTAATGCCGCGATACCTGGTAGTGTCAACACACCATTGATTAATGTGAACACTAGCAAAATCAAGAAGATATAAACAGAAAGTGTGACGACTGCGATTAGCCCTGGCAAACGGTAATATAGTGCCATAAAGATAAAGACTAAGCTGACACCGACAATTCCAGCAAATATCGTTTTATCCAGTGCTTGTTCACCAAATTGTGCACCGACAGAAGTCGAGTAAATTTCCTCTAAATCAACAGGTAATGCACCTGCGTTCAAAATGCCCGCCAGGTTTTTCGTCTCTTCAATAGAGAAGTTACCTGAGATTTCAACATTTGAAGAGTTGATGGTCTTAGACACATACGGAGCTGAGATAAAAGCAGGCTCCGGTTTTGCGGCTTCTTCAGCAAAGGAACTTTCGCCTTCAATGAAGTCCAACCAAATAACGAGCATGTTGTTCGGCTTCATTGCTGCAATTTTAGATGTAACTTCTCCAAATTTATTCGGATCTTTCATTTCCAATGTAACAACTGGGTTGTTGTTTTCATCGAAATTGGCTTTTGCTTTACCTTCTTTCAAATCATTACCGTCGAGCATCAATTCATCATCCGCATTACGGAATGAAAGATTGGCTTGAGTGGATAATAATTCGCGGGCAGTTTCCTGATCTTCTACCCCGGCAAGCTGAACTCGGATTCGGTTGTTCGATTCGATTTGAATGCTTGGTTCGTTTACACCGAGCACGTCAATACGATTCGTCAACGCACGAGCCGTATCGGCAACCGTTGACTCCGTAATCTTTTGTCCTTCTTTCAATGGTTTCACTTGATACAGAACCTCGAAACCACCCTGCAAGTCAAGACCTAGCTTGACATCTTTTAAAATCGGACTCGTCGTGGAAAACACTGTTGATGCCAAAATGACGATAAGTAGCAAAAACGCGACGATCCTTCCTCTGTTTTTCATATTTCCTTTTCCCCCTCATATACTAGAGCGGCATAGCACCTGTTATGTACTTTCTTCTCTCATTGTACAACATACCAATTATGAAACAGTAGATTGTCTGTGTCAAATACTTCATGATAGGAATTTCCAATCAATCCGTTTTTTTAGGCGAAAATAACACAGACCATTCTTCTTTACTCAATTCCAACACTTCTTCACTGTTACGTTGAGCCTCTGTTTGCGTATGGGTCATGAACTGTGCCGCCGTAATTGTTAAAACATCTGAAATCATTTCATATGAACGCATCGCAGAAATTTCTTTTTTTCGCCACTTTTTCTCCACTACATATTTCAGTAAATCTTCTTCCGTAATCTCCGAGTAGCCGTAAAACGTCAATTCTTGCTTTTTACTTTCTAGTGCAGGGAGCAACTGTCTGTATAAGTCTGTCAACTGTTGATCCAATGCCACTTCCCCCCTCGTGTATAGTTCCGGAATAAACTTGATTATATCACATACACTTAACTATATTTGGGTTTTGCACAAGCATTCTTATTGTATCGGAAAACGTGGCTAATCAGAAGGAGTGGTGTAGGGTGTCATCATTTATTCGGGGGACGATCTTTTTGATGGCGGCCGTGTTTTTATCAAAATTACTCGGCTTCGTCTATCGAATTCAATTTATGCGGGTAGCAGGAGAAGAAACGGTCGGGATCTATATGACCGCATACCCGGCGTTCGTCTTTTTCCTCTCCTTAGTACAGCTTGGTGTGCCAATTGCGATCGCGAAGGTGATAGCGGAACTAAAAGCGCAAGGCGGCACCGTACAATTACGACAAGTTATGAGAACCGCCACATTTATCACTATCTTATCTGGCGCAGTCTTCATTCCTGCGTGTATTCTGTTCATCCCTTTTCTAGCGGAAACTCTACTCGGTAACAGCGCGACTTCTACCGCGTTATATGTAGCGCTCGCCATCGTACCTATCGCCTCAATTGGTGGATTAATCAGAGGATATTTTCAGGGGATTTCACGTATTGAAGAAACGGCATGGGCACAAGTCATTGAGCAAATCTTTCGTATTCTATTGATTACCTGGATGCTGCCGTACATTCTAGCACCAGAAGATCCAATGATGAATGCAGCATATGCGATGGCTGTGACACTCCTCGCTGAAGTCGTGTCGGTACTTTATCTTCTTTACAAATACCGTCAGCAACAAAAAAAGGAGCCAAAGCCACAGAAAAAAGAACCGCGCTATCCGATGGAGCCCATCCTTGAGGTGGCACTTCCTTCGTCAGGCAGTCGTCTATTTGGAACTTTCACATGGTTTCTCGAGCCTATTATCTTTTTACGCGCACTTTCCATGGCAGGCGTTGGAACGGTAGCCGCCACTTCATTGTATGGAGTCATTTCAGGGGTACTTATTCCGTTATTATTGTTTCCTGCATTCATTCCGTACGCATTATCTGTCGTGCTCGTTCCAGCGGTCAGTGGTGCAGTCGCTTCGAGTAACGTCAAGAAATTGCAAGAACGCATTCATTTAGCATTGCGTTTATCCGCCTTAACCGGTGCATTTGCGGCTACCGTATTTTATATGCACGGGCAAGAACTTGCGGAGAAGCTTTTTCACATTGTAGATGGTGGCAGCTATATGACGATGCTTGCGCCTATCTTCTTCTTTTATTATATTCAAAGTCCGCTCTATTCGATTTTGCAGGCGACGGGCGATGCGAAAGCAGGCATGATGAACTCCGTCTACGGAGGGATCGCCAAGCTTGCGGTAATGTTCATTTTGGCATCACAACCAGGTCTTCAAGAAACAGGTGCCGTTCTCGCAATCGGTTTCGGCGTACTCGTTACATCTTTCCTGCATATTGCTACGCTCCGTCAAAACAAATCGACCGCCACTGGATTTTCGATGTTCGCGATGACGTATATTGTATTTCTGTTGACCGTCGTCATCCGCCCGATTTTTATTCCGATCGGTTCGCATCATTTATTCGTGGAATGCGCCATTACATCAGGCGTGTTGCTCGCTTTATTATTACTAACAAGACAAATCAAAACGCAGGACTTTGTCATGCTACGGAATTTAGTTAAGCGCTATTAATCATGTTTCAGTTGCACTCTTATTTGTCCTTTTTCATACGAGCAATAGAAAATCTTGCTCAAATCGGTGATGTTTTTAGCATGTAACTCTTGTAACAACCAGTCTTCTGTCTTGCCGATCAACTCCAGATGCTCTGGCTGAATATCGCCGTCGAGCACCAGTCCCACAATCGGTAGGTCACCGTCTTTTGTGAATACGGATAAATTTCCTGAAGGTTCGAGATACGCAAACGTCACATTATGAATCGAACCGACTTGATTTTCGCGTAATTGTTGAAACAAGTCGTCGAGATTATAACGCTGTTTACGCATTTCATCTTCCTGGATCTCTCCATGCTTAATAATTAGCGTAGGATCTCCATCGACCAGATCACGGAACTTCTTGCTTTTCAATGAAATCATCGACGAAATATATTGAATGACCAGCAATAGAAGGATAGGAAGAATCCCTTCGATAATAGGTTTGTCAGGGGATTCTACGATCATTGCAGCTACTTCCGCCATAATAATAAAGACCACAATATCAATGACACCCAATTCGCCGACTTCTCGTTTCCCCATAATACGTAATATTACAAGAAGAAAAATATATAAAAAGACCGTACGCAATCCGATGATGAGTAACTCATGCACAGCATATCTGCCTCCTTCACACTTAGTGTGCCGGCAGATCTTTTTTCTATACGTAAACAAACAAAAAAGCGGCAATCTATGGATATACCACTAGATAACCGCTTTTTATTATGACGCTGTTACAACTCTGCCTACTGCTTGCTTGTCAAAACGCAAAACTGTAGTTTCAGATACACGCAAGAAAATAGAAGTTTCATCTACTGCATCCACAGTTCCGTGAATACCACCGATTGTAACTACTTCGTCTCCACGCTTTAAACTAGTTTGCATCTCTTTCGCTGCCTTCTGTCTCTTCTGAGCAGGACGAATGAGTAAAAACCACATAATAGCTACCATGATTACTAGTGTAAAAATACCACCGTATTGTTCCATCATTATATATTTTCCCCCTTCCTGAAGCATCATTTTTTATTATACAAGATTTAAAAGTTTTTTGCATTCGGTTTGTTGAAGCCGTATTGCTCAAAAAACTCTTCGCGGAAATCACCGAGGCGATCTTCACGGATAGCCTGACGTACTTGCTCCATTAAATTCAGCAAAAAGTGCAGGTTATGATAGGACGTCAAACGTATACCAAATGTTTCACCCGCACGAATTAAATGACGAATATAGGCACGACTATAGTTTTTGCACGCATAACAATCACAGTTCGGATCAAGCGGACCAAAATCTCTTTCATACTTAGCATTTTTGACAACTAAACGACCTTCACTTGTCATCAACGTACCATTACGTGCAATGCGCGTCGGCAAGACACAGTCAAACATATCAATTCCACGGATTGCACCGTCGATCAATGAGTCTGGAGATCCAACGCCCATCAAATAACGTGGTTTGTCTTGTGGAAGCAATGGTGTCGTGAAGTCCAGCACTTTATTCATAATATCTTTCGGTTCCCCGACGGACAATCCACCGATTGCGTAGCCTGGGAAATCCATTGATACTAAATCACGCGCACTTTGCTTACGAAGATCTTCAAACTCGCCACCTTGTACGATACCGAATAATCCTTGATCATTCGGACGTCCATGTGCTTCAAGGCAACGCTCTGCCCAGCGAGACGTACGCTCGACACTAGCTTTCATATACTCATGTGTTGCAGGGAATGGAGGACATTCGTCAAACGCCATCATAATATCGGCTCCAAGGTCGTTTTGGATCTCCATCGCTTTTTCTGGGCTCAAGAACAACTTATCTCCATTAATATGATTACGGAAATGAACGCCTTCTTCTTTAATATCACGGAATTTACTTAAAGAAAACACCTGGAAGCCACCGGAATCCGTCAAAATCGGACGGTCCCAGTTCATGAACTTATGTAATCCACCTGCTTCTTTGACGATTTCATTTCCTGGACGTAACCATAAATGATACGTGTTACTTAAAATAATGCCTGCACCCATTGCTTTCAATTCTTCCGGAGCCATCGTTTTTACCGTAGCTTGTGTTCCAACCGGCATGAAAGCAGGTGTTTCAAAAGAACCGTGTGGCGTGTGGACAATCCCAAGTCGCGCACCCGTTTGTTTACATGTTTTAATATGTTCGTACGTAATAGCTGCCAATTAACCTCGTTCCTTTCTTGTAGCAGGGCGGATCAACATCGCGTCCCCAAAACTGAAAAAGCGATACTGCTCTTTCACTGCTTCTTCATATGCACTCATGACGTGATCGCGTCCGGCAAATGCCGACAACAGCATCAACAACGTCGATTTCGGCAAGTGGAAATTCGTCACGAGCCCGTCAATTGCTTTAAACTCATAGCCAGGATAAATAAATATCGAAGTCCAGCCACTCGCAGCGACCACTTCTCCGTTATTCTCTGAAGCAATCGTTTCAAGCGTCCGTGTAGACGTCGTACCGACCGCTACTACATTGCCGCCATTAGCTTTTGTCTCGCGAACAAGTGCCGCCGTTTCTTCTGTCATCACATAATATTCCGCATGCATCGTGTGATCTTCAATTGTATCTACACTAACAGGACGGAATGTACCAAGCCCAACGTGCAACGTAATGAAAGCGATCTGCACGCCTTTTTCACGCAATGCATCTAAGATTTCATCCGTAAAATGCAAGCCCGCTGTAGGTGCTGCCGCAGATCCACGCTCTTTTGCGAAAACAGTTTGATAGCGTGTCTGATCTTCCAACGTCTCCGTAATATATGGAGGCAATGGCATCTGACCGAGCTGATCGAGCAACTCATAAAAAATACCATCATAACTAAATTTGAATTCACGCCCACCTTGTTCACCAAGTGCTGTACATTCAGCTTGCAATAAGCCGTCACCGAACGTCACGATCGTCCCTACTTTTATTCGTTTTGAAGGCTTGACCAATGTTTCCCAGCGGTCGTCACCTGTTTCTTTTAACAATAACACTTCAATCGTTGCACCAGTTTCTTCTTTCGTACCGATTAAACGCGCCGGCAATACTTTCGTATCGTTCAACACAAGCAAGTCCCCTGCTTCTAGTTCATCCACCAGATCACGGAAATGCTTATGCATGACGAAACCATTATCCCGACCCATGACGAGTAAACGACTCGCTGTTCGGTCCAAAAGTGGTGTTTGTGCAATTAAATGCTCGGGTAAATCAAAATCAAAATCTTCTACTTCCATCACGCTAACTCCTATCTGTCACTCAGGAAGCGGATAACCGAAATGCTCGTAAGCCTTTTCTGTCGCCATCCGACCTCTTGATGTACGTTGAATAAATCCCATTTGTAATAAATACGGCTCATAAACATCTTCAATCGTCACCGATTCTTCGCCAATACTTGCAGCGAGCGTATCAATGCCGACTGGACCGCCACGGAACCGTTCGATCATGCTATGGAGCAACTGATGGTCGATTTGATCGAGTCCATGATGATCCACTTGTAACATATCGAGTGCTTCTTGTGCAATCGAAAGTGTAATGATTCCGTTACCGCGCACTTGTGCATAATCGCGCACTCTACGCAGTAGACGATTTGCAATACGCGGCGTTCCACGAGAACGTTTTGCCAGTTCCACAGCTGCTAACGGATCAATGTCCACTTCAAATAAATTCGCGCTTCGAATGACAATCTCCGTCAATGATTCCACTTCATAATACTCTAGTCTAAGCGGTACACCGAAACGGTCACGTAGCGGTGCAGACAGTGCTCCTGCACGCGTTGTCGCGCCGATCAATGTAAACGGCGGCAAATCCAGTCGCACAGAACGTGCAGTCGGACCTTTTCCGACCATAATATCGAGACAAAAATCTTCCATTGCAGGATACAGCACTTCTTCAATCGCGCGGTTCAGCCGGTGGATTTCATCGATGAATAAGACGTCACCCGGCTCCAACGAAGACACTACTGCCGCCAAGTCACCCGGACGTTCAATAGCTGGACCGCTCGTCATGCGGACATTGACACCCATTTCATTTCCTATTACCGTTGCGAGCGTCGTTTTTCCAAGCCCAGGAGGACCATACAGCAAGACATGATCCAAACTTTCTTCCCGCTTCTTTGCCGCCTCGATAAAGATCGATAAATTATCTTTCGCCTGTTGCTGACCAATATATTGTTGTAATAATTGCGGGCGTAATGATTGTTCAAAACCATCATCAAAATCCGTCGCTTCATTCGTCAGTATGCGTTCATCCATTGGAACCACCTCCATCGTATTAGCCTTGTTTCAATAATAACTTTAATGCCAGTCGCATATAGCCTTCTGTATCGAGGTCTTCTTTCTCGAGCTTCGGCTTCACTTTCTTTAGTTCGCGATCCGAATAACCAAGCGCAGTCAACGCAAGCAATGCTTCGTCGAGCTCGTCACTTTCAGCAAGCGTAAGCAATGTGTCTTCCGAATCCGGCAAATCAATCTCCGTAAATAGATCATGAAGTTTGCCTTTTAAGTCCAAGATCATTTGACGCGCCGTCTTCTTGCCGACACCTGGAAACTGCACAAGGAACCCTTCATCTTCGCGCTCAATCGCACTCACTACTTGAGAAGGCAAGCCGTTCGCAAGAATTGCGAGCGCGCCTTTAGGACCGATTCCCGAAACGGTAATCAGTTTACGAAACAGTTCACGTTGTTCCAGCGTCTTAAAGCCAATCAATAACTGCGTATCTTCACGCACATGCAAATACGTGAACACTTGCTGCACCTCTTCTGTTACATGGAAAGCAAATGGATTCGGTGTCATGACTTGCCAACCAATTCCAGATTGCTCCAGCACTACATATTCAGGTGTCACACGTGTCACATAGCCTTTTATGTAATCGTACAAAGTATTCTCCCCCTAAAGTATACCTGCTATTATAGCATACGAACGGGTTTTCTACTTGTACGACCTCCAGAATTTCGTATAAATAAAATAGGGCTGTATTTGAATTGTTTTAAGTTCGAGTTCAAATTCAAGGTCAAGTGAAAATAGTGAGTGAAATTTAATAGCGTGATGGTATGGAAGCTCCAGTTGGGGGACGCTTTCCCATGGGCCCGCGGTGAGCCAACCAGTTCGCTTTGCTCTCTTTTGGTTGTCTCACCTGATCGGGCTGATCCATCGGGAGTCGCCCCCAACTTCCGCTTCCATCCTACGTTGATAGTGCGAGTACTTGGATCACTCACTATAGGAAGTGTATGAATTATTATTTTGTCTTCACTTATTTTAATTTCAAATACTGAAGTTCAACATCGATTACAACACTTACTTTAGTGCGCAAAAAAGTATCATCTACTTTCACTGCAAGGGATTGGGGCGTAGGAGGGGCGACTCCGGGAGGATCAGCGAGAGCCGTAACGAAGAACGGCTTTTGCGAGTGAAGCGCAGCTAGAAGGAGCACATGTTTGCACTAGCGAACAGTTGGCTCACTGCGGGCCCTCTAGGAAAGCGTCCCCTCCGAAGCACCAATCCCCTTCCCCAACACCTCTGCCAGCCTTTTGTTTTCTTATCTCATACTATTTCGCATCAAAAAAGAGCTGTCACCAGTCGTCATTTAAAATAATGACGACTTGAACAGCTCCATTCATCCTACTTATGCTTGAGCGATTGCTTGTTGTTTCTTATGGAATGCGATGAAATTCTGTACGACAGTATCAAGGAACGCGATTGTACCTTCATCTGTAATATTTCCTTCTTCATCCATTTTCGTATGAATAGCACCGATATATACTTCGTTACCTGGCAATAAGTTAGGCGCTAGTGCTGGGTTAGAAAGAATTTCACGTAAGTGGATCTGTGCTCTTACTGAACCAAACACTCCCATTGATGATCCTACGATAAATCCTGTTTTGCCATGTAATGTAAAGTCGCCGCCACGTGACAACCAATCCAACGCATTTTTCATTGCGCCAGGAATAGAGAAGTTATATTCCGGAGTTGCGAACATAACTGCGTCTGAATCTTTCACGTCATCCTTGAATGTTTGAATCGCTACAGTTGGTTCGCTTTCAATATCAATAGAGAACATTTCTAAATCGTTGATGAGAACCGGTGTAATTTCCAATTCTTCTTTATAGCGCGCAGCCATGAATTTTACTAATTTTAAATTGTATGAAGTGGAACTTGTACTTCCGATTACTGCTTTTACTTTAATTGTCATAATGAAAATCTCCCTTGTGTTTTAATATCTGCAGGACATATCATAGCGCTTGCTCATTTTTATTTCTAATGATTTGCTTGACATTTGAAACCTTCTTTGCATGTAAACGTATACATATAAGGCAGTTCTACGTCGTTTTAAAGGAGGAAGCTATATGCGAACGATGATCTATGCAAGTTTTGCTATGTCGCTACTATTAGTCGGCTGTAATTCAGCAACAGAAAAACCTACCGAAGAAGTAAAGCCACCCGCAGAAAAACCTGTTGAAGATATACCCGAAGAAACGACGACGTTGCCGGAACGTGATTCCACGATGGATGTTGTGATATCTGTTGAAGGTGAAGACTCCACTATCAAGATGGACCTCGTCGAAGGCAGTGATGCAATGTACTCGATGTACATCGATACGGAACGTTATACGTTTGTGACCGGTGAAAAAGAAGACAAGCTCATGCCGATTGACGAAGTGCCTGAAGGTTATCCTGAGGTGAATATGACATTTCTATACGTCGAAGATCAAACTCCAGAAAGTGTAAAGGAAGATATGGAACAGGTATACAGTATGCCGCTTGAGGAAAATATTATTTCTGCACCAGTCAACGCGCTCTCATTGCACGGTACTTCAGGAGAAGAATCGGATAGTGAAGTCGTGACGATCTACATGATGGAAGTAGACGGAGGCACATTGCTCATTAAGGCGAACTATTTCCTTGAAGCACAAGAAGGTCACGGCGCACGATTTGAACAGATGTTGGAGACGCTGGAAGTACGTAAATAACTAGTGAAAAACGAATTCACATAACATGCCTAAAAAAATCCTCATTCGTAACAGAATGAGGACTTACCTAGTGTATTTGATAGTAGAATGGATGAACTTGGCCATATAATATTCGTCAACAAATTCTTTTCCTATACATAATGAATGCTTTTTAGTTCCCTCGATTTCAAACCCCATCTTTTTATATAAAGACAAACCCGCTTCATTTTGAGTAACGACCGTTAACTCTAAACGATGTATAGTATGATGCCTTGCCCATTGATCCAACTCCATAAATAGCTTCGTGCCTACGCCCTGTCCTCTGAAAACTTCAGCAATACCCACTACAATGTAAGCAGAATGTCTATTTCTTTTCGCATCACCACCGATAGCAAATAAATATCCTGCTAACTCGTTATGTTCATTTTCAGCTACTAAGATAGTAGAATTACCGCTCTCTTTTATACGTTGTATACTTTGTATTTGTTGCGCATGTCCAGTTTCTCTTTCTCCAGCTTCCATCAGCATATAATCTGAACTCGCTTCTACGTGCTCAATTAGACGGGAAAGTTTCACCGCATCCGCTATTTCTACTTCTCTTGCTATCAATGGATCACTCCTCATTAAATGACACTAACTATTTCCATACTGAAGCATATTTCTTTTTGTATTTCTTATCCTCTTCTTTTTCAATCAAATCCAATGCAAGTTGCTTAACTTGCTCGTCTTTTATTTCATCATAAAGCTTTCTAAGGCTTTCAATGATATCATAACGAATCAACGTGTAGTTTTTTTCATCGGTTCCGTTTATAAATCTGTCCGAAAGGGTTTTTAACACCAACTCTTTTTGCTCACAACCAGCTAAGGCAATGTTCCAAATGGATTTCAGACTATGTCTTGCTGTAACAAATTTCTTATCTTTTGTTACAGCCCAAACCGTTGGGAAATCCTTTAGAATTCTTTTTTCTGGATCACTTATCGCCAACTTACAGAGGAATTGTGCAGCTCTTGATCTTTGGTGGTTATCCCCTTCTGTTAAATCCGTCAGCAGTTGATCCCAAACCTCATAAGCCCAGTTTACTTTATCGTTCGTAATATCAAACAATTTCATAAATGCTTCGTATTGTACGTCCTTATCTTTATCTCTAAGGTTTTCAAAAAGTCTTTTTATTGTACTATCCATTGGACTGACTCCTTTTTAATGACTTATATGCCAATTAATTTTATTTCGTCATAAAGTTGCTTCTGCGCTTTCTAAATATGGTTGCAGCATGTGCCGTCTAAGAAAGCTTCGCGCCTCTTTATTCATCCTTTACTATTTTCAAAATAAGAGATGACATAGTCTTTTGTAAATTCACTGAACCTTTCATACCTGCCATGCACTTCTACCTTCTCTTCCTTTGCATTTCGAACTGAGTGATGGGGATCTACCATTCCTTTATCGAAGAGTGCTTTCACACTTTCAAAATCTTTCATCGCAATTTATCCACATGCATTTACAACCGTCTGACGAATTCGCTCACTCTCATTTTGAATTAATTCTCCAAGACATTGTAAAATATCGCACATCATATTTAATTCGTTTCGATATATCCTCCCAACAGCTAAATAAGCCGCTTTTCTGTAGTATGTGTCTTTATGATCAAATAGTGAATCTATTACTTACTTTTGATCAGCATTGTTCCATTTCCATTAGTTTTCTCTCTGTTAAAAGGAAAACAGGTAGGATGGAAACAACTACCCATCCCAATTCAAAGAACAAGTAATATTCATTGTCGAATTTCACAAATATCATAATTATTAGTCCAATTACAATATTAAGAACTGCAGTTATGGTTAAGACTTTTGCAGAATATTTTTGCGCAAAATCCCAAAGTTTTTGATTTTTTTTGGATCTTTTAGTTCGATAACCATACACACGATTGACATTCTGAGGACTTGCACTTTTGAGGATTAGACTTCCTATTAAGGTTCCAAGCCCCGTTATAAAAACTAACAATCTTATCATCTCCCAATTTATTTTGCAAAAATTAACCAGTTGGAAGCGCATCTTTTATTCCGTAATTACGCCAGCCCCTTGAACCTACGAAATAAATTAAAACTAAAGAAATCCCTATCCCATAATTTTTATGTGGGCTAGCCTTTACTTTCGTTTCATTTTTCACAAATTGGATCGATTGCGATATAGATGCAATCGCACCCGTTAACGGAATTTTTCTGGAAAAAGTTTATCTGCGTTCCGGAGGGCGAGCGTTGAACCTCCCGGAGTCACCGGCTTCCACTCTAATCAACTAAGAGCATACATATATTCTTTTCACAATCGCCCCCGAATATAGGGAAGCGTTTAAAACCCATTGACTTCTAAACCTATTCCACAAAATCACCTTGGATAAATGTATCCTCACGATCAAATTTAATATTGATACTTTTGGAAGACACAGGATCCGGAGAATCAGATACATGAAAATGGATATGTGGTTCACTGGAATTCCCAGAATTGCCAACTTGGCCAAGTACGTCACCCTGATTGACCTTATCTCCTTCATTTACTATGATCGACTGGTATTTAAAGTGAGCAAGATAGCTAAATTCCTTATTCCCATGGTCAAGGATGACGTAATTCCCCAAGGGCTGTTCTTCATTCATTATTCCAACTGGTTGATTATCCTTCACATTATTATTCACTTCAACTACTATCCCATCACCCGGGGCCAGGTATTCCTGGCCAAATGCATAATAACTCTCATTCAAGGATGGATCTCCTTCGTAGGTGGTTTCCTCATTCATTATTACGAAGTCGTAGGCATAGCGTTGGTTTTCATATTCATAATGGTAATTAATCAGACTGTTTGTACCTCCCCAAAACACATACCACGTATCCCGAAAAGGGAAATCCATAACTGTTTCTGTATACACATTGTCGGTTTTCGGATACATAGTGAGTGGCTTGATCTGTAATCCTTGAATAATATCATTTTCATCAAAGACTGCCACCATACCTTTCGAACCACTATTATCTGTCCACGTGTATTGCTTAGCCCCATTATTATAGGGAAGTTCAGATTGTAATATATATGTGGTAACGTCTTGATTAAAATCATTACCTAAGTCTCGCAGCTGCTTCAATGGAACTTCCTTTTGAAACGCTTTGCTCATCTGACTGTAAACCTTCTCATAGTCTCCATTTAGAAATGTATTGGAAAACTCTTCTGGCTTCATCAGTTTTCCTTTCTGGTCGTACTCTTTATCCTCCGCCATACCGCAAGCGGTTAAGAAAATCGTTGAAAATGCAATCCCTATTAAGACATGTTTAAAACATCTCATACTCGCCCTCCTAACAAATATTTGAATATGTCATAGTACGATGAAGCTGAGTCCAAATACAGAAGCTAGTTATTTTAGTAATTCCACAAAATAGCCTATTACTGACTAGATGATACGCTTAATCAAAGAGTCACAATCATTTCTAGTAACGTTGAATGCTTCTTGTTCATTCATTCTTTTAAAGAATTTCATACGATCACTTTCCCAGTTCTATCACTTTAATCTAGTATATTGAATCCATAACCGATTTCTCCTTTAATGGAAGTTACTACTATTACATATATGAATTTATCTACTAAATTGAATACGTTTATCCAGTGTAACAAGTTTCATTTTTCCTAATATTACATTTACTCTTCCTGTTTTTGTAACTCACACTGATTCGAGATAAGTAATACATAATTGAAACCAGAACAACTACAATACTCATCTGTTTTTTCAAAAGCATAGAGTAATTTGCTCTCGAACAAATTAATTACATAAACTAGTAAATTAAAATTGCATTACATCTTCTTAATAAAAACCAGTCAGTTAGTGTTAGATATTCGGCTATTTCAATACCGCAACTACTTATAATTTTACATCTATTCAGAAATACTATTATTAAATGATTTAAGCAGATTATTTTATTTATTCATGCAATATAATTGTTTAAAAACTTCGTAGAATTACTTTGCATTTTTTGTCGAATAACACTATCATATATAAGGGCCAGAATTCCCTTACGAATTTAGCAAACTAGCCAGAGCTCTACCAATACATTGTAAATATGTAAAAAATAATGTAAGAGGAGGGAGTTTTATGAGTTTGGCATCAATCGGTGTACCTGGATTAATAATTATCTTAGTCATTATTCTAATTTTATTCGGACCGCGAAAATTGCCGGAAATTGGTTCCGCTGTCGGTAAAACGTTAGCAGAATTTAAAAAGGCAACAAAAGATATTCTAGAAGACGACAAGGATAAGAAAACAGATTCAGAAAAGTCTGAGTCTATAAAGTAAAGAAACGGTGCGATTATACTTGCCACGGCAATTGTCGCCACATTTCATGACAAATGTGAAGGAGGAACTACACTATGACGAATAACAAAAATCCCAATCAAGATACTCAAGATTTAAGCCGAAGAAAGTTTTTGAAGAGTGGCGGTCTTGTCGCTGGTGGACTTTTAGGTGGATCACTATTTGGTGGTTTGCTAACGAATCAGTTCCAAAAAGGTACGAAGGATGAAACAACATCGCAGGCAGGCAAACAAGTATCGTTTGATGCACGTACGTTCTTCAGTCGAAATGAAGACTTTGCGTTGCTATCTGCTGCAACTGAAAGAATCTATCCAGAGAATAAAAATGGCATGGGGGCAATCGAACTAGGTGTGCCTTATTTCATTGACCGTCAATGTGCAAGCAACTGGGGAAGAAATGCGAATGACTATATGGTCGGTCCTTTCCCATCGATTACAAAAACGGACGTATACGAAGAAGAAAAACGTCAAACAAATGAAGTCATCACATCGTCCACTGTTGTGAAGTTACCTGCTGGTACGGCTAACTATCAAACTAAAATGACGAGAGGGACATTTTTCCTTGAAGGGCTTAACGCTATGGAGAAAACGTCACAAGATAAATTTAAAGAGCGTTTTGTTAATTTAGAACCTGAACAGCAAGATGAAATTTTACAAATGTTTGAAAAAGGTGAAGTGAAGTTCAGTGGGGTAGATTCCGCAGACTTCTTTAGCTTGTTACGTCAAACAACTATCGAAGGCGTTTATGCAGATCCTGTTTACGGTGGAAATCGTAATATGGAAGCTTGGAGAATGAAAGAATACCCTGGGCCGATCATGAGCTTTTTAGATAAAATCGAAGAAGAAGAGTTTATTGTAATGGAGCCTTCAAGTTTACGTAATTACCAAGGGCTTTAATTTAGGAGGACGCATAAATGGCTAAAAAATTAGATAAAGTAGACGTTGTAGTCGTTGGTAGTGGTTGGGCTGGCGGTATCGTTTCAGCTGAACTTTCCAAAGCAGGCTATCAAGTCGTAATGTTGGAACGTGGTAAAGATCAAACACGTTCAGATTTTATAGGTGTTAAAGATGAACTACGTTATACAAACAGACATGAAATGATCGAAAAATTAACAGGCGATACGATTACGTCTCGTGTTTCAATAGGCGATGCTGCACTACCTGTACGCTTGCAAAAAGATATGAACACAGGGACAGACCTTGGTGGCGGAAGTATGCACTGGGCAGGTTCCGTATACCGCTGGCGCTCGTATGACTTCGAAATTCGTTCAAAAACAATCGAACGTTATGGAGAAGACAAAATTCCAGAAGGCATGCAAATCCGTGACTGGGGAATTACGTATGATGAACTAGAGCCTTATTATGCTAAATGGGAACAAACGGCTGGAATTTCAGGAGAACCTGATCCACTTGGTGACAAGAGATCAAATGAGTATCCAAACCCACCTATGCTAGCTTCTCCTGCGATTAAGTTGTTTAAAGAATCGGCAAAAGAGATGGGCTTACACCCTTATCAAATGGCTTCAGGAAACATGTCTCAAACGTATACGAATCCTGATGGTGAGACATTGAATCAATGTATGTTCTGTTCGTTCTGTACAATGTACGGCTGTGACTTCGGTTCAAAATCAGATCCTCTTGCAACAGTTATTCCGACTGCTCGCAAAACTGGTAACTGTGAAATCAGAACCAATTCACTCGTCAGAAGAGTTCTTCATAAAGACGGTAAAGCTACAGGCGTTTTATATACAGACACAAGAACAGGACAAGAATTCGAACAACCAGCTGACGTTGTCGTTCTTGCGGCATTCACATTCTCAAATAACCGCTTACTTATGTTATCGGATATTGGTGAAATCTATAACCCTGAGACTAGAAAAGGAACGATTGGCCGTAACTTCACAGGACAATTCAACAGTACTTTCCTTGGTGCAACAGGATTCTTTAATGACAAGAAATTCAACTACTACATGGGTGCTGGTGGATTAGGTGGCGCTATAAGTGATTATGACGCGGACCTATTTGACCATACGGATTTAGATTTCATTCATGGTGGCGGAATCGAACTTCGTCAATACGGAGATGCGGCAATTAAGAATAACTTCGTTCCTAAAGGTACACCAACATGGGGTGAAGAATTTAAAGAGAAATCACTCTTCTATGCTTTCCGTACATTAACGGTTTGGTACTCAGCAGCAGTTATGCCTTGGTGGCACAACTTTATGGACTTAGACCCTACGTATAAAGATGAGTTCGGAGATCCAGTATTACGTATTACAAATAAATTAACAGAACAAGATAAGAACATCGCGAAATTCGGTATTGAAAAATGTACTGAAATCGTGGAAGCAATGGGTGCGGACATTATTGATCAGGACGAAATGCCAGACCAATTTGACCACACTTACGGCGGTATGCACTATATTGGCGGCGTAGCTATGGGTGAAGATCCAGAAACGTCTGCGGTAAACAACTACTTGCAACTGTGGGAAATGGAAAACTTATTCGTCGTTGGCGGATCTGCACTACCACACTTCAGTAGTCACCACCCTACCCCAACAATCGGCGCACTTTCATACCGTGCAGCTGAAGGTATTGAAAAATACTTAAAAGAAAAAGGCGGTCTTTTGACGCAGCCAAAATCTTCTGGCGTTAAAGCATAATTAATATACGATCACCTCTCACTTGGCAATTCAAAAGTGAGAGGTGATTTTTTTCTGAACATCCACACACGATGCTTGCATTTACACCGCAACAACTGGATCACGTACTACCCTAACATCATAGAATGACACTTTATTGCTAATAACGTATCCGGGCTGTCCGTCCCGATGTGAATGCGCTTCCTTAAATGCATCGCTTTTCGTCCATGCCTCAAAAGCTTCTTTTGATTCCCAACGCGTGCTGATCGTCACTTCGTCATAATCTGGTAAATTATCCGTGAACAATACTTCCAGTCCTAGAAACCCTTCCATCTGCTCCACTTTTCCTTTTTTATCAAAACGCGTAACCAATTCATGTCCACGATCTTTTATTATCTTATTTGTGTTTGTTACGATAATCATATTTAGTTCCCCCTTTTATTCTACTAAAGAGTATAAATTCTTCAGCAACTAAGTTAAATGATAATGAATCTCATTATCATTGTCAATAACAAAAAAGCCAGTTAACAACTTTACTTGCTTAAAAGTTGTTGACTGGCTAGCATTCATTACTCATCCGATACATTAGAATAGACGTTTTGTACATCATCGTCGTCTTCTAGTGCATCGATCATATTCATAAATTGTTCTTGTTGCTCTTCGGTCAAATCCGCATAAACGGATGGAACCATATCTACTTCTGCTGAAATAAATACTAAATCTTCCGCTTCAAGCGCTTCTTTTACATTCAGGAATTCAGAAGGTTCCGTCAGAATTTCAAATCCATCTTCTGTTGAAATAACATCTTCTGCCCCTGCTTCCAAAGCCGCCAGCATGACTGCGTCCTCGTCCGTTTCTTGCGTACGTTCGATGAACAAACGGCCTTTGCGTTCAAATAAATAGTTGACGGAGCCAGTTTCTCCTAAGCTACCGCCATTTTTATTGAATGCCACGCGCATATTCGGTGCTGTACGATTGCGGTTTTCTGTCAGGGTATATACGAGGACAGCAACGCCGCCTGGCCCGTACCCTTCGTAAATTACTTCTTCATAGTTTTCATCCGCACCCGAACCTGTTGCTTTATCGATTGCCCGCTGAATTACATCATTCGGGACATTCACACTCTTTGATTTATCGATTGCTAGACGTAAAGCTGGATTCGTGTCTGGATCGTCTCCGCCAGACTTTGCTGCGACGTAAATTTCACGCGACATCTTCTGAAAGATCTTTCCTCGTTTTGCATCCTGTGCGCCTTTTCTATTCTGGATATTTTTCCACTTGGAATGGCCTGCCATGGATCAAACCTCCTACTTCATCATTCGCTCTATATCATACCATAATCTTGGCCAATGTGAGAGCGCGGTATCCGTAAAATGCAGAAGTTTGCTAGCCATCCGTTGTTGTTGCGCTAGTGGCAATGACAACAGATGCAACCATTCCCGAAGTACTTCATTTGGGTATAGCAGCTTCGCTAATGACTGGTTTGACAAGGTTTGCAGCGCCGGATGCTCCCCCATCAAAAAAGTCGGATTATAGGAAATTTGCGGCAACACACGATGCATCCACAACACACGTTCATCCTCTTCCGTTCCGAGACACGCTAAATCAAAATCGATAAAGCGGATATTCCCGGTCGAGTCCCGCAAAATATTATGATGTACGACATCACCATGCAATAGCGTCAAAGAGTTAACAGGGGGCGGTTCTTTCTTTGCAATCTGCAACGCATCCTGTCCGTACTTTAACAACTGGTCTATCGTTGAGGAAGCAAGAAACGCCCCACACATTTCCCGCAACTCTTCAAAGCGTGCAAGCCGGACTTCCCACTTCTCAATCATATGATAATGCGGCAGACAGGAAATCGACTGCCAATCAATCGTATATTTCGTATCATGTAATGCTTGCAGCGCACGGAACGAGTCGATACGGTCAATTCTACGCTTAAAGTTGACCGCTTTCGCATTTTCGAGCCACGGCTGCATGATCAACAGAGGATCCGATTTATCGACAATCGGCAAGATATATGGAAAATGTTGTGCACTAAGTAATTGATGTACCTGCCGAACTTTCACAGCTTGAGCGAGTGATGCATACTTCTTTACAGAATACATGGCTCCGCCTGATTCCATTTTCCAGACATTCTTTTTGATTTTGGTAAATCGCTGATTGTCTGCCATACGCGGTTACTGGTTTCGGTGCCAGTCCTCCTGTATTGGCATCGGCTGTTGTGGAGGTGTATTACACCCACAATCACCCTGATATCCTGGAGGTTGTTGCCACATCGGCGGCATTGGCATCGGCATCATTTGTGGATACGGCATCCATTGCATCGCTGGCATACATTCCGGTTGTGTCGACCATTGAGGCTGGACTGGCCAATTCGGTGAGCAATGCGGCTGATTTGATGGACACCATGACGGCGGCATCTCCGCTTTAGGCGGCATCGTAGGTTGTTGCGGCATCGGCATAGGTGCAGGCTGTTGTGGCATTGGCTGCATCACAGGCGGCTTCGGTTGAGGTTTTGGTTGAGGCATCGGATTCGGTTTCATGTGTAATGAACTCGATTCGATCAACTGCCAACCGTCTGGCATAGGTGCGGGAACCGGTTTATGGTGATGAGGTGACTCTTCACACCACTTAGATGATTCTTTTGGCGGCATCGGTTTTATTGGTGCCTGCATCGGCGGTTGCATCGGCGGCATAGGCTGCATTGGTTGTTGCGGCATATGTGGATGGCAGTCCGCATCGAAAATTGGCATCCAACCGCAAATCGGGAATACTGCCTGCCACATCGGCGGAGCCTGCATAGGCGGCATCGGCATATGAGGCACTGCCGGTGAAGTCTGCGATTGTTGCGGCATCGCTGGCGGTGCTGGGGCCGGTTGCTGTTGCATCGGCGGTACTTGAGGCAAAGGCTTCTGCTGCATCGGCGGCATCTGTGGCGCTTGTGGTAGTGGCGGCACTTGATGCTTCGGTGGTTTCGTTTGTGGAGGTGCCGGCTTAGAAGGCTTCTCCTGGTGTGGCGGCTTCATCGGTGCTTCATGATGCGGTTTTTCATGTGGCTTTTCATGTGGCTTCTCCTGGGGTTTCGTATGATCACCTTTATGATGAGGCTTTTTCTTATCCATCGGCAAAAATATTTTCATGCCGGGAACGATATAGTCCGGATTCGCCAGGTGCGCATTCACCCGCTTCAGTTCCTCGAACGGTATACCGTATTGTCTTGCGATCTTCCATAATGTATCACCCTTGACGACAATATGAACTTCCACTAACAATTCCCCCTTCCATCAATCCATCGTATGAACGGATGCCTACTTTTGTGACAATATGTGTAGGCCTCCTCTCTTGTTATGTATATTCAACAGGGACTTGTTTATTCCAAATTAAAAACCATCCTGATGAATAGAGGATAGTGGAATGAAGACAGTTCAATTAGTGAGTGTATGGGATTTCCGCTCCAGCTGGGGACGCTTTCCGGTGGGCGTGGCTTGAGCCTCCTCGCTTCGCTGTGGGGTCTCAAGGCGCACGCTGATACACTCGGAGTCGCCCCAGCTTCCGCTTCAATCCTACGTTTATAGTGGATGGACATAGAACTCTTATTTGCGATTGCGCGTGAATTAGTAAAGCCCTTGAACTTAGTTAAGTTCAAGGGCAGTTCTAGTTCTAATTTTATTTCAAGTGCAGTTACCTATTACAAGCCAACATGCAATGAACATTGATAAGTATCAACTAGTCATACTGTTGAAGTGAAAGCGAAGCGTTGGGAGCATATCTTTGCACTAGTGACTAGTTGGCTCACTTCGAATGGGATATGCGTCCCCTCCGTAGCACCAATCCACTCACGTATACCGTGCCAGCCTATCCTTAAGAGATAAATTCACCAGACTCGTAGACATAGTACGTTCCGAACGAGCGTGCTGTACAGCCTAGTGCGTCTAGCTCTTCCATCGCGCCCTTCATCATCGGATGTTCCTCCGACTCGTTAATATCAATAATAAAGAAATAATGACCAAGACCCGTCTTTAATGGACGTGATTCGATCTTACTCAAGTTCAACCGGCGCCACGAGAACACCGACAGAATCTGATGTAGCATACCTGGACGGTCGTCTTCAGGCAACTTTACCATCAACGTCGTCTTCATCGAAGAAGCATGCTTCGAATGCTCTAGCTTCTCTTTGCGCAACGACAGCACAACGAAACGTGTGTGATTGAAGTGGAAGTCATGAATATTCTCTTCTGCTATATGTAAGCCGTACGTTTCTGCTGCCAAACGGTTGCCAATTGCCGCAACACGTAAGTCTGGCTGTTCAGAAATAGATTTCGCTGCCGCTGCCGTAGACGTCGTCTGAATCAACGGAACTCCGCGGAAACGATATTGCAAAAACTTATGACATTGTGCTAAAGCATGCGGATGAGACTGAATTGAATCCAAATCATCCAAGTAATCCATCTGCGCTTTATTTACCAACATATGCTGCTCAATTGGTGTGGAAATTTCAGCTGTGATAAACAATTCTTCACTATTAAATAAATAATCAATCGTTAACGGTACGGAACCTTCAAGTGCATTCTCTAGTGGAACGACCGCATAGGCTACATGGCCTTCTGTCACCGCTTCTATACAATCTGGAATCGTCGGACGTGGCGTTAAGCCTCCCATGCCGAATAAATCGGACGCTGCAATATGAGTGAATGATGCTTCAGGTCCCAAATATGCAACGGAAGGTACATACTTCTTTTCTGTCATGATTCTTTCATCTCCCCACTGATTTAAGAGGTCAGAAAACCCCTGAACTAATTAAGTCAACGGAATCAATAAATCGAGGTGCTTTGAGTCGCTGTAAAAATGCTTCTACTTTAATTTCCATTTCCGTCACATCTAGCGATAACGTAATATTAGCGCGGCCCTGGACAGGAATCGTCTGGTGGATCGTCAATACATTACATTTCGCCTCTGAGACGACTTCCAAAAGCACAGCTAAGGAACCTTTTAAATCTTCCAGTTGAATAAAAATCGTCAAGATCCGGTCCCGTGCGATCGATTCGAACGGGAACACGGCATCACGATATTTATAGAAGGCACTGCGTGACAGACCGACCCGTTTGGTTGCTTCTTGGATCGTCGTCACTTCGCCCCTTGCCATCATTCGTTTAGCTTCCAACATTTTCTGCATCGACTCAGTCAATACATCTTCACGCACTAAATAAAACTGACCTTCCCCGATTTGTTCCATTTTGCTCCCCCCAAAACGAGCCATTCCTTATTCCAAGAACTCGAATTCGTAGCTCATGATACGAACGATATCGCCGTTTTTCGCACCGCGTTCACGCAATGCTTCGTCGATTCCCATACCACGCATTTGACGTGAGAACTTGCGGACTGATTGATCGAAGTTGAAATCGGTCATTTGGAACAAACGCTCCAACGTATAACCGGTCAACATAAACGCTCCATCATCGTCACGTGAAATAACGAAATCAGGTCCAGTTGATTCGTGTTTATACAATACGGAGTTGCTCGCATCTTCTTCATCTGCATCAGTCAACATCGGGAATTCCGGTGTGGTTTCAAGCAGATCTAAAATTGCGTACAGCAATGGATCCAAACCAGTTCTCGTCAATGCTGAAATCGGGAACACTTGAATCTCTTCATCACCAAGCGCCTCTTTAAATATCTCCAGATTGTCTTGTGCATCCGGCATATCCATTTTATTCGCCACAATGATCTGTGGACGTTCAGTCAATCGCATATTGTACTGCTCAAGTTCTTTATTGATCGTCTGATAGTCGTCGAACGGCTCACGGCCTTCAAGTCCAGACATATCGATGACGTGCACGATAACACGTGTACGTTCGATGTGACGCAAGAACTGATGTCCTAGTCCGATTCCTTCATGCGCACCTTCAATCAATCCAGGTAAATCTGCCATAACAAATGTACGGTGATCATCCGTTTCGATCATTCCAAGGTTCGGTACTAGTGTAGTAAAGTGATAATCCGCAATTTTCGGCTTCGCTGAAGAAACGACTGAAAGCAACGTTGATTTCCCAACACTCGGGAATCCAACAAGACCGACGTCAGCGAGAACTTTCAATTCAAGCACGATATCCTTACTAACACCTGGCTCTCCTTTTTCAGAAAGCTCTGGTGCCGTGTTCTGTGGCGTAACGAAACGGCTGTTACCACGTCCTCCACGCCCACCACGCGCGATGACTGCTTGTTGGCCATGTTCAACCAAATCCGCGATAATCGTATCGGTTTCCGCATCTTTGACGACTGTGCCAGGCGGAACTTTAACGACCATATGCTTACCGCTACGACCATGCATATTTTTACTTTGACCATGTTCTCCACGATCTGCTTTAAAATGACGCTGATAACGGAAATCCATTAACGTACGCAATCCTTCATCCACGATAAAGATGACGTCTGCGCCTTTCCCACCATCACCACCGGATGGTCCACCATTGGCTATATATTTTTCACGACGGAACGAAACCATACCATCGCCACCGTCGCCACCTTTTACAAATACTTTAACGTGATCCACAAACATAATTTATTATCCTCCTAATTGTCCACTGATGGTAAACGTCCATTGATTCGGTTCACCGAGGACTTCGACCGTAAGCTGAGATGAGTATTCTGGGATGTCTAGTTGCTTCGCGTACAGCTCAGTAAATGTCAATTGCATACTCCAAGAAGCAGTTTCTGTCGTGACTTCAATCGTCACGGGACAATCTGCATAGCGCTGGATTTTGGCTTCCACAGCCAGCACGACTTGTTCCAAGTAATCGACCAACGCTTGATCAATTTCACTTGAATTAATTTTTTCTGTAATATCACAATACAGTTGCACCTTCAGAACTGGATATCGCCACCCAAGTGTCGTAATCCATTCCTCAGTAAGAGGCATATCCAATCTCTGCAGCAATGCCTCTCGCTGCATGTCCCCCGTTTTCTCGAGAATGCAGTTACGTGCTTCTGTATATTTCCCCATATCAATATTCATGAGGATTAATTGCAGATCATTCATGTGATCGTGTCGACTAAATCTCACTGCCTGCGACACATTTAGCTCATTCTTCCCCATTTTTTCACCACCAGCTGTTTTCGTACTTCTTAGTATAGCATTTTCACGCGCAAATCACTAAAATAATCTTCATCGAGTGACAATTTACGTGAAATATATGGCCAATCAACAATTAAATTAGTCAAGCGCTCATTATTTCCCGGTAAGCGCTCAATAATTCTTGTATCCGCTCATAGAAACGTACAAGCGATCATACACACTCGCTATCCGCTCTATCAACCAACCTAAGCGCTCATACTTCTCTAACATCCGCTCATAACACGACAATATTGACATAAGAAAAAGGACTGCAACAAGTGCAGTCCTTTTCACATCGTCACGCTATCCAATTAAGCTTCTTGCGTTGCTGCTGGGTAGACACTGACTTTCTTTTTGTCGCGGCCAAGACGTTCGAAACGAACGACGCCATCGATTTTTGCGAATAGAGTATCATCTCCACCGCGTCCAACGTTTTCACCTGGGTGAATTTTAGTTCCACGCTGGCGATAAAGGATTGATCCACCGGAAACGATTTGTCCATCTGCGCGCTTAGCACCAAGACGTTTCGAATGTGAATCACGACCGTTCTTAGTAGAACCTACACCTTTTTTCGATGCGAAAAACTGAAGATCTAAACGTAACATAGCTGCCACCTCCTACTTTTCAAAGGATAATTTTATATAATCTGCATAGTCTAATTCAATCGTTTGTAAAGAAATAATCATTGCTTGCAGGAGTAGCTGAACTTGCGCATCTTGTTCCGTTACCGGAAACGCCACACGTAAGTAACCACCGTCCGCACCTTGATCAACATCAGGCTCAATCGAAGTCAATAGCATAATAGCATTCACCGCACCAAATGATACGGCAGAAGCACCAGCACAAACTAGATCTTGTCCGTGTTCTGCAAAGTTTGCATGACCATCCATCTCAAAAACTGAGATGCGCCCAGAAGGCTCTTTTTTAATTCTGACATGTATCATGCCGGATTACAGATTGATTCCGTCAATAACGATTTTCGTGTATGGCTGACGGTGTCCTTGTTTTTTGCGATAGTTTTTCTTCGCCTTATATTTGAAAACAACAATTTTCTTTGCGCGGCCTTGCTTGACAACCTTACCTGTTACAGTTGCGCCTTCTACGAATGGAGCACCGACTTTAACGTCATCTCCGCCCACCATTAGCACCTTGTCAAAAGTCACCACTTCATCAGCTTCACCAGCAATCTTCTCAATGAAGATCTCTTGGCCTGCTTCAACTTTGATTTGTTTTCCACCAGTTTCAATAATTGCGTACATACTTGCACCTCCTCTAATTATACAGACTCGCCTTGACAGGTGATTCAACCTACGAATACTTGAACCTGTTTAGTGCGGTTGTAGCACGGGTGCTACAATCAATAACAGTAAAATATTATCACATAGAAAAGAGCAGGTCAAGCATTATTCCTATAATCTTTTAAAAGAAGGAAGTTTCTTTTTTAGTGAGCTGTTCAAATACCCGCTCGTACCTTCTAAAACGATAGGAAATAATGTTTTGCACTGCTAGAAATGATGTAATAATGACGAGAGGTAAACTGTCCGGTAAGTACACAATTAAATATGCACAAAGCGATGCTGACACGATGATAGAGTACAATAAAAAGTTCGAGCGCGTAGTGTATTTCGTTGCCTCCGTCTCCAGCAAAACAGACACGACTTGTCCACCGTCAAGCGGTAGAATCGGTAATAAATTCACACTTAACAAGATCAGTTGAATCTTTATAAACTGCGCATCACCCGGGAATGTCAAACACATGCCAAGCACTAACAAAACGGCTGTCGCGACAGGTCCACCGAGCGCCACGATCAGCCGTTGCTGTTTACTAGCCAGCTGCCGATTAACAAATTGCAATTCCCCTCCATACGGTAAGATAGTACAACTTCTAATTTTCATTCCGACGTGTCGCGCGGCCAATACGTGTCCTAGTTCATGAAAAAGTAATGAGAATAAGAGCATCGCGTACAATGACACACCACCGACAATCATGAAAAATAAAAAGATCGGTAACAATACCGGATGAATACGATACTTCATTGCTGACCGCCTGACATATACGTTGCCAACACAGTAGGCTCCAGCGGTATCCCATTACGTTTCACGCGGATGTACACCGCTTCCTCGTCCATCACCGCAATCTCATCCCCAAGCTTCACAGCGGTATACGGAAGCGTTGAGAACGACCCTACGAATCCATACGTCACTTCGTCGCCGTTATCGTACTGAACGGTCACCGTCTTCCCTGACTGCCTCGTGTAGCCCGTGAAGACCACTAGCCCACTTCCTTGCGACGTAATCGACATCGGTTGAGTATACGAGATAATGGCGCCGTCCTGATAAGGTTGGAACGATTCGTACGTCTCAAATGGATTAAATACGGAATCCCCCGATACCGTGATGACTTCATCATCTGCCATCCAAGAAGAAACCCACTTCTTCATCACGACAAAGTCTTTTCCAGTCGTCACATATTGCGTTATCGGTATATTAACTAGCTGGCGTTCTTCAAGTTTTGATAAACCTACAACAGACACCATCAGCACAATAGCGATGATCCATTTTGTTTTCCACTTCATCACGTCCCCTCCCTTACCTGCAGTGTATGAAAAGACGGAGAATTAAATGACGAATGAAAAAAACTCAGTACCATAAAAGGCACTGAGTTTTGAGATTGTATTATTTGCCGAACATGTTCTTGATTTTGCCGAAGAATCCCGCTTTGCTTTTCTCCATCGTCATCAATGGCACAGACTCACCTAAGATTCGTCGTGCAATATTACGATAACCAATTGCAGCAGGGTTTGTCGGGTCCATCACGACAGGTTCGCCTTTATTGGAAGCAGAAATAACGTTTTGATCATCCATTACGATACCTAATAAATCAATCGACAAATGCGTCGTGATTTCATTGACATCTAATGTTTCACCGCTTTCCATCATACCGCTTCTTATGCGGTTGATGATTAATTTTGGCGGCTCCAATCCTTCTTCCGCTTCAAGCAGTCCGATAATACGGTCTGCGTCACGCACAGCGGAAATTTCTGGAGTCGTCACGACAATTGCGCGATCCGCACCAGAAATTGCGTTTTTAAATCCTTGCTCGATTCCTGCTGGGCAGTCAATCAAAACATAATCATAATCTTGTTTTAATTCTAAAACGAGTTTCTTCATCTGTTCCGGATTCACGGCACTCTTATCAGTCGTCTGTGCTGCTGGCAGCAAGAACAATCGATCCTCGAAACGCTTGTCCTTCACAAGAGCCTGGTGTACTTTACAACGCTCTTCCACCACATCGACCAAATCATAAATGATCCGGTTTTCTAAGCCAAGAATAACGTCCAAGTTACGTAGACCGATATCTGTATCGATTAAACACACTTTTTTCCCTTGTAACGCAAGAGCGGTGCCTAGATTGGCTGACGTTGTTGTTTTACCAACGCCACCTTTACCAGAAGTAATAACAATTGCTTCTCCCAAATTATATACCTCCCTTAAATGTAGCAAGGTCCGGACGTAAATATCGGAGTTCCTGAAGACGGTCTATCGCAATCTGCCCATTCTTTTGAAGATACGCACATTCCATTTCAGGTTGCTCAGAAAGAACCGTCAATTCGTCGGTCATGATCTCGATCTTATCTGCAATTTTCAGATGCGTCGCTTCCAACCAAGATGCAGCAATGACTGCATCTTTATTGCCTTGTGCTCCCGCATGTGCGATGCCTTTGACACGACCTAGTACATAAATACTACCGCCTGCGATGACTTGCGCACTCTGATTGACATCACCGATAATGACCAAATCGCCATCAGCCTTTACGACCTGACCCGATCGAACGATTCCTATATAGGTTTCGGACTGCTTCTCGATCAACTTTCTCTCACACTCTTTTAACGAAATGACGTCACTATGTACCTTCGAAACTCGTAAATGAGGGGAAGTATGAATGACCGATTGAATCTTGTTCATGTCTTTCTCGTCACAATAACGATGCCCCAGATGCAACTGTACTTCAGACACACCTTCAAGTACGCTGCTCTGCACTTTTTCTTTCAACTCACTTAGTAAATCGGAAAATGCGCAATGGTCATCCAATCGTAAAACTAAGCCGTCTTTTGTTCCTTTTATCGTTATCAACTGTGATTTCGTCACCTACATCACCTCACAATACTTAAAAACCTGCTTGTTTTTGAAAAAATCTTTTCTCTGTAATCTGTTTGAACATATAGCCGAACATCACGATAAATAATGAATTAGCAATCATTGTCGGAACGAGTCGACTCGTGAAGAATTCGCCGAAGTCAATAGACGTTAACGCAATCACACTAGCAAAAAAGTACGACAACAATTCCAGTAACACAATCATTACTACTGATAATACCATAACCGTCACGATATGACGCTCAATTTGTCGAATTACCAACGCGGCAACATAACAAATCAGCGGATACATGAATGTGTATAATCCAATAATATCAATATGATACATATCATACAACAGTCCGAGGACAAATCCGTAAATAATCGCTCGCTTACTATTATAATACGTCGCAATGAAAATTAAATAGACAATTAGGAACCTGGGCACCATGATATATAAATCACCGTTTATTTCAATTGGTGAAAACAGACTGAAAATAGGTTCCAGGAAAAATAACAGGACAACAATTAAAGGAATGATGAATCGGATCATGACTCACCGTCCCCTTGTGTATCTGCGGAGTTGCCTCCGTCGGTCCCATCAACCACTGTCATCGTACGCTTCGCGATCATCACATGATCTAGTTGTGAAAAAGTAGCTGCTGGTTTTATATACGCTAGTTTGGTCAGGCCATAGTCATCCGTGGAAACTTCAGTTACTTCCCCTATTAAAATACCTTTCGGGAAGATTCCTCCGAGACCTGAAGATATGACTTGCATTCCTTTTTTTACATTGAAACTTGAATCTAGCCGCTTCATGATCAACTGACCAGAAGTTCGGTCGTATCCTTCGATCAAGCCAAACATTTCCTCTTCGCCAACTACCATCGCCGCCACACGGAAATCGCTATTTTCCGTCGAAATCAATTCGACTGTGGACGTGAATGGAGTCGACAAAATGACTTTCCCTATCAAGCCTTGCGCTGTCATGACCGCCATATTGACGTCCACTCCAGCTGTTGTTCCTTTGTCGATGATGATCTTCTCTTCCCATTGATCGGGATTACGGGAGATCACCGTGGACTGAATCGGCTCAAATGCGCGCAGATCCTCTTGCTTACCAATGATTCCCCGTAGCTTCACATTATTCGCTTTGACATCCACTAACTCCGCTTGCATGGCGGCATACGTTTCCAGACGCTCTTTTAATCGTTTGTTTTCTTCGTATGTATTAAGCATCGTATCAATATTTTCAATAAGTCCCGTCACAAAGTGGGCTGGTTTCGTAACGAGCGACTGCCCGAAACCTACGACATCCTTCACTGCTTGTTCCGGAACATTTGCATGATTTCGGTCGCGAAGTGAAAATGCAATTAATGCCACAAGGACGATTACTCCTACTAATAAAATGATTAATCGTTTATTGGAAAAAAAACGCGGCATTGCCTACATCTCCTCCAATTAATATTATGATTGAATTTTCTTAATGAGTTCTAAATTATCCAAAGCCTTACCCGTTCCAATTGCTACACAGTCAAGCGTGTCTCCTGCTACGTATGCAGGCATTTTTGTTTCTTCAGAAATAGCTTTATCGAGGTTACGAAGTAATGAACCACCACCCGTTAAGACAATTCCACGCTCCATGACGTCTGACGCCAATTCAGGTGGTGTCTGCTCAAGCGTCTTTCTCATACCTTCAATAATCAAATCCATCGGCTCACGCAATGCTTTCGTGATTTCTTGTGAATTAATCTCCATCGTTTTCGGCAGACCTGTCAATAAGTCCCGACCGTGGATATCCATCTTTTCCGTTTTCTCCAAATCGAACGCCGAACCAATTTGCATTTTGATGTTTTCAGCAGTACGTTCACCTATCATCAATTTATATTCTTTACGGATATACGTTATGATAGCCGAATCCATGGAATCTCCACCTACACGGATCGAAGTACTCGTCACGATGCCGCCTAGAGAAATAATTGCCACTTCCGTCGTACCTCCACCTATATCGACGACCATACTGCCGGTTGGTTCCCATACTGGCAAATCCGCACCGATAGCAGCCGCAAAAGGTTCTTCAATCGTATACGCTTCTTTCGCACCCGCTTGACGTGCAGCATCGAGTACTGCGCGTTGCTCAACAGATGTAATACCATATGGCACACAAACCATAACAGTCGGCTTCGTCCATGAAGTTCCTGCTGATTTTAGCGCTTCTTTTAAATAATGACGAATCATGGCAGTTGTTGTTTCAAAATCTGCAATAACTCCTTCTCGCATGGGGCGAATGGCCACGACGGAACTCGGTGTACGTCCAATCATTGCATGGGCTTCACTACCTACCGCAACGATTTCACCAGTCGTCGTATTTTTCGCTACGACAGAAGGCTCCCTAAGCACAATACCTTTATCTTTAATGAAAACTAGAGTATTGGCTGTCCCCAAGTCAATTCCTACGTTTCTTGATCTGAAACCAAACAAGTCAATTCTCCCTTTCTATAAAACCTTCATCGGTGTTCTTAAAAGCATACACCACATTATAACGGAAAGGTAACTTAATTTACAGTGTCACCCGGCTAGTTTGCAAAAAACATCGAAAAAGAGACTGATTTCCCAGTCTCTCCACTTTTTCGCGACAAAATCCATGCTTTTAGATGTAGCCTTTGTCTTTTAAACTGATAAATTTCTGATCACCGATGATGATATGATCCAGTACATCCACACCCATGATCTGACCCGCTTCCATAAGTCGTTTCGTCACCTCGATATCTTCTCTTGAAGGTGTAGTATCACCACTCGGATGATTATGCGAAATAATCATCGATGCAGCCGAGCGTTTAAACGCTTCACGGAACACTTCACGCGGATGGACGATAGATGAATTCAAACTGCCAATGAAAATTGTCTGCTTATGTAACACTTCATTTTTCACATTCAAAAATAACACTACAAAATGTTCTTGGTTTAACGACGACATATCCGTCATCAAATAATTCGCGGCATCTTCAGGTGAACGGATCTTATACCGTTCATGTGGTGCCGTCCGATACAATCGCTTGCCGAGTTCTGCTGCGGCTAATAACTGCACCGCCTTCGCCTCACCAATCCCTTTAATCTTCGTCATCTCGTCTACCGTCAGCTCTTTCAAATCTTGTAAACGGTCGATCGTCGACAAGACACGGTTGGCGAGTACGAGAACAGACTCTGAGCGGGAGCCAGAGCGCAACAGGATCGCCATCAACTCCTGATTAGATAAACTGCTCGCCCCTTCCCGTATCAAACGCTCACGGGGCCTGTCGGCGATATGCACATCGCGGATCATCATCTGCGGTGCCAGATCAAGAGGCATTACGCTCCACCGCCTTCTACAATCAGCAACCCTTCTTGACGCATGCGGTTGACTAGATCACTGATCGGCAACCCTACGATGTTTTGATAATCACCTACCATATTTTCTACAAACAACATTCCTTGCGTTTGAATGCCGTACGCCCCTGCTTTATCTGAAGTATCTCCTGATTTTACATAGGCACGAACAAGCTCTTCATCGAGTTGCCTAAACTTCACTTGAGACAAACCAGCAAACTGAATCGTTTTACCGTTCGCTAGGATCGTCACACCTGTAATCACTTCATGCAATTCACCAGACAGCTCCATCAAAAAATCAATGGCTTGCGCGTCATCTTCCGGCTTCGGGAATACTCTGCCGTCTTTCACAACAATCGTATCTGCTGCAATGATGATTTCCTGTTCTGATTCAATTACCGCAAGCGCCTTTCGCTCCGATAATCGAACCGCATACTCATATGGCTCTTCCGGTGTAAATGGCATATCTTCATCTACATCACTAGGTCTCACCGTGAAATCAATTCCTGCAAGCTGCAATAGTTCTTTACGTCTCGGCGAAGAAGATGCGAGGACGATAGGTTTTAGACTGATAAATTTCATTGGAACAACCTCCTTTTTCATAGTGTACGCTATTCTACACGATTTGAAAAAAGGGCGAAATTCAATTCCCCCCCCGTATTTTGGGTCAAAATTGAATTTTGAAGCATGGGTCTTGGTTCGAATAGTGTGCCAACAGATGCAATCTCGCGACAGAGGAATCCTTTGTAAACGCAGTGATGGCAGTCACTTTCTTCGTAAAGTCTCCGCCTTTCTTCGCATCTTTGCCATCCTTGGACAATTCAATTTTTGATAAATCTTCAGCGAGCAATGCTTTTTTCACTTCATTGGCATCTGCAGACTTGCAAGTGCCCGGTACGACCGTAATTCTCTTCTTGAACGCATCTTCACCTTCATTCAAAACAACATCGCTCTCTTTTAGCCATACGGCCCCCCAAACGTAGAACTGTCCGCCTGCTGGCACGACAGCCGTACTTGCGAGACCCGGATTCTCTGCCACGAAATCCGTCGCTGCTTCCTGACTAGAAAACACGCCATGTTGCTTGACGAACATCGTATCTCCACCTTCAACCGCCCCTCCCTTCTCCTCTGTCTTCGGCCCGGTTGTCGCCACCGTCTCTTTCGCCTTATCTTCTTTCCCTCCAGTAGTCGATATCGTTAGCCCGATCACTAGCACCGCGACCAAGCCGATCGCCACTCCTTGCACTAACGCCCGAATCACAATGTTCTTTGAATACGTCCTGCGGAAATTCATTCCATCACTCCACTAGTTTTCTTCCACCTTACCAAAATGAACGTAAAAAAAGACGAGACTGTTGTCGTCTCGTCCATAAACATTTACCGATTTAGTTCAACAAACCTGTATACCAACTGACAAGCTGCGCACCGTAGAAATAGGCAATGAGTGCAGCGACCGCAATCGAAGGACCAAATGGCACAGGCGTCTTACGTCCTTGCTTCGTCCTTTTTAAGAAGATCAGTCCGACAATCGCGCCAATTAATGAAGCGAGAAACAGTGTCACTAACGTCTGCATAGTCCCGAGCACTAAACCGATAACGAAGAACAACTTAATATCGCCACCGCCCATACCGCCGTTCGACACGACTGCAATCAACAGCAACAAACCAAACCCAACTGCCGCTCCAAGCAAACCATCCCACCATGGCGTCAGCGGACTAACGAAGCGCAAAATGAAAATTGCGATACCAAACGGCAACAAAATTTTATTCGGAATCAACATATACTTTAGATCAGATACTGTTAAAATAACCAACATCGAAATAAACAATAACGCTACAACGAGCTCCCACTGAAATCCGAAGTGCAAGTACGCATAAACGAACAACCCACCCGTGATCAACTCCATCGCGGGATAAAGAGCACTGATTTTCTCTTTACACCCTCGGCACTTGCCGCGCAAGAACACATATGAGAAAACTGGCACCAGATCAACCGCCGTCAAATTTCGATCACACGTCGTACAGTGAGAAGGAGGCGACACGATGGATTCCTTTAAGGGCACACGCATGCCGACGACGTTAAAGAACGAGCCGAACGTAATACCATAAAGGAAGAAAAATATACTATAAAGCCATTCCATGGATTACCTCCTTACTCCGCTTTCTCGGTACCTATCATTTTATTGATTGTCGTTGGATCGAATTTAGACGCTGGTGGCGGCGCATCTACTTTAGGCGCCTCATTTTGCAAATTGACAAGATCCGGACGGAAGTACGCGTTAAACGAAATGACGACTTTCATTTCATCCACATCGGATTCCTCTTCCGTTTTTTCGGCAGTCGCTTCAAATTGGATTGTCTCTACATTCATGATCCGAATCATTTCTTCAATCTCGTAAATGAACGTATCCACTTGCTTATACGTATCTGCAGCGAGTGTTACTTCCATCAACACCGTTTCAAGATTTTGTACGTTTTCAGGCAATAATTCTATATCGAATACTTCTTTAGAAAAATTAATTCCCTCTATACGACTATTAGACTTTACTTCCGCCTTCTCTAGACGAATCAACAATGCATCTTCTAACGGAATAACAGGCACGACTTTTTGAAGTGGCGCAGACGTTACCGTTTCATTCGGATCTTTATTCGCCAATTGTTTTTGTAATGAAAACAACACATCACGTTCTGAAGCAAACTGAGCCGCTGTCTGATCCTTTGTTTCTTTCGCTGGCAAGTAGACGTTCGTTACCGTGTAGTAGACAAGTGCAATAAGGAAAATCGAGGCCAATACGACCAAACCGATTTCCATCTGACGTTTAGATAGATACTTACTCAACTGTATCGCCTCCTTCCGTATTCGCATCTACAGGAGGTTGCGGTTCTTCAGGTGCAAGTTGCTGCGGTTGTTCTTCAGCAGGTGAGGCTTCCTCTTGCGGCGCTTCAATCGCATTTGGGTCTACATCTGCATCTGTACCTGGTAGCGCACGGTCATCCACAAACTGAATGAAATAGGTAGCGAAATATCTAGGCATGACATTCTCGCGTTCTTTAATATCTAATTTTCCCGTCTCAATTCCTTCAAACGTCGCATCAATTACTAACGAAGAAGCTTTCATTCGAGTTAAATAGAGCGCAGGCTCCATCAAATCATCAAATTGTACTTTCAAAGTCACTTCGTTTGGTGCAGTGAACGTTAGCTCTTGGAAAAACCCTCGATCAGGTAATGCTTTAGAAAGATCTTCTATAAGAGGTTGCGTTTTATATTGATGCCCCTTCAGAAACTCCACCGTGGCAGCTAACTGTTCTTTTTCTTGACCAAATGCGGACAAACGCATTTGGGACGTAATACCTTCTTGTTGTTTCTGTATTTCAAATGTAGATTGTTGTAAATTTTGAGCTTCATCATCATATTTTTGAGCGAAGAAATAAAGCACACCCCAACTAATGAAAGCGACTAAAAGAATGGCAATCGCTATCCATAGAAAAGTGGTCTTCTCCCGGATCTTCTCCGGCAGTAGATTTATATCGACTAACATACGCGTATTACACCTCTTCCTTCAGCGCGAGACCAATAACTCGGTGGAAATCCGCAGTAATAGCAGTTCCGTCCACACAACTAATCGGCTCCTTCACTAAGGGAAGTGCTTCGATCGCTAAACGTTCTCGTACCATCTGCAATAATTCCTCTTGTTGTAAATAGGTTCCATTCCACACTAGATGAGTAATAGTCGAATCATTTTCCGCCAAATTAAAGCGATAGAAGTTTGCAAGCTTCTCGAGCTCCATGACAATCGTAAGTGGCTCAACCCGTTGCTCCAACTCTTCGCCTGTCGACATACTAAGGGGCAACTCAAGCTCCATCGAGCGAATGAACAAAGGATAATGGGAATAGAAAATAGACACCGTCAAACTACGCCCACGCAAATCAGCCAGGAGAATATGTTCAGTCCCCTCAAATTGATGCACATGATGTGCCAGACGATACAGGGAGAGCGGTGCGATATCCGCCACAACCGGCTCCAGCTTTACTGACTTCAGCACTTCCTCATACGTCTGGATAATACTTTCTTTCGACGCAATCAAAATCGCTTCATTCTGCACGTTATTCGCTGTATAAGGAACGACATCAAATACCGGATCATCAAACGGCAAATAAATCGTCGAACCAATCTCGATAAAGAAATGGCTTTTCAGCTCTTCATCCCCCACCGTATCTGGATATGCAACACGTCGGATAATGACATATGTATCAGGCGCCAGAAACGCCACGTCACGCTTCGCAAGATTCCAATCTTTTACAACCTCCGTCAAGACGTCCCGTAGCATGTCTTCTTCAGCTATTCGGCCTTCTTGGATAACGTGTTCCGGTAGCAGCATCTCTTTTGCTATATCTAGTACGATTGGATCCAAGGACTTTATTCGTACGTACCGAATCGCATCATCGTCCAAAGTTAACGAATAAACACGCTTTTTACGGCTGAATGTTGGAATAGAAAGTTTGGAAAGCGGGCGTTTTAAATTAGCTAAAATAGACATGAACGAACTCCTTCCAGACGAGAAACTCATGGTGTTTGGTGATTTTTTCCTAGTGAACTAGTTATGGTAAGTATAGCAAATGTGGTGGGAGAAAGAAAGATTGGTAGGGAAAGCTGACGAAATATAAGGCACTGTAGTGAATTACCTGATACCGCGGGTAAATCACCACATCCTTCCATTCATACTTTTGTAGATTTTCTACTGTACTTAATTATATCGAATATTGCTTTACGAAGGTTCTACTTAATTTTTCATCGTAATCTCTTTACTACAGATCGAGGATAATTTCGCTTCGACAAGCCCAAATATGTCATTACCTAAATTCATATCTTGAAGTTAACTACGATTTATTAACATTGTCATTCCAACAGGATTTGTAGATAAATCAAGATATTTTCCATAAAAAGTATGTTTGAATGTTAATTAATAACACAGCATTAGTTCTCTTACATTTAACACTAGCGTTTTCCGTAATGTCGGAAATGGAGAGAATAGCGATTGCTGCAATAATACCAAAAGCCAATATCACTTCAAGTATTTCTACGAGTATCATCACATAATTACTGAAAATTGTTTTAATACATTAGCACTTCTTTCACAACTTAATTAATTGTATATATACTTCAATTGGATTTTTACACATACGAATGCCTATATTTCAAAAAAGACTCTGAAGAGAATAATCTCTGCAGAGTCTAATAATAGTTTCGGCTTACTATATATTTACATATTAGCGACTGACGACAACATTGGTGCCACCAGTTTTATTATTAGCTGCATTAATATCTGCAGCTGAAGCTTCCTCGAATTTCACAGATACATTACCGTTTGTAGAAGTACCATTTATAGTTGTAGTTGTAACTTCTCCAGTCCCTTTAGTTATAGTTGCATCAGAATCTTTAAAGCCCCCTGCATCCTCTAAGTAACCTTCATCTTTTAATACAGTTGTTGTAACTGTGTTAGCTGTAGCAGTAGTCGTTTCAGCAAAATAAATATTAGCAGCAGATAAAGCATTTTGCCCATCAGCCTTCAAAGCACTTACCTTCGAATTCGTAATAATGTTCCCAATAGCTGGCACCGCAATCGCAGCAATAATCCCCAAAATAACGATAACTGCTAGTAACTCGACAAGCGTCAAACCTTTTTGATTTAATTTCTTCTGCATAAACTTTTTCATATAATTTCCTCCTCTTGTTTTTTCTTACTCTATAAATCTAGTATATCAGAGGTATTAGGAAAATAACACTAGTTTTATTGAATTAAATAAAAATTATAGATAACATTTGTTATTTCTGTTACAAACTATCTATCTGTTCAAACATACTAAACATCGGCAACATGATTGCCAAAACTATAGTCCCGACTATGGCTGCGAGGAAAACAATCATTAAAGGCTCTATTAAAGCTTTTAAGCGGTCTGTTGCTGCTTCTACTTCTTTCTCATAAAAATCAGCAACTTTTCCTAACATGGAGTCTAAAGAACCAGTCTCTTCCCCTATTGCGATCATATGAGGTATTAACGGTGGAAATGCCCAGTGGTTTAACATAGGTTCAGTTAGCGATCCACCGCGTTCCATTGATACTCTAGACTCACCAATTACTTTTGAAATAACTTCATTCCCCACGACTCTTTCCGTCATTGTTAATGCCTGTAAAATTGGCACAGAGCTTGAGAACATAGAACTTAATGTACGAGTCATCATTGCAAGTGAAGATTTTTGCGCAATGCTACCGAATATAGGTAATTTCAACAATATGGTATCAAGAATATATTTCCCTTTTGGATTATTACGGACTAAGATATAACCTACGGCAATCGCTGAAACAATTAGAATTAACAAGTACCAGTAGTTTTCAATCCATCCACTAGCCGCCATAACAGCGCGAGTTAGCCACGGTAATTGTCCGCCAACACTATCAAACATGTCGACAAACATTGGCACAACAAACCATAATAGAAAAATAACTACTGCAACAGCTATAATCCCAACGACTACTGGATATGCCATCGCAGACGTAACTTTTTGTCTCGTGCGATACGCTTTCTCGAAATGCTCCGCTAATTGATCCAGAGATTCATCCACTGTTCCTGAAACTTCTCCAGCCGCTACCATATTCAAAATTAATGGTTCGAAAACTTTAGGATGTTTGCCAAAAGCTATGGATAACGGTGTTCCTGTACGTAAATCTTCCTGAATCGAAGTCAAGATCTTCCGAAACGAAGCCTGCTCAACTTGTGCGGACAAAATCCTAACCGCATCCACAATCGTAACCCCCGCTTGTAGAAGAGTAGAAAACTGTCGCAAGAACATGATCAACTGATCTCGCTTAACCGGACTACCGATTGTTATGTCTTTCGTCAAGACCGTCTCTTTCTGTTCCACAAGACTCACTACACGAATACCTTGCCCTTTAAGTTTGATAGCTGCATCTCGTTTGTTCGTCGCGGTTACGGTACCGCGACGAATCGCTTTAGCATCTCGCCCTTCATATGTAAAACGAGCCACTTTTAATCATCCCCTTGCAAAAACGGCAATGCCGCTTCATACGAAATGATTCTCTGATCCATTAAATTCTTTACCGAGTGATCCATCATATGCATCCCCTGCGCACGGCTTGTCTGAATGACGTTCGGAATCTGGTGAATCTTCTCAGATCGTATCAAGTTCGACACAGCAGGATTATTTATCATAATCTCCGTTGCTGCGCGTCTTCCTTGCTTATCCATCGTCTGGAATAAACGTTGGGAAACGACGGCTTTCAAAACGCCAGCCAACTGCACACGAATTTGCGCCTGCTGACCATGAGGAAATACGTCTATGATTCTATCAATCGTAGATGCGGCACTCCATGTATGTAAAGTTGCAAGGACTAAGTGGCCAGTTTCTGCAGCAGTGATCGCTGTAGAAATTGTCTCTAAGTCGCGCATCTCACCTACTAATATCACATCCGGGTCTTGGCGCAATGCAGCACGCAAGCCGTCCGCAAACGACAGCGTATCAAAACCAACTTCACGCTGATCAATAATAGAAGAACCGTGCGCATGCATATACTCAATCGGATCTTCCAATGTAATAATATGCTTTCGCATTGTTTCATTCATATAACGAATCATCGCCGCAAGTGTTGTGGACTTACCTGAACCTGTAGGCCCCGTTACTAAGATTAGTCCTTGTGCTGTATCAGATAAACTCTTCAACGTTCCCGGCATATTCAAATCATCGATCGTAGGAATTTTTGTAGGAATCGTCCGAAATGCCAATGAAATCGCACCACGCTGTTGGAATGCGTTGACACGGAAACGTGAAATGCCAGCGATTTCATAAGAATAGTCAATCTGTCCAGCTTCTTTAAAAGCAGGAATCATCTTTTCAGGAATCGTCTGATAGGCAATTTCTTTTGTGTCTTCTTCAGTCATAACGGTTTCACCAAAACGTTTCAAGTCACCATGTACTCGAAAAATTGGCGGCACTCCTATAGTTAAGTGAATATCGGATGCTTTGATTTTAAAGGCTTCAGTAAGTAATTGATCAATTCTTTCCGTCACGGCAAACACTCCTAATCTAACAAGGCTACTCTCAACACTTCTTCAGTAGTTGTAATGCCTTGCTCCACTTTTTCCAAACCATCGTCTATCAGGAATATCGTTTCACTTCTCTCTGCAATCTCACGGAATACTGTAGGTGCTGCTCCGCCATTAATGGCGTCACGCAATTCAGCATTAATAATCAATACTTCATGTATCGCAATCCTTCCGCGATAACCAGTCATATTACATGCAGAACAACCTGTACCGCGATGGATCGTTTCTATCGTTTTCCCACGTCTAGCAAAAATCTCTTTTTCACGATCGGTTGCCTGTTGAATAGTACCGCAGTCCCGACAAACACGACGAATTAATCGTTGAGCTACAATCGCATTCAAAGAAGCTGTCAACAGGAAAGGCTCCACACCCATATCAAGCAATCGTGATATAGAGGCAACCGAGTCATTCGTGTGGATTGTGCTTAAAACTAAGTGTCCAGTCAATGAAGCACGTATCGCGATTTCCACCGTCTCTTTATCCCGAATTTCCCCGACCATTACCACGTCAGGATCTTGCCGTAAAATAGAACGTAACCCTGTCGCAAATGTTAACCCTACATTGGAATTCACTTGAATTTGATTAATTCCTTCCAATTGATACTCCACAGGATCTTCAATCGTAATAATATTTACCTCTTCGCTATTCAATCGATTCAAAGCTGCATATAACGTAGATGACTTACCAGAACCCGTTGGACCAGATATCAGAACGATACCATTTGGCTTCTCGATTTCTTCGAGAAAACGCTCTAGATTCGTTGGCCCAAAACCAAGCTTTGTCATGTCGTTTAACGAGCTGCTCAAGTCCAAGATACGCATAACGACTTTCTCACCAAAGACTGTCGGCAAAGTCGATAACCGCAAATCAATTGGACGGAAATCAATCATTACTTTAATACGACCATCCTGAGGCATGCGAGATTCGGTAATGTTCAAATTCCCCATAATTTTAATCCGTGCAAGTAACATGGACTGCATATGCTTTGGTAAAACTCGTTCCGTCTGCAACTTCCCGTCAATTCTAAAACGGATGATGACTTGATGTTCTTGAGGATCAATATGAATATCACTGGACTTCATAGACACCGCACTAGAAATAATTTGGTTCACTAGACGCACAACAGGAGAATCATTGTCTACAATATCATCTTGTTGCTCCATCTGACTTGCAGTCATTTCTGGTTCTTCAAACAACAAGTCATCAAATAATGCATCATCATAATATCTAGTGATCGTTCGTGTAATATCATCTTTTGAGGCAATCGCGGCTTCTATATGAAACCCTGTGGAAAGTCGTAAATCTTCAATTGTATTGTAATCCATTGGGTCCGCCATCGCGACAAATAATTTATCTCCATCTTTTTTCAACGGAACAATCATTTTTTGCTGCGCTAACCCTTTAGGTACAATGTTAAACAACTTCGGATCAAAAGGATAACGGAATAAATTGACGTGCGGAATTCCGAGTTGGAACTCCAACACTTCAATTAACTGCTGCTCCGTAATATACCCACGCTGCAATAACGCATCCCCAAGTCGCTCATCTCGAGACTTTTCCTTCAATGTACTCATCAACTGCTCATCCGTCAGCAAACCAGACTCTATTAATAAATCTCCAAGACGTTTTCTAGTTGTCGCCATCTGAATCCCCCTTTATCAATCGATTGGATTACCATTCTTGTCGACTTTAATCAGATTTCCACCTTTGTCATAATCATAGTTTACGTCATCTTTTTCACCGGAACCGTTCGAGTTACTTGAACCACTTCCATTCGATGATCCGGCGCCAGATGATCCACTGCTGCTCGTTCCAGGTCCTGAAGAAGAGCCAATATTGCCTGATCCGCTACCAGTAGATGACCCTGAACCATTGCTACCCGATCCGCCACCATTCGAAGACGAGGAACCATTTCCATTACTAGAATTTCCGTTAGATGAATTAGATGGAGTATCAGTCGGGCCATTACCTGAATTGTTGCCTTCCGTATTGCCAGAATTACTATCCACATTACTATCAGGAACTTTCTCTACTACTTTTTCTAAACTATGACGCTCGATAACTGGTTGAGGTGCATAGAAATCAATCGATACATCTTCAATTTCTTCCAAAGAACCATTCAGCAGAACATTACGTTTAACCGCAACCTCCATGCCTTTCTTACCTTTATCCACTACTTCTATCACACCCGCATTTACAAAGGCGCTATAACGAATAACCGTTTTAGGATCATACTTTGTGATTTTTTCCACTTCAGTATCGTAGCTATGCACAAATGGTAGACCTTCAATCGACAGCTCCAATTGAGAACCTGTCCAATCCGTACGGATCGTGAAGACTGTTTGATTAGGATTTGTGAAAAGGAAATCCAAATCGAGCTTACGATTAATCGCCGCTTCGAATCCTGGTTCAACGCCTGCTGGCAATTCAGTAGAAATACTTCGTTCATCCATGATCCAATTCGTTTGCAACGCTGCTTTATATAGAAGAGACGCCATAATCGTCATCTGTAAATCTGTCGCACTAGCAGACTCTTTACCTTCTAAATATTCACGGAATGAAAACGAAGAGTTCGGCTGAATCTCCAATCCATCCAAGTCTTCCATCAATAAATGCAGACCTTTTGCTAGTTCATCCACTTCATATGCAGCAGAAGCAATCACTTGTTTTTGCTCGTACAACTCCGGAATATAGTTGGCTACATATACTTGTTGTGGCATAATACCGCTCCGTAGCTGAACTTCTATTTGCGCAGCAATCGTCTCCACTTCGTCTTCACTGAAAGTCAGTGAATTGAAATTCTGCTTCATGACAGTACGTAAACCTTCACGAGAGACACTCGCTACTAATGAATTATCATCGCCACTTTTTGCCTCGTTTAGCGTAGCGTCTGGATCAAAACTTACTACTTCTGCTGGAACATCGACTTGAAGGTCTTGTACAATCAGTTGTACTGACAAATTCTGTTCAAGCTCTGCAAAATCATTTACCAGCTTTGCTTTAGCATCTTTACGATTATGCTTTGATATGTCAAACGGCCCTGCGTACGTGTGCTTGCTGAACTTTTTAAAGTTTGAGAAGAAGCCGTCGCCAGCGTATGCTTGTTGGGCGAATACTGCGGAGATGACCAGTAGTAGAACGCCTAAAGCTAGACTAATGTTGTATTGTTTTGGTTTCATTTGGGTGATCACCTTTTCATTCATTTCTTTATGAAGATCAATATGTTACTTTTTCTAAAACAGGTGGCAGCCATTTAACAGATCCGGTTTCTTGAGGAGTAGCGGGATCTTTAGGTACATCTGAGCTAATTATGCCGCATTTCTTTTCAAATTCATCAGTTGAAAGTTTAATGATATTTTTCTTTTTATGATTAGAGGAATTGGAATAGTATATATTACTATCATCATCAATAATCAAGCTTCTAACATTAAAATCCTTGACACAAACTTTTGATTCTTCCATATTCATAATATCTAATTTTATATAATCTGCATACACTACAGAATCATCTAACTTTAATGCATTACCACTTGTAATTCTGTTTGCAATTAACAGGCTATCTTCCATCTCACCACCGTTACCCAACGTTAATATTCCACCAATTCTTAAATTAGTATCATCTATCTTAAATATTTGAGAGGAGCTGTAGTCTCCCATAACAACCATATTTACATCCTCTAAATCAGTCCCATTTGTAGCAGAAACACTTCCACCTACATAAACATCTGACTCGTCTATTTTTAGTGTCAAATGGTTATTAGTAAAATTGCCAACTATTTTTATTATTGAGTTTTCTATATCAGAACCTTTAGTTGTTCTAACATCTCCGGAAATCGAAACATTAGATTCTTTCACTTGGAATAGAGGGTCCCCATTAGTAGTAAGCGATCCACCGATATCTAAATTCGAGTTCTCTATAACGACGCCACCAGATGTGTAACTATTAGTTACTTTTAAATCCGTTTTATTAAATTTGTTATTGGAAGAATTAATAGTTAAATTTTTTGTGCTTATAACTGATTTTTCTATATTCGCTCTTTGTATGGTTAAATTACCTGATAAAGCCATTTGGACTGCATCGAATTTTGCAATTGAATCCTGTCCAGTATTGGTATAATTTACAGCTTTCATTTTTGTTTTATTTAGAGATGTAGAACCGCCATTAGCCGTTATATCATTACCAACTACCACTTCTGTATCTTCTATAACTATATTTTTACTTGTAAAGTTTTGAATTATATTCATAAATGAATTTACTATAGAGATAGTTCCCCATGAATTCAATGTATTATTTAAATATATACTAGATTTTTTTATAGTGTAGCTAGATTCACTAATACCGTTAACATCACACTTCTTATTTTCAATCTTATTATCAGATGATATACAAATCACACCTTGTTTTGGTATACCGATAATCTTCATAGGACTGAGTGGTTCTACTGGTTCCTTTAATGATGGCATCATCACAAGACTACCACCAGAAGGTGGTACAACTCCCGGATCAACAGGTACGGTACCACCTGCAAGTTCAACTTTAGGGAATCGATAGCTCAATTCAAACACCAATATCTTATCCTTTTCTTGTAACTTCACACTTTGAGGCAAGTATCCTCTCACTGTACCTTTTACAGTGAAAATAATATCTCCTTTTTCTATGGTTCTAACCACGTCTGCCGTAATCAGTTTATGGCTATAATCAACATTGTTTAGTGCTTTTGCTGTCTCAGATTCAAGCTCACTCGCACGCTTATTTAACTTACCTTCAAAATTCTTTGCAATCTCACTTTGTATAAACAAATAGTCGATTGGCGATTCTTCTCTCTCAATTGCTTTGCGCTCTAAGCTATTAAATTCAGCTTTTAACGCAACTTCGTCATAGATTTTTTTCAATTCCCACGTATAATACTCAACACCTGATTCCGCTGATACAACTACTAAGTTATTTTCATCCACGGTTTTCTCCTGCGTCATATTACTTAACGCCCCCCGCATAAAAACAGCAGTTATTATAGTAATAAAAACTACTACAAATAAAACAATAATTAACGCATACCCTTGTTCATCTTCTGATTGACGCATCACGTTAACTCCCTTCATTTGTTTTATTTGGATCTTCAGTAATATAACGTGATAAAATCGTAGATACTACAACTTGTCTAGGTTGTCTTTTCGAATTAACGATGGAATCGAACACAGTAAAATCAGAGAGTTCGTAAGGTGCCTTGGTAGGATTAATTAATTCTTCCTCCGTATTAGGTCCGTAATGATACTGATTACTAATCACACCATTGTAGGAATCTAGTGGCTCCTCCTTATCTTTCATGCATTCAGTAACTTTCACTTCGTCATAACTAATAGTCAATCTATATGTATAACATTGACGGTGTGTCTGCTGAAGTTGAGAAATAATATAATTTGACTCCTGTTGCAATCGTAAAACTGAAGTTTCAGATACATTAAATTGAGAAGCAATTGAAACAGTCGCCCACAGGATTCCAGTCACTATTGAAAGCAGAGTTAGGGTTGCTAATACTTCAACTAATGTCATTCCCTCTTCATTCTTCTTCATGACATCCCCTCCTCTAATCTAATTCTATATAACCGAATGTTTCACTAATTACTTTTTCCTCTTTCAGGATTTTAATATTTATTCTATATAGCTCTCTCACTCTTTCAGGTTCTTTTTTTCCTACACCACTACATGTTTGATTCCCTACATTATGACATTCAACCTCTAGAACGTAATCAGAACGCTCAATACTGTATATTTCATAATCATCAGGACCTAAACTATCTTTTGTTTTTGTACTTGCATTTAATACTGTTGAATTTCTCTTTAAATCCACTAATTCTTTCCTTGCTATATTCATAGTCTGCAATTTTGTCTCTGTCCGTTCATTCACATTCACCATCTGAGGAAATATCGTCATAAAGCTAATGAAAACAATCCCAAGAATCGTTAGTGATGCTAGTATTTCCACCAATGTAAAGCCTCTCTCATTCTTCCGCTTCATGACGTTACTCCTCCCCCAATAATATTTATCATCACATTTTACTACACCTACTAAAACTAAATACCTTACTATAAAACTAACAGTCTATAAATCTCACTCTATTAAGCCTATTGTCTCATTAAACCACTTAATAAGTAAAGAGAGCCAACGACTACTTTTATGTGTTTTTGCGAACATTTCAAATCTACTTCTTCAAATGAAATTATTTGGCCCTCTTCTATAGGACAAACAGCCCGCAAATCCCCCGCTTTAGCAGCCTGCTCATGCGGAAAATCAACAAACGTAAAACTATTCGCAAGCGGCGCCAATATCTCTAACGTCGCTTTATAATCTTTCGTATTCAACATGCCCACAACCCAGTCCACTTTCTCCCCTGGAAACTGCTCTTCAATTGTACGCACTAACATAGTAGCCGCTGCTGGATTATGCGCGCCGTCTATATAGACATTCTCGGCAATCTTCTGGAATCTAAACGGCAGTGAAACATGCGCAATAGCATCAGCGACACTGTCTTGTTTTAAAGGTACCCCCGCCAATGATAAAGCTTCCAATGCCACTGCATGATTCATTGCCTGATGCGGCCCTTTCATATTTCGTACAGGAATTTCAAAAGTAGACATACCACTGAATATCTCAGTCTCCCCTGATTCCATCATGAACTCTTCTCCATAAGCTCGCACCAAACTTTTATTCGTTTTCGCCTCTGCCAGCACAACTTCTTTCGCTTCTACCGGCAACTCCCCTATAATGACAGGAATGTATGGCTTAATAATGCCAGCTTTATGTTCAGCAATTTTCTCTATTGTATCCCCTAGAAACCCAATATGATCTAGCGCAATCGACGTAATGACGGATACTAAAGGCGTCACGACATTCGTGCTGTCGTATCTGCCACCCATCCCCGTCTCAAGCAACACATAATCAGGTCCTGCGTTACGGAACGCTAAAAATGCCGCCACTGTCAGCAATTCAAAGTCTGTCAGCATACCACTCAATCCTGCCGCTTCCATCTCCTCAAACACGTATTCGAGTTCTTTTTGTTTAATCGGCTTTCCATTGATTCGAATCTGGTCATGTACATCGAGTATAGCGGGTGAAGAAAATACGCCTGTTTCAAATCCATGTGCTTGTAACACAGCTTCCATGACCGCAATCGTCGAACCTTTGCCGTTCGTACCTGCCACATGAATAATTCGTAAATCTTTCTCGGGGTTCAACACACTCGCCAATGCCTCTTCGATCGCATATAACCCGGGTTTAATCTCATCGTCACTCATAATGTCAAATTGTTTTTTATATTCATCAAGTTTTGGAATCAAAGAAATTCCTCCTGTGCTAAAATTAAGTTATATACAGTATAGCAAAGGTGGCGTCGGGATTGAAAAGTTGTTGGGTTATTTATAATGGTAGTTTAACGAGTGATAAATTCGCTGATCAAGCACGGCTTATACAGGAAGCGGCAGAGCGTGCTGGTGTACAGACGACAATCTTAAAAAATTATGAAATTCAGATGGATCTGCAAAACGAAGTGAATGATGCACCTGATTTCGTCGTCTTCCTCGATAAAGATACGTTGCTTGCGCAGTATTTAAAAAATATGGGAATCCCGGTCTTCAATGATCCTGAAGTCATTGAGACATGTGATAATAAAGCAAAGCAGTATCTTGAACTAGCAAAGCATGGTGTCGCGATGCCGAAGACGATCATCGCACCGAAAGTCTATCCTAATTTCACGATTGCAACTAGCGGATATTATGAAAATGTCCTTGAAACTCTTCGATTACCTATGATTATTAAAGAAGGTCATGGCTCATTTGGTATGAAAGTATATTTGATCGAAACAATAGATGCGTTCTATGAGAAAGTCGACGAACTGCGTGGCGTCGATTATGTTTTTCAAGAGTTCATTGAGACGAGTAGAGGTCGTGACTTACGTGTCAATATAGTAGGCGATCAAATCATTGCGGCTATGTACCGCCACTCCGAGACAGATTTTAGAGCGAATATTACGAACGGCGGCGTAGCTGAAGTGGTGGAATTGACTAGTGCACAGAAAACACTAGCTATGGAAGCGGCGAAAGCAGTTGGAGCGGAATTCGCAGGTGTGGATTTGTTATTCGGCCCGGATGAACAGCCCCTCGTTTGCGAAGTGAACGGTGCAGCGCATATCCGTAACCTCTTGAACGTCACCGGCATTAACGTAGCCGATGCAATGATCGCGTTCATTTTGGAGAAGATTAAATGAAAGGCGCGGTCTACTATAATGAGGTCGAAGCGAAGAGGAATCACGCGTTTATCGATGATCTGCTGCTAGAAGCAAAAAATCTAGATATTGAATTAAAGCTACTAACTGATTCGCCTACTGAGCCGCTTGATTTCATTTTATTCCGCGATCGGGATCCTTCATTAGCTTTGGAATTGGAACAAGCGGGGTATCGAGTGTTCAATCGAGCGAGTGTACAGAAAATCGCTAATGATAAACTACGTACATTTGAACTTGCTACTCTACTCGGTATTCCCACCATTCCTACATTTAGAGTGGATCAACTCCCCCCCTTGCACTTTGTAATGAAAACGCGGGGAGGTCATGGCGGCAGCGAAGTATTTCTGTGTGAATCTGCACAACAAACTAAAGATGTTCTAAGTCAGTTCGGTCATAATGAACTAATCGCGCAACCTTTCATCAAATCTGCTGCGACGGACGTCCGCGTATTTATGCTCGGCAATGAGGTATTAGGTGCTGTAAAACGAACCGGAGCGAAAGATTCATTCAAATCCAATTACACGTTAGGTGGCACAGTGGAAAAATATACGTTGAACGACACTGAAACCAATCAAGTACAAACGATTTCCCGGGCAATTTCGAGCGACTATATTGGCATTGATTTCATACTTCCAATTGCAGGTGGCTGGTTACTGAATGAAATCGAGGATCCAGTTGGTGCCCGTTCACTCTATCAAACACATGAGTTTTCAGTAGCGGAGAAATTATTAGAATATGTCAAAAACCAGTTAGGTGATGAATGATGATAAGAAAACGCTATACTAATTTGGACGACGTAGATACGAGTAAATCAGTACGAGATATGATTCGTTGGCAGAAAGAACGTAATGAAAATAAGAAAGATTTACGGACCGTAATCAAACAAGCACCAAATAAAGAAATAGAAAAAATCGTTGCCAATCGATCCAATGCATCCATTACTTGGATTGGGCACTCCACGTTTTTGATTCAAATTAACGGGTTTAATATACTTACAGATCCAGTTTGGGCAAAACGAATGGGATTTCAGAATCGGTTGACGGAACCAGGAATTGAACTAGATGAATTGCCAGAGATTGACGTTGTGTTTATTTCACACGGACATTATGATCATTTGGACTTCGGTACGATTAGACGTCTGAAAGGTAAACCTACATATTTTGTTCCTGTTGGCTTGCGGAGAAAGTTCCAAATAAGAGGAATTAAAAATGTCATCGAAGCGGAATGGTTTGATTCATTTGTGTTTGAAGGCATGAAGTTCTCGTTCGTTCCAGCGCAACATTGGACGAAGCGGACATTGACCGATACGAATACCTCTCATTGGGGTGGCTGGATTTTGGAAAGTGCCGAGCATTCGATTTATTTCGTCGGGGATACGGGATATTTCCGTGGTTTTTCAGAAATAACAAAGAAATTCACGATTGATACGGTGCTTATGCCGATCGGCGCGTATGAGCCAGAATGGTTTATGAAGGAGAGCCATCTCACACCTGAGGATGCAGTGAAAGGATTTTTAAATGTAGCCGGGAAAATATTGATTCCGATGCATTATGGAGCTTATCATTTAGCAGACGATACAGGACCGGAAGCACTTGAAAAGCTGAATGCTGAGTGGAACAGATTGCAGTTGGATGAACATCGATTAAAGAGGTTGCTTATTGGAGAGACATTGTGGTTATAACAAAAAGAGACTATCGCAGAAAGTCATTCCTCAATGATTCACTGTGACAGTCTCTTTTAAGTGGGGAGTTGAAACCCATTTAATCTCTGGCGTTGGCTTTTGCTAGGAAGGCCGTCATGAGCGATAAAAAGATCGGTACGATACTCCATAAGAGAAATTTCCAATTACTCGTGACTAGTGATAAAACCAAGAAAAACATGAGTGCTAGAATCGCAATAATAACAGCGTGCCTTTGAAGTTTTTTCATTTTCAATTCCCTATCCATTAGATTTCATTATGTAATGTTAATAAGAACATCATGCATAGCGCCAAAATTGATATATTTACTACTATTATGTAGTAGATATAGCGCAAGCCGCTTCTTAAAACCAATCTTTATAGCGCCTTCTGCCTACAGCCACTTTTTTCGCTTCATAGCGTGGATATAAATCCATGAGTATATATTCCATTTCCTCCGTCGTTAATATATCAAGTATTTTGTTTCCTTTCGAACGTGTATATACGTCTGTTCGAAATTGCTTATCGATTTTTCTATACAGTTGTCTATATAATCTACCCGTATAGTTTTCTTTCATTTCTACAGTACCCAGAAACGTCACCATATGATATATCATCCTTTTATACCGTGTGACGATATTAGGAGTATACTCCGAGCCTGCCCTTTTTCTGTTTGTCGGTTGGGAAACTACAATCCAATTGCGTTCTTTATAAAACTCGATTGCCTCCAACTCAAACGTGTAAAACTCCAATTCTTTACTTCGATCGATATTTTTTACAATAATGTATCTTGTGTCAGGATCTATATATAATAGCAGCCTATGAAGATCATGTTCATATTTCTCAATGCGCTTAAGATGCTCTAGCCATCTGATTAAAAAATTCACTCGAGTCTGCCCTACATATACTATATTCAGTTTCTTATTTAGAATTACATAGATACCACAACCTAATAGCTCGTTCATAATGCATTCCCACACCAAGGACAAAAAGAAATACCGACACTAGAAGTACCCCCATCATGAATTAACAATCCATAATCTTGATCTGTTTCATCAAATAAAATCAATTGATCCGGACAATCAAACGGTTCGTCGTGTATATCACATGTGAAATCTGCATGATACGTCATATCCTCGCAACAATGTTGTTTCATTCCTATCCACCTTTCTTTCGCTTCCCAGTACTGTTCATTCATATTATCTAGTAATTTTACCATGCTAGTACATATGAGTGTAACAAACTCCACGGAACGTTTGTTGATGCACGTGAGATATACGCCTATGATATATAGAGAGCAGGAGGGAAAACGATGGATACAAGTAAAGTTGGAGAAGTAATCTATACATTGCGCAAAGAAAAAGGATTCACACAGAAACAATTAGCCGATCAAATGAATATCTCGGATCGCACCATTTCAAAATGGGAGCGCGGATATGGTTGTCCTGATGTAACGCTTTTATCCAGTTTATCTACGCTATTAGGTGTAAATATTGAAAATATTTTAGATGGTGAATTACTATCTAATGAATTTATAGGAGGAAATATGAAAAAATCAAAGTACTTTGTATGCCCGTCTTGCCAAAATATTGTATTAGCAACAGGAGATGTTACCATATCTTGCTGCGGAAGGAAGCTGGAAGCGCTCCAAGCGAAGAAAGCGAGCGAGGAAGAAAAGCTTACGATTGAAGAAGTGGATAATGAACGTTTTATTTCAAGCGATCACCCGATGACAAAAGAACATTATATATCCTTTATCGCATTCGCTACTGGTGATCAAGTTCAAATCATAAAACAGTATCCTGAGTGGAGTTTCCAAACACGCCTACCAAAACGAAAACATGGCACCTTGTTATGGTACGATACTCAGTTCGGTTTATATTATCAATATATCTAAAATGCAAGAAGCACTTCTCTTTATGAAGTGCTTCCCTCTATCCATTACTTCTGAAGAAGTCTATCGTTTGCTTACAGGTGATATAAGCTAATTCTTCATTGTATGCATAAGTATAGGGATCACTAAAACCGTGCTGCCCTTCATACATATATACATCTACATTCGGCTTCTCTAATTTTAAAAGCATTTCATTTACATCAAATGACTTCTCGGCATTCGGAAAATACAACAACGTCGGGCATGCTGGATGAATCCCTTCATAATCCCTAATTCGTGACCCATAATATCCAACAATGCCATCCACACACTCATCCTCACTGCATAACCAAGCAATTGTCGCTCCTACGCTGAATCCAAGGATAAATACTTTTTTGTACTGATCTTTCATATCCATTAGTAGTCCTTTTACTTTATGTGCGCTGTTTTCGAAACCCACTTGTTCCATAAATTTTTCATAAGCTAACTCTTCTTGCGAATATTCATAAGGTATTTCCTGTGGTAACAGATTTGGACAGATCACATCGAATTTTTTCTCAAACAACGATTGACAAACGTCTTTCATAAATGGATTGATTCCGTAGATTTCATGAAGAACTATGATACAAGTTTCAGAAGTAGGCTTGGTTTTAATCATTCATTTTCTCCTCACGTAACTCATCCTTATATTTATTCATGAAGCCGATTTACTAGAAGTTACCGATCCAATTAAGAGAACGACCACTAACGCAGAAACTACTTTTTTCATCATATCGAAAGCCTCTTTTCTAGATCATGTCTTATACAATTACATTTCTTCTTGATTACCATAACTCTCATAGGCAAAATACCCACCTAATAAACCAAATGAAGAACCTAGACTAAAGGCAAATCCTAACGAAATGGGAGACATCATACTGATTAGCAAACCAAGTATACAACCAGCCAACATTCCAAGAGGTATCAAACTATCCAACAACGTCTGAGCGCTCTTCGTTTTTTTCTTAGGCAACGTACCTTGCTTCATTTTCCGATCCAGTCTCTTAATAACAAATACTACAATAAGGCCAGCTATTATAATCGGTAAGACAATACCCAAGATTTCGATAATTACTTGCATAACTAAACTCCTCTCTGCTCTTACTGATAATAATATTATGTAAACTAGTTTGATGGATTTTTAGTATAAGCTTCACAATTCTTAAGGTGACTAGCACCACTAGGAATGATTCTCTACTACTCAATTAACACATTCCCTACATATTCTACCGTTCCACTATCTGCGAGAAGATGTAAAACCATGATATATTCACCCTTCTCATTAGGCATGTTGAAAACTTCCCCGTCTACCTTGATTTCTGTCTTAATGCCATTTTTAGTTACATAGACGTTCAACTTCCTGATAGCAAAATCCTGGGTAACAAACACGACTCTCATTTCTTGCCCTTTATGGTAAACTAATGTTTTCTGATCTCTTGCGACTGACAAAATATCATCTGTTTTCTTAGTATATAATTTGTCCGAATCCCACTCGATATTGACTACAGTCAATTCTTCTGTATCAGGATATTCCGTATTATTCATTAGCGTAACATCTGGAGGGGTGAAATCATAATTCTCTCCAAAACATGCTGTTACTAGAAGTGTTGAAAATACTATAATTCCTAACTTCGTGAATAACCTCACAAAACACCTCATTACTTTCTAGATACCCTTCTACATATTACTTCTTAGCATTATACCAACTAAGCGCATTTCGCTCCAATTCCTTCACAAACAGATCTTTTCCATCAATATAGGATTCTATGTCGTCCGGAAACATGGCAGCCAGTTTCATTTTCAAGGAGCCATAGCGCTTACTTTCCTCAGGATGAAAGCGAAGATAATCTCTAACCGCTAAATGACGAGCAATGTCGTATAGATTATCCTTCTGGAATACATGGATGTGATGCGTTCGAGTCTGTTCACCTTTTCTAAAATAACGTCTTCCCTTCATTCCAAATTCACCAAGCGCTTCATAACCGATTTTATTCATCTGAGTACTCAAGGCGTCAACATTTTCGATTGTCTTTACTACGGGCATTATATCGATTATTGGTTTAGCTGGTAGTCCTTCTACAGATGTACTGCCGATGTGATGAATATGTACTAATTCATCTTCAAAAACCTTGGCGATTTTTCGAGATTCTTTTTTAAACATCTCTGGCCATTGATTATTGTAGTCCACTACTTGCACTTTCATATAGTTCCTCCCTATTTATTTTATTGATCTACGTTTAACCACGTTGTTAATCTTCCCAATAAAAGATAGCATCCAAGACAAGATATTGTCGCTCATTCCGATAAATCGTCGGGATTTTTGTATTAAAGGATAGTGGTACACTCATTTCTTTTGTAGCTAATAGCTTGTAATCAAATTCCTCTAAAGCATTCTGTAATTCAAATGCTAATGTTTCCAATTCCTCACCAACAGTTAGCGAAATAGGATCATCAAGTATTGAACCTTGTCCACTGCTCAATTCTTCGGTCGTCTCTATACGAATGGTTCTATACCTCACATCTTCTCCCATTATAGCAACTGGGGCTAGACGACTTATATCGAGTATAATGCCTGTTATCTCTATTTCACGTATTCCATTATTTTCTTCCATAACAATACAATCTTCTTTGCGATAACAAAAAAACTCCACAAAGGAAGCATAGCCACTGCCGAAATGATCCCATTCCGCTTCGCAGAGCACATTGTGGATGCGATTGATTCGATAGAACAGTCGATCAATATGTGCCAAGATTTCTTTTTCATCATAGCTATCATAAGGATAGATTCCCCTTATAACATCACCTTTGATGAGCATTCGCAATTGCTGATCTGTAAAAATTAAAAACACCTCATTTAACTATTATTTTACTGAACGCCACTTTCGAGAATGGAAAACGTCATTTGTTCACAATCTATCTCCGCCAAAGCCCCATACGGTAATATAAATTTAGGTTCTGTATGTCCAAAGTTCAAGTTATATAAAATAGGTAAATGCTCCAAACCATATTCTTTCATCACGTGAAGAATTTCTTCTTTATACTCTTCAAAGTATTTCTCATCTTTCGGTTTCCCGAAAATAATGCCACTCACTTTCTGTAAGATTCCTTGTGCTGCATAATTTCTCAACCAGTAGCGAATCAAATTTGGATCGGGCTTCTCTTCAGATGTTTCAAAGAATACTATACTATTGTCCCAATACTTGTCTTCAGGCCAAATCACCGTACCCTTCGCAAATTCCAAGACTTCGATACATCCACCAATCAATTGTCCTTGCACAGTACCTGAGCCTTGAAGTAGTTCGTATCCAGTATTCTGATTCATCGTACGTCACGTATCCTTATTAGGCTCAATCCATTCCAACCGTTCGCTTGTCCACTTTTCAGCTGGTCGTATCTCACCAATGGTTTCATTAGAAAAAAGAGTTCGATTCACGATCTCAACCGTGTAGGAATCCATCTCAATATTTTCAGCGAAATCGGTTAATATAGCTGGTCCGTAGAATGACGATATTCCCGCTTTATGACAAAACAAATGAGATATCGTAACGTCAGAATAACCCATAAAAATTTTCGGATTTTCTTGTATTACGCTAAAATCGATATATGGAAGTAAGCGGATGCTGTCCTCTCCTCCGATATTCGCAATGATCCCTTTAATATTCGGATCCTTAAATGCAGTCATCAGATCTTCTGCACGCGCTTTCGGATTTTCATAGAGAAAGTCTGCTCCCTTTAAACTATTTGGCATCGGCACAACAGTTAAGCCGAATATATCTTCCAATCTCTTTACGCCTTGCTCATACCGCCACCTGATTTCTGGTTCTCCCGCTCCTCCCCACGATGGACTCACTGTTGCGACTTGATCACCACGCTGCAATTTCTTCGGTTTAATTAACATTCGATTTCCCCCTTTTTTCTATTTAGCATCCATTGCTATACCTTTTTTCGAGTACCTATTACGCTCAATTACTACTCACCCAGTTGCAGTAAATAGCGTTTCTCTACTTTCATATAGTCAACAATCAAAACATCGCCCCGTTCCTTCGATTCATAAATCTCAGCTCCAATCGGGATATGCGATGCCATCCCCCTTGAAACTTCCCCAAGCTTCGACCCCTTTGTGAATTTCCCCATATCAGACCAATCGATATTACTTTTGTATACTTTGCCTTCAAATTTCAGCCAATCCGCTTTTGGGTCCAACTTTACCATCTGTTTTTCTGTCAAATACCCACCTCGGTTTTGTTCAACACTATTGGTACAGCCAAACAATACAAATGACAAGCAGAGAAAAAGTAATAAAGTAGTGATCTTCCGCATAGTGAACCTCCCAATACCTGGCTTCTGCATTACATATTCATAGCTGTAAAGTAAATATACAAGATAAATAGTACCGGAATAAACGTGATAACAAATCCAAAAACTCGAATCTTTTTGCTTAACTGCAAAGCTAAGCCAACTACCCATACTACGATTAAACCAAGTATGGCAATATTATGAGTAGAATTCTCTCCCATTCCGCTAATTCCATAGCCTACAACACTATTAATCAGCACAAATAAACCAGTAAAAATATTTACTACAATGAACAGTATTCTATTCAAGCAAATCCCCCCTATTACTCTTAAAGAATCCATTTCATTTGAATCGTTTTCAACATATGGCCGTCAAAGTGATCATCATATTCTTTGACCGTCTCAAATCCTATCGCTTCATAAAACTTCCGCCCAACTAGATTTTCCTTTTCCACTTCGACGACAATTTCTCTCATCTCTCCCAGAACTTCAATCCCCTTTTGTATAAGAGCCGAACCCAATCCCTTCCCTTGTCGATCAGGATAAAGATAAATAGCACGCAGTTCGGATTTGTCGCCTGCATCTACCTGTGAAAAATCAGCAAATCCAACTACTTCATTTTCATCTTCTACAACAAATAGATTAGAATTTTGTAGACGGGTATTCATCATACTAGTACTATAAGCCGCATCCAAAAAGCAATCTTGAATCGCACGCGGAATCATCTCCTCATACGTAGCATGCCAACTCACTCTAGCAATATCCTGTACTCTCTCAATATCCTCACTTAACATCTCCCGAACAAAAAAACCCATAGAGCACTCTCCTAACATTCGTAATATCGTGATTCCAATTATACCCATTAGACTGGATGAATACTATATTTAAAATATAGTTTTAGCTTGGGGGCGTAAATGCCTATCTCTCTTCCCTTAATCCTCACCAACCCCAAACGACAAAAGCCCATCCTACAGCATCGCGCTGTCAAATGGGCTTTCAACTTCTTCATACTACCTTTAAATCTCCTTCAGTTCCGCAATACGACGTTCAACCGCCGCATACTTCTCCAAATAATCCTTCTCTTTCGCACGCTCTTCCTCAACAACTGACTCAGGCGCCTTCGCAGTAAAGCGTTCATTTGATAACTTGCCCTGAACCCGCTTCACTTCACCTTGCCACTTACCAAGCTCTTTCGTCAAGCGAGCCAATTCTTCCTCAATATCAATCAATCCCTCAAGCGGCAAATACAACTCTGCCCCCGTCACGACTGCCGACATCGTCTTACCTGGCGCATTCACCTTCACACCAATCGTCAATGTTTCTGGATTACAGAAGCGCACAAGATAGTTACGGTTCTCTTCCAGTACCGCAACCGTCTTCTCGTCCTTCGCCGAAATATACAAATCAACTTTACGACTCATCGGTGTATTCACTTCCGCACGAATATTACGTACTGCTTTGATAATATCCATCAACAATTTCATATCCGAAGCACGAGACTTGTCCATCATGGCAGCATCTACTTCAGGCCACTTCGCTACTGTGATCGACTCACCTTCATGTGGAAGGTTCTGCCAGATTTCTTCAGTAATGAAAGGCATTAATGGGTGCAATAAACGCATCGTCTGATCAAGAACATGCGCAAGAACCGAACGTGTCATTTTTTTGGCTACTTCGTCTTCACCGTATAGTGGCAATTTCGCCATTTCGATATACCAGTCACAGAAATCATCCCAGATGAAGTTATATAATGCGCGGCCCATTTCACCGAACTCATAACGGTCAGCTAAATTGGTTACCGAATCTATCGTTTCATTTAGACGAGTTAAGATCCATGCATCTGCAACAGACTTCTTACCTGATAAATCGATTTCTTCATACGTCATACCGTCCATATTCATTAAGGCAAAACGGGAAGCATTCCAAATTTTATTGGCAAAGTTCCAAATCGCTTCTACTTTTTCTGTAGAGTAACGTAGATCTTGTCCTGGTGAAGAACCGGTTGCTAGGAAGTAACGCAATGCGTCTGCACCGTATTGCTCGATTACGTCCATTGGATCTACACCGTTACCAAGAGATTTAGACATTTTTCGCCCGTCTTCCGCGCGTACTAATCCATGGATCAAGACATCCTTGAAGGGACGCTCTTCCGTGAATTCAAGTGCTTGGAAGATCATGCGGGACACCCAAAAGAAGATAATATCATATCCTGTAACAAGGGCATCTGTCGGGTAATATTTTTTGAACGTTTCACTGTCAACATCTGGCCAGCCCATAGTCGAGAACGGCCATAGAGCAGATGAGAACCAAGTATCCAATACGTCATTGTCTTGTGTCCAGTTTTCTTCATCGGCTGGTGCTTCTTGACCCACATAGATTTCGCCTGTTGTGTTGTGATACCAAGCCGGAATTCGGTGACCCCACCATAGTTGACGAGAAATACACCAGTCGTGGACGTTTTCCATCCAGCTCAAGTACGTTTTCTCGAAACGTTCAGGTACAAACGTTACTTTTTCTTCTTCATTTTTCTGAAGATTGATTGCTTGCTCAGCAAGTGGCTGCATATTGACGAACCATTGTGTAGAAAGGTAAGGTTCCACTACTGCACCGCTTCGTTCCGAGTGTCCGACAGAGTGCATATGATCTTCAATTTCAAATAGCACATTCATCTCTTGCAAATCTTTAACGATTTGTTTACGGCATTCGAAACGGTCCATGCCTTCATACTTGCCTGCTAATTTATTCATCGTACCGTCTTCATTCATCACCAACACACGTGGTAAGTTATGACGGTTACCAATTTCAAAGTCATTCGGGTCATGCGCTGGTGTAATTTTCACTGCACCGCTTCCGAAATCCATTTCAACGTAGTCATCCGCTACGATTGGAATCTCGCGTCCCACGATCGGTAATTTGACCATCTTGCCGATCAAATGCTGGTAGCGCTCGTCATCCGGGTGAACTGCAACAGCTGTATCACCAAGCATCGTTTCGGGACGTGTTGTCGCTATTTCAATCGAACCTGTGCCATCTGCCAACGGGTAACGCATATGATAGAATGCACCTTGCACATCTTTATGGATAACCTCAATATCAGATATTGCTGTCTTCGTTGCAGGATCCCAGTTGATGATATATTCGCCACGGTAGATGAGCTTCTTCTCATACAATTTAACGAATACTTCATTTACTGCTTTTGATAATCCTTCATCTAACGTAAAACGCTCTTGTGAGTAATCGAGGGCTAAACCAAGTTTCGCCCATTGCGCGCGGATATGGCTCGCGTATTCTTCTTTCCATTTCCATGTTTCCTGTATGAAGTTTTCGCGGCCAAGATCATAACGTGTTTTGCCTTCAGCGCGAAGTTTTTCCTCTACTCTGGCTTGTGTCGCAATTCCAGCGTGGTCCATTCCCGGCAACCACAACGCGTCATACCCTTGCATACGTTTCATGCGGATGAGCATATCTTGTAATGTTGTATCCCAAGCGTGCCCTAAGTGAAGCTTACCTGTGACGTTCGGTGGTGGAATCACAATCGTATACGGTTCTTTTTCACTTTTTACATCTGATTCAAAATACTTACCTTCAAGCCACCATTCATAACGTCCTTTTTCAACTGCTTGCGGATCGTATTTAGTCGGCATCGTCAATTCATCAGTCATTTCAGTTCCTCCTTCAAATAAAAAGGGATACAAAAAAGCCCCACTCATCCCGGTAAAAGGACGAAGGAGCTCGTGGTACCACCTTTATTTATGAACGCTAAATAGCATTACATCTTCATGATTTGGTAACGGTCTTCACCGGATTCTGCTACTATAATTTCACAGAAACTGCTCATAGGGGACTTCCATATGTTGTTTCCAGGTACGTTCCACCAATCGCACCCTCTCTAAAGAAAACGGTTCACATGTACTTTCCTACTCTTCGCATTTATATTCATATACCCATTATTATAAGCGAAACATGTAGCGTCCGTCAACTGAATAGTAGTCTATAGAGAAAGGATGGTGAACGATGCGAAGAGGATATAATCCCTACTTGTTACCGCCATGGCTTCGGAAAACGAGATTTTATTGTAAAGGCTGTATCATTCCGTTAACCGTTTTTCAGTTGATTAGATTACTCATTATCCCGACGACTGGTGACTTTTTAGTATTTTGCTTACTCGCTGCTTTGTCTTTCTGCTTCTACAAAAACATTATTTGAATGGAAGATCTTTCTCGTTACATCGTCATCCATCTCGGCGATGTATAGGAGAAAGTCTTCCATTTCATTAGTTACTTGCTCTATCGCACGATCCGCATTTGCAAGAAACTCCATATGAGATGTCGATGCAGCTACGAACTCTGGCGCAGCGGGCTCTTCTTCGATTACGACCGCTTCTTGTACAGGCTTATCCTGTTTCAAATGAACAGTCCACTCGAGCTTCAATCCTCCGTCTTCCTGTGGTGAAGTTTTAATATCCTGCACTTCAAGTTGCAAGTCTCCATCGAGTTCTACTGGCAGATCAACATTCAGAGGGACAGCATACTCAAAATACCCTTTATTGTTTTCTACTTCCACGTCATTAATAACTAATGCATCTTCAGTTGCCAATTCCACTTGCTTGTCTGCATCAAATACAACGTTTGCCGCGATATGATAGATCCCTTGCAAGCGGATCGCTTCCTCCGTACGCTCTTCCGTAAACCCTGGCGTCACCTTTACCTCAGCCGATTCAGCAAATGCCCCGTACTCAGCAGGGAAATAAAAAGACTCTTGCAATGTCCATTGATGCGTCGTCATTTTCGCTTCACTCCTTTTCTTAACTCAGGCTACTATATGAAGAAATGGAGGAGTTTAGAAGTAAAGTATAGTGTAGATTGAAAGGGAAGTAATCGTAACCCTGCCATCCTCCCTAAAATAATGAACATAAAAAAACGCCAAGCAAACAAATTTGCCTGGCGCTTCATAATTATCGTTTTAACTTCTCAAATACCGTATGGAATGCTTCCACAGTTTTCGCGATATGCTCTTCTGTGTGAGCCGCTGACAAGAACATTCCTTCGAATTGGGAAGGTGGTAAGAAAATACCTTCTTCCGCCATCAGACGGTAATATTCTGCGAATAGTTCCAAATCGGATGTCTTCGCTTTATCATAGTTATTGACGCGTACGTCTGTAAAGAAGAAACCGATCATAGAACCTGCTCGGTTAACAGTATGTGGAATATTATTAGCTTTCGCTGCTGCGCGGAAACCTTCTTCCAACTGATCGCCAAGTTTGATGAAGTGTTCGTATGTTTTCGGTGTCAACTTTCTCAACGTTTCGATACCAGCTGTCATGGCTATTGGGTTACCAGACAATGTACCCGCTTGATAAATAGTTCCCGCCGGCGCGACATGCTCCATAATCTTGCGTGAACCGCCATACGCTCCTACAGGCAGTCCGCCACCGATTACTTTACCTAGACATGTAATGTCCGGTTTGATGTTGAAATGACCTTGTGCGCATTTATAACCCACACGGAATCCAGTCATGACTTCATCAAAGATGAGTAATGAACCGTTTTCTTCGGTCAAATCACGTAAGCCTTTAAGGAAGCCGTTATCCGGTCCTACAACACCCATGTTTCCTGCAACCGGTTCTACAATAATTGCAGCAAGGTCGTCTCCGTACTCTTTAATAGCTAATTTAACACTTTCCAGGTCGTTATATGGAACCGTAAGAGTGTTTTGCGCAATCGATTCAGGCACTCCCGGGCTATCAGGTAAACCTAATGTAGCGACACCCGATCCCGCTTTAATAAGCAAAGAATCAGCATGTCCGTGATAGCAGCCTTCGAATTTAAGGATTTTATTACGCTTCGTATAGCCCCGTGCTAATCGAAGTGCACTCATCGTCGCTTCCGTACCTGAAGATACCATACGCACCATTTCAATCGATGGTACACGGTCGATGACAAGCTCTGCCAATTCATTTTCAAGAAGAGTAGGCGCTCCGAAACTTGTACCTGTTTCAGCTACTTTTTGAATTGCCGATACTACGTCAGGGTGTGTGTGTCCTAGGATTAGAGGACCCCAAGATAAAACATAGTCAATATATTCATTGCCATCAATATCCTTAATAATCGCACCTTTACCACTTTCCATAAAGATCGGATCCATATTGACTGATTTGAATGCACGAACTGGTGAGTTGACGCCACCCGGCATTAAATCTACTGCTTTTTTGAAAGCTTCTTTAGAGTTCGTATTTGTTTTTTGTCCCATATTACTTCTCCTCCAACCAGCGAGCAGCATCTTTTGCATGATACGTCATGATGATATCTGCGCCTGCACGCTTCATACTTGTTAACGTTTCTAATACAATTTTCTTCTCGTCTACCCAGCCATTTAACGCTGCTGCTTTAACCATTGCGTATTCCCCACTGACGTTATACGCTACGACAGGCAATAGCACATGATTCTTCACATCGCGAATGATATCTAGGTAAGACAATGCCGGCTTAACAATTAAGAAATCTGCGCCTTCAAGAATATCGGATTCCGCTTCACGCATTGCTTCCATACGATTTGCTGGATCCATTTGATACGTTTTACGATCACCAAATTGTGGTGTAGATTGCGCTGCTTCACGGAATGGACCGTAATAAGCAGATGCATATTTAACCGCATACGACATGATCGGAATGTTTTGGAATCCTGCATCATCTAGCGCTTGACGAATAACTGCCACAAAGCCGTCCATCATATTTGATGGTGCAATAATATCCGCTCCAGCTTTCGCTTGGCTGACTGCTGTCTTCGCAAGCAATACGAGACTTGCATCGTTATCTACATCATTGTCGTGAATAACGCCACAGTGACCGTGGTCTGTGTACTCACATAGGCAAGTATCTGCTACTACGACTAATTGTGGATGACGTTCCTTCACTGCGCGTGTTGCACGCTGAATGATTCCTTCATCGTCATACGCTTCAGAACCGGTTGCATCCTTTTCGGAAGGTATACCAAATAAAATAATAGAAGAAATACCTAACTCGACTACTTCATCGGTTTCTTTCAATAATAAATCAATTGAAAACTGATCTACTCCTGGCATAGAAGCAATTGGATTACGTACGTTCTCACCTTCTGTAACAAAGATAGGATAAATGAAATCCGCTGCTTTAATTTCTGTCTCTCTTACCATCGCTCGAACGGTAGGATGTGTACGAAGTCTACGATGACGCTTAAATTCTATTGGATTCACTTGAATTCTCCCTTTCGTTTGGCCAGTTCATGGACGAGCTCGACTAATGTATACGTTTCAGGTTTGACGTGAACGGGCGCGCCTACTTTTAATAACGCACGTTCCGTAACATGTCCAATTGCGCAAACCGTAAAGCCAAACCACGTTGTTTTCGGCGCAATACGTGAAGAGAATACTTCAACCGCCGATGGGCTTGCGAACAAAACAGACACCTGATTTTTATGGAGTATAAAACGACTCAATTTATCTATTTCACTCGTTGCACTCTTGGTCTCATAGACTGTCCATTCCGATACATGGAACGGTAACTCTTCACGAATCAAACTGCCCGCGAGAGTGCCTTTCAAAAAGACTACATGTAATCGTTCTGACTTTTTTGGATTAAACTGTTTGACGAAAACATCTGCACTAAAAACGCTCGGAATGAAAGACACGGCAAAGCCTAGTTTATCTAACGCAGCCGCTGTTCGAGTTCCGACCGCGGCAACTTTTCCGTTGAACGTATCAGCCGTTACATTGAACCGCAACATCTTCGCACGGAACGCAGCAACTGCCGATTGGCTCGTAAAAATGAGCCAATCAGCCTTCATTGCTTGTTGCAATTTTTGCTGATCAGCCTTTTTCTGTATTTCTCCGACTTCAATAAGCGGAATCGAAACCGGAATGCCACCGTACTTTTTCACAAGTTCGGCAGCTTCCGCAGATTTTGGTGTTCCGGTGAAAATAACCGTTTCTCCTGCTAACGGTAATGCGTTACGCATCCATTTCCGCCTTCACTTTCTCGATTACTTCAGCAGCACCTTGGTCGCGTAAAATTCTACTGACTTCTTTACCGACTGCAACAGGATCTGTTCCTTTCACAGTTTCACGGAACACTTGAACTGCATCCGGAGAAGCGATGAAGCCAGTCATTTCCACTTCATTACCATCAAACGTTGCAAACCCTCCGATTGGCACTTGGCAAGAACCATCCATTTCATTAAGGAATGTACGCTCAGCCTGTAGTTCAATCCAAGTATTCTTATCTGTTAATTTCGCAAGTTCATTCAGTAATTCTGTATCGTCTTCACGACATTCAATCGCTAATGCACCTTGTCCTACTGCTGGAATACAATCTTCAAGCGATAGGTGTTCTGTGACGATATTGTCATCCCAGCCCATACGCTTAAGTCCTGCTGCCGCTAAAAGAATTGCATCATATTCACCATCTTGAAGCTTACGTAGACGTGTATCAATATTGCCGCGAATCCACTTAATTTCAATATCCGGACGTAACAGCAATAACTGTGAACTGCGACGAAGACTGGATGTACCGACAACCGCTCCGATCGGTAAGTCCATGAAACGCACATGGTCGTTTGCGATGTACGCATCACGTGGATCTACACGTTTAGGAATACAGCCGACTGTCAAACCGTCAGGAATCACCGCTGGCATATCTTTCATGCTATGTACGGCAAAATCAATTTCTTTATCAAATAAAGCTTGTTGAATTTCTTTTACAAATAACCCTTTACCGCCAACTTTTGACAACATGACGTCCAAGATTTGATCGCCTTTCGTCACAATCTCTTTCACTTCAAACTCAAAAGGTGCACCTGCCTGCTTCATTTGTTCGATGAACCATTTCGTTTGAGTTAATGCTAGTTTACTTCTGCGTGAACCTACAATAATTTTTCTCACAAAACTCTCCCTTTCTTATATCCATAAATGAAACTGTGACAGCGTACTGCCTAAAAAGAAATTAATGACCGTTAAGAGAAATGCAAATATCGTCATCCAGGCAAACTCCACTGATTGAAGCTTTCCCTTATAATTGAAATAAATAACCGAAGAATAGATGAGTAATACTGCAAATGATCCCATAATTTTCACATCAAACGGAGACCAATCTTCAAGCGCTACATACGCCCACTGAACACCAAATAACAAACTGACGAATAAAATCGGAATCCCGGTATAGATCGACATTTTCATTCCCATCATCGTCTGATGTAAATTGGGTAGACTGGAAAAGCGCTTTCCAAAATTCTTACTTTTTAATACGTTATAGACAATCAAATATAATACCGCAAAAACAAATGCTAATGCGAACACTGCATACGAGAGGATTGCTGACGTAATGTGAACAAATAGTACTTCTGAAATGAGCGAATCACCAACTGTGGACGCTGTGTATTTCAAATTGGAAAAGACATGAATCATTAAAAATCCAAAACCAATGATATTTGTGAAAAACACCATAAAGTTCACTTTATAAATCAACTGGAACACAATAGATAATGTAACCAGCAACCATACATAAAAATAAATTCCTTCAACTAGCGATAATACTGGAAAGCGTTTCATCTGAATAATATAAAGTGATAAAATCGCGGTTTGTGTAACCCATACGGTAACAATGAGCCAAAAAGCAATACGTTGGACAGCTTTTGACTTCTTCAAGTAATCAATAAAGTAGAAAACGAGACCGAGGGCATAAAGGACAATCATGAATTCCTGTAGTCTTGCGACGGTTAAATCAACCATATGCTATTCTCTGCCTTTCAAGCGAAAACCTCTCTTTTGCTAGTAAGGAGTGTTCGTCTACATTGTCTCAAATGAGAGGGTGTTACTGCAAATAATTGCATCCATAGTAAGCATCTTTCTGCTATTGATATGAACAGTTATACATTTACTGCTTATTTAACCGCAATAAAAAAGTGGCCCTGTATCGTTCTTGTGAAAGACAGATACAGAACCACCTGGGATTAGTGTTGATAATTTAAGTTCGTCACATCAACTACGTCTGATTTTTGATCAGCCCGTTTTTGAAGACGCTCTTTTGCCTGTAATGCCAGCTGTTCCTTTTCTGTTACAACATCTTCTGAGATACCAAAGATTTGTTCAAAAAGTGCGAGTTTCTCTGCTGCTTTTTTATCAGTAGATAATTCTTTAGCCTGTAAAATAGGTTCTTTTAATAATTGGTTAATAATCGACTTTGTATGCTTGTTCAGAACTTTCTTTTCACGTTCTGTTAAATCCGGCATTTTATTTTCGATGCTAGCCATCGTTTCATTCTGAATACGACTTGCCTTTTTACGCAAAGCAGAAATCATCGGCACGACACCAAGTGTTGTTAACCATTCTTTAAATGCAACAACTTCTTGTTCGATCATCAAACCGATCTCATCAGCTGCACGCTTACGTTCAGCTAAGTTTGCTTCAACTATGCCTTGCAAATCATCAATATCATACAAGAATACACTACTCAGTTCACCAATTTTTGGATCGAGGTCACGTGGCACAGCAATATCCACCATAAATAGTGGCTTGCCTTTACGTAGTCTCTCTACAAAATCCATCAATTCATAATCGATGACATATTCAGTAGCTCCTGTTGAACTAATCAAAATATCTGCTTCGAGTAACAAACACTGCAACTCTTGCATAGATTTCGCTTCACCATTAAATTTCGCCGCTAGAATTTCTGCCTTAGAGAATGTCCGGTTGATTACAGTAATCTTCCCAACACCGCTTCCTTGCAAGTTCTTGACTGCTAATTCACCCATCGTACCTGCTCCAAGAATGGCAATATGCTTATCCTTGAGAGAACCAAAAATCTTTCTCCCAAGTTCTACTGCTGCATAGGAAACTGACACGGCATTTTCTCCAATTGCAGTGTCGGTATGCGCTCTTTTTGCTGTCGTAATCGCTTGTTTGAACAATTCATTGAATACGGTACCTGTTGTACCAATATTTTGTGCAGCAAAAAAGCTACTACGAACTTGTCCTAAAATTTGCGTTTCACCAAGTACCATGGAATCAATGCCTGCAGTTACACGTAATAAATGTTCCACTGCACCATCTTCTTCATGAATAATCAAATGACTGGAAAATTCCTCTATAGGAATAGAAAACCAATCAGCAAGGAATTTTTTTATATAATATCGTCCAGTATGAATCTGATCCACCACCGCGTAGATCTCGGTGCGGTTACAAGTAGAAATAATGATGTTTTCCAAGATGCTCTTTTGCTGTTGCAATGTTTGCATCGCTTGAGGTAAATCAGCTTCGACGAATGATAGCTTCTCTCTAATTTCGACAGGGGCGGTTCGGTGGTTAACACCGACAACGACTGTATACATTAGGTGCTCACACCTTTCGGAATCTTTTTCGTACATTCATTATAACATACATAGCGCTTTAGTCGGAATGCAAATTGTGAACATCGTTTGAAGTCATAATGTAGCATTTCCATCAAAAATCACACGTTATTTACATGCGGCTTTCAATTTCACGCCATGCTTCATCCATACCCATTCCCTTTTCAGATGAAAACAGTATGAGCGGCTCATGTATTTCCATGTTAAATGTTGTGCGAACGACTTTCTTATGCTTTTCCCATTTACCTTTAGGTATTTTATCCGCTTTTGTCGCAATGACAATTGTCGGGATATTATAATGAGAAAGGAAATCGTGCATCATGCAGTCGTCTTTTGTCGGTGGATGACGTAAATCAACAATCTGCACTACCGCACGCAACTCTTCGCGTGACGTAATGTATTGTTCGATCATACCGCCCCATTTTTCTTTTTCTGTTTTCGACACTTTCGCATAGCCATACCCTGGTACGTCTACGAAAAATAATTTTTCTTCAATTTTATAGAAGTTGAGCGTTTGGGTCTTCCCTGGTTTTGAAGATGTACGAGCCAAGCTTTTGCGTCCAATCATTTTATTAATGAAGGAAGATTTTCCTACATTCGAACGACCGGCTAACGCAAATTCAGGATAACCTTCTGTTGGATATTGTTCAGGTCTAACCGCACTCATAATCATTTCAACGTTATGGACTTTCATTTCTTTTCCTCCAAAGCGATATCGAGTACTTCATGAGCATCCGACACGAGTTTAAATGTTAATTCTTTTCTTACACTATCTGGAATATCATCCAAATCACGTTCGTTATCTGACGGGATGATGATCGTGTGCAATCCTGCACGGTGAGCACTAAGCGTTTTTTGTTTTAGTCCACCAATCGGCAACACACGCCCACGTAACGTTACTTCTCCTGTCATACCAACTTCACGGCGTATCGGACGTTCCGTCAATGCGGATACTAGTGCCGTTACGATCGTTATACCGGCGGAAGGTCCGTCTTTAGGTGTAGCGCCTTCCGGAACGTGAATATGAATATCCCACTTTTCATGAAAATCAGGATTTATATCAAATGTCATGGCTTTAGAACGCACATAGGATAATGCCGTTTGTGCTGATTCCTTCATGACATCCCCAAGTTTACCTGTTAGCAATAACTTACCTTTACCTGGAGATAATGAAACCTCAATTTGCAATGTATCTCCACCGACTGACGTATAAGCAAGTCCAGTGGCCATCCCTACTTGATTGACCGTTTCTGCCTGTCCAAACCGGAAACGCTTTTTACCAAGTAAGGCTTCTAAAGACTTCGGACTAACTGTCAGGCTTTTCTTATCGCCCGCCAAAATTTGGCGCGCAGCTTTACGACAAATGCTAGCGACTTCTCGCTCAAGTGAGCGCACTCCAGCTTCACGTGTATAGTATCGTACGACTTCCAGTACTGCTTCATCCTGGAAACGTAGTTGTGATTTCTTCAGGCCATGTTCCTTCATCTGTTTCGGAATCAAATGATTAATAGCAATAGATTGTTTTTCCTGTTCTGTATAACCAGGAATCGAAATAATTTCCATACGATCACGCAACGGCCCAGGAATAGACCCTAGATCATTCGAAGTTGCAATGAATAATACACTCGAAAGATCATACGGCTCTTCTATATAATGATCACTGAAATTACTGTTTTGTTCAGGATCCAGTACCTCCAGCATAGCAGACGACGGATCTCCTCGGAAATCATTCGACATTTTATCAATTTCATCAAGTAGGAAGACCGGATTGATAGTGCCTGCCTTTTTCATACTTTGAATAATACGCCCAGGCATCGCGCCTACATACGTCCGACGATGACCACGGATTTCGGATTCGTCACGGACACCACCTAGTGACAGACGAACAAATTCACGTCCTAAAGACTCAGCGATAGAACGAGCTAACGAAGTTTTTCCGACTCCTGGAGGACCATCTAGGCATAGAATTGGTCCACGCAGAGAATTTGTCATCTGACGTACAGCGAGATACTCTAAAATTCGTTCTTTAACGTTTTCTAAACCTTCATGGTCACGGTTCAATATCTCTTCTGAACGAGACAAATCTAACTGGTCTTCTGTCGCATGCGTCCATGGCAGCATAATGAGCCACTCAATGTAATTACGAATGATACCACTTTCAGCTGAAACGGAAGGAATCTTTTCATACCGTTCCAATTCACGCTCGGCAGTCTCTCTAACTGATTGAGGCATATTAGCTTCCTCAATTTTCTTCTTCAACTCAGACACTTCAAGACCTTTACCATCTTTATCGCCTAGTTCGGTTTGAATCGCCTTTAACTGTTCACGTAAGTAAAACTCTTTTTGCGTGCGTTCCATGGCTTCTTTCACACGTTCATTAATTTTTTGTTCAAGCTCCATGATTTCCTGTTCATTGTACATTCTACTGATTAGCCATTCCAAACGCTCAGGTACATCCAGAATTTCAAGCACTTCTTGTTTAGCTGTTAATTTTAATGGTAAGTTCGATGCGATCATGTCAGCTAATCTACCCGGTTCTTGAATGCTTTCAACTGTCTCCAGTGTTTCGTCGGAAATTCGTTTGCTATTCTTGGCATATCGTTTGAACTGAGCTACAAGTGAACGCATCAACGCTTCTGCTTCCGCGTCTTTTTCATCGCTCTCTTCGTAACATGTGACATTGACAACTGGATATAGATCAGCTTCCTGATAACTGCTCCACTTTGCTCTATGTATGCCCTCGATTAATACGCGATACGTACCATTCGGTAATTGAGTCATGGATTTGATGTTCGCCAGAGTACCTATTTCATGTAAATCATCTTTTTCAGGGTTTTCTAAACTTAAATCTTTCTGGGTCGCAAGGAAAACCTGATGATCACCTGCCAATGAATGTTCAATCGCGAAAATTGAGCGTTCTCGGCCAACATCAATATGTAAAAGCATCGTCGGATAAACAATCACTCCGCGAAGTGGCAATAATGGGATGTTCTGTTTTTGAATCGTCGGCATGATAAGCCACCTCCAAATAAATTATGTCTATGTATGTGTAGTGCTCAAATGAAATCTTATGTAACAAAAAGCCGACTGCCGAACGTATAGGATACGCATCGGTGGAGCCGGCCTTTTTGCCTTTTCGGCGTTATGCGGTATTTTTTTCGTTATCTGATTCGTATACAGATCCGTCTTCTCTATACAAGATCGGAGTAGACTTACCAAGAACAGAGTCCTTCGTAATGATACACTTTTTCACTTCTTCAAGTGAAGGAAGATCGTACATTACATCCAACATGATGTTTTCGATAATCGAACGAAGTCCACGTGCACCCGTCTTACGAGCAATCGCTTCTTTCGCGATTTCAATCAATGCATCATCTTCAAATTGAAGTTCTACATCATCCAGTTCAACCATCTTCTGGTATTGTTTGACGATCGCATTTTTCGGCTCAGTTAGAATTTGATACAATGTATCTGCATCTAATGTATCGAGTGTTGCGATAACCGGCAAACGACCGATGAATTCTGGAATTAAACCGTATGACTGAAGATCCTCAGGAATCAACTTAGACAATAAGCTCTCTTCTTCATTGATTTCTTGCTTGGATTCAGAACCGAAACCGATGACTTTACGTCCGATACGGCGTTTAACGATATCTTCGATGCCGTCAAATGCTCCACCTACAACGAATAAGATATTCGTTGTATCGATTTGCAGGAACTCTTGATGAGGATGCTTACGACCGCCTTGTGGTGGTACGCTCGCAACCGTTCCTTCAAGAATTTTCAGCAAGGCTTGTTGCACACCTTCACCGGATACATCACGAGTAATCGACGCGTTCTCAGATTTACGAGCCACTTTGTCGATTTCATCAATGTAAATGATACCCTTTTCAGCTTTATCGATATCGAAGTCCGCTGCTTGAATCAATTTCAAGAGAATATTCTCTACGTCTTCCCCAACGTAGCCCGCTTCAGTTAATGAAGTCGCATCTGCAATCGCGAATGGTACATCCAAAATACGAGCCAACGTTTGCGCGAGTAATGTTTTACCGCTACCAGTTGGGCCGATTAAGACGATATTGGATTTAGCCAGCTCGACTTCATCAATTTTACTGCCTGAATTTACCCGTTTGTAATGATTGTATACCGCTACTGCGAGTGATTTCTTTGCGCGATCTTGCCCGATGATATAATCATCGAGGATACCTTGGATTTCTCTTGGTTTTGGAACGTCTTTTAGCTCGAAGCCTTCTTCAAGACCGACTTCCTCTTCCACGATTTCCGCACAAAGTTCAACGCATTCATCACAAATATAAACACCTTGACCTGCTACTAATTTGCGGACTTGTTCTTGAGATTTCCCGCAAAAAGAACAGCTCAGGTTATCGTTTTCATCATTAAATTTGAACATTATGCTCACCCCTATTCAAGTGAATATACTACAAGATTACCATGACTTAATCAACTATTTAGAACTTAATGACCGATAACAACCAGCCGGATATGTATCATTATTTATGTTCTAGCTTATGGAGTTTCCGAAAGTCTATACATGAAGTTCTGTTATTTAAGAAAAACAAGGTACGGACAAACCGTACCTTGTTACTTTCATATAAAAAGATTAGTCGATGATTTTTGCACTGTCAACAAGTAGTTGTACTGTTTTGTTGAAACGAAGATCGTTCTCAAGTACAGATGTGCCACCAAGAGTCGTCTTGATTTGCTCAACGTCCATACCGAATTGCTCTGACATTTTTTCAAGTTCAGCATTTACTTCTTCTTCAGGAACTTCTACTTCTTCAGCAGCACCAATTGCTTCAAGTGTTAATGAAACACGTACGCGGCTTAGTGCATCGTCTTTCATTTGGTCGCGAAGTGTTTGCTCGTCTTGACCAGAGAACTGGAAGTAAAGATCCAAGTTCATGCCTTGCATTTGTAGACGTTGTTCGAAGTCCTGCATCATACGATCCGTTTCTGAATCGATCATCGCTTGTGGAATTTCCATTTCAGCGTTACTTGCAGCTTGTTCTACTAAATCGTCACGAAGAGCTGTTTCAGAATCATTCTTTTTCACTTCTTCAGCTTCTTCTTTCAACTTCGTGCGTAGCTCTTCTACTGAAGATACACTCTCGTCGATTTCTTTTGCTAACTCATCATCAAGTTCTGGAACTTCTTTAGACTTGATTTCATTAACTTTCACTTTGAATGTAGCAGGCTTTCCAGCTAATTCAGCAGCGTGATATTCTTCAGGGAAAGTGATTTCAACTTCTTTTTCTTCTCCTGTTTTCATGCCCACTACTTGCTCTTCAAATCCTGGAATAAATGAACCAGAACCTACTTCAAGTTCATAGTTATCCGACTGTCCACCTTCGAATGCTTCGCCATCAGCGAATCCTTCGAAATCGATTGTAGCTGTATCGCCATTTTCAACAACGCCGTCTTCTTTGACTACCATTTCTGCTAGTGCTTCAGCACGTTGTTCAAGTTGTGCGTCTACCTCTTCGTCTGTTACTTCAACTGCTTGACGAGTTACTTCAAGACCTTTGTATTCTCCAAGCTTTACTTCAGGCTTAAGCGCTACGATTGCAGTGAAGACAACTGGTTCGCCTTTTTCCAGCTTTTCGATGTCGATTTCAGGAGCAGCGATTGGATCTACGTCTGCTTCATCTACTGCAGCAGAGTATGCTCCAGGTAGTACGATATCGATAGCATCGTTGTAAAGTGATTCTTCACCGTACATTTTATTGAACATTTTGCGTGGCATTTTCCCTTTACGGAAACCTGGTGCCTGTACTTTCTTTACTACTTTTTTGAACGCTTCATCCAACGCTTCGTTGAAACGATCTACAGAAACTTCAAACGTAAGTTTCCCTTCGCTACCTTCTAATTTTTCCCATTTAACTGTCATATGTATGACCTCCAAATCATTTGCAATACTTTTATTTTTATTTTAATCAATTATACCTTCGCATGATTGTATCTGAATTTTTTCTGTACATCCTAAAAAATCTTCGACACTCTTTGAAGGCTTTACCTGAATCAGCTCATTTTGTTTCGCCTGTAAGAAGCGACAACGTTGCTGATGACAGATAAGCAGTTGACAACCATTTTAGTATAACATAGTCTATTCATCTTTCAAGAATTAATCACTGTCAGCTTTCCATTTCTTCATCCACCGAACGTATGAACGACAGCAATGACGATTCCTCTGTCTCCTTGCCATACAATAACTGTTTTGTATATGCGACGTAAGCGCCCGCCACCTCTTCCGCTGTATAAGGTCCCCAGTGGAACGGAAACAGCAAGACACTGTACTTAAGAATCAGGTTAACAACCAGTTCACTAGCTGTTGGATCTTTCTCGAATTGTGCTTTCGCAAGAAACTGTACTTCCCCGATAAATTGATCTTCTTCAGGTGACACGAGTCTCGATGGATTGGCTTCAGTCTCAAAGTGATATTTTCGAACAGCTAAAGACTCTTGATATCCCGTTTGTTGCAATAACATCAATGCATACGTCTTGACTACTGGTAACATATCCTCTGTTTCAATTACATCTACCAGCAACGGAATATACGGCTGTAATCTCTGATGTTGTAACGATAATAAGAATTCCTGTTGCTCCATCGATCCCATCTGATGAAATTGCTCGCTTGTAATAGAAGGCTCCTCTATAGAAGGTTCTTCATAACGATCGGATAATCGACTGTTCAATTCCCGCAAGTATTGAAACTTCTGCAAGCTATGTTCAGGAATGATTTCTTTCTCTAATAAACCTTGTATCGTCAGCTCTACCTCATCGTATTGTTGTAGTTGGATTGAAATTGAAAGATAAAGCTCCAGCAATTCTATGTAATCGCCTGCTTGGTTTTGCATAGCTAAAAGGGCGAATTCTTTCGCTCGTCCATACTCTTTCATTTCATATAAAGAAATGGCAAGACCATCGAAAACTGTGTAATCTTCGGGGTCAATTTCCAATACAGATTCGAAATTCTGAACTGCTTCTTCATGAAGATCACGCTCCATTGCCTGTCTACCTTCTCGATGAAGACGTTCAAGTGTTCCAGGAAAGACGACCACATTCCCTTTTCTAATGACTTGTCTGCGCTTCTTTTGCACTGTACTCACCTGCCTGCTTTGTTACTTTCACTATAGCACAGCACTCTAAACCGATTCCACCTTGACGCTAAGAATGACATTAAGCAATTACACTATCGATTTATTCACTACATACCACTACGGTTGATCCACTTCGCAAATGTCTGGCCGTACAATAGTTTCTCCAAGTTTTTCCCATCAGTATGGCAACCTGCTACTCAATCCGTTTCAATGATGAATTGGGTATGTTTATACATAGAACCCTTCTTATTTTCGTATAACCCGCACTGATAGCCTTTTCATCATAGTAGCCGACTACCAATTGATATACTTAACTATAACAATTAGACGATTTGATACTTCACTTGCAAACTTGCGCTGATTGTAATCGTTCCAGACTCAATTGGTGTTCTGCTGGTATCTGCTAAAGCCATTGCTCGGAATGCTACCGGTTGGGATGTATGCTGTTCTTCAATCTTCAAAGGAATAGGTCGATTCTGTAATTTCAAAGAAGTTCCAATCGTAATCATTTTCGTTTCTGCATCTTGCAAGGCTAGTACCAATGCTTGCTGATATTGTTCATCTTGATCAGGCATCGTGAATTCAATTGAGCCGATTTGATTCGCACCGTTTTTGACCGCAAGATCGACAAGTTCACCTGTTCGTGAAAGTTCGTTACTTGTAATGCGGATGGAATTAATCACTTCATAACCTTGAAAGCGCTGTTCCCCATTAACATATTCATAGACTGGACGAATTTGAAAATCAATTGTTTGAATAGATGATTCCGCAATTCCCGCTTTTTGAAGTGACTGTACCACTTGATTCATACGTCTAGCATTTTCTTGCTGAATCTCCTCGAGTTCCGTCCCTCTTGATGTGACAGATAATACAATATGAACCGTAGTAGGCGCAACCTTCACTGCCCCTTCACCAAATACAGTAATCATCCGTGTTTCCTGTTCTTTATACATATAGAACACTCTCCTTTTTACAGTATTATCATGTCTATGCCACACTCGAACCTAGTTAGACCTCTTTTTTATTTGTTCACACACTTGAACGAGAATAAAGACTTCATCATAACTTAAAGAAAACGGCTATGGAGGGTTTCCTATGCGTGAAAGCGAAAAACAAATCGCGAAATTAGCACTGCTCGGTGAATCTATCGGCTTATTCGGCCAAGCGATTACGACGCTAGCGGCTTATCTTGCATTAGTAGATGAGGAAATCGAAGAAGATAAATTTATTAAAATGCAGAGACAGATTGATGATTTGCTGGGCGAGGTAGACAGAAAAAGCAATGCATAAAAGAGCTGTACATAAACCATCAGCTCTTTTCTACAACTTCATATGCAATTTCTTATAATAATTTTAAATGTGACTCCACTTGACTGCCTTAACAACTCGATCGATCCTTGATGCTTCTCTGCAATCTCTTTAACAATTGAGAGGCCTAGACCATGCGCTCCGGTCTTGCCTTTTGTAAACGGAGTAAATAGTTCATCTTTAAGCGAAGAGTCAATAGCTTGTCCATCGTTATGAAAATAAAGCACAGCTTTACCATCTTCCTTTACACAACGGATCAACAGTAGAGATTTTGCATATTTCATTTGGTTGTTCAGCATATTTTCGATTAGAATTTCTATTTCATGCTGATAACCAATCACTGTCAACTGCTTAGCAAGTTGCAAGTCGACCGTTAAGCCGGATGCATATACGTTTAGATCTTGGGCGACCTGTTCAATCAGTTCATCCAATTGAACAAGCTGGATATCTTGACCGTTCTGAAAGTCCTCAGCATTTGACTTCGCAATGAATAATAAATCCTCTACTCTATTTTCAATCCTAGCCGTTTGCTTGGTAATGGTTTCTAGTGTTTCGTCTATAGTTCCCTTCGGATAAATTCCGTCTCTTGCAGACTCGGCATAACTGGATATAATCATAATCGGGGTCTTTAGTTCATGGGAAATATACCTCAACATAGACTGCTGTGCCAAATCCTTCTTTTTTAGATTGTATTTCATAGAGGAAAATGATGAAGCCAATTCTTGAATATCGGCATCTTCTGTTTCCAATACCAGTTCTGTGTCCCAGTTTTGCGTGTCAGTCTGCATAATATACCGCTTCAATTCATGAATATTATAATAGAGCTTGTTCGTGATCATTCGTGTGAGTAGTACAGACAGAATAAAGATGAATGCGGTAATAGCCAAAAACCACAATAACATTTTAGGTAGAATTTCACGGTAAATATCTTTAACAACAGAATACTTATATACTTTTTCACCATTTTCATAATCCAAATCGATTTTGTATAACAAGTATTTACCATCAACTTTTTCACGGTACACTTCGCTTTCCTCCATCTGCTCAACCGCATGATCCATGATATACTTCGCCGTGGGCTGACCATGAATAGCTTCAACTATATCGATACTATGCGCTGTTACACCTAAAATCCACTCATTATAGACGCCTCGTTCGTCGTTCTTTTCATACGTATATTCATCAATAATACGATCTTCAAATATCTTCCCGAAATAATAGTACGACCAAAAGTAAACGATTGCGACACTTGCAATACTCATAAGCGTAATGAAAACAGCCATTAAAATAGTGATTTTCGACGCAAGCCATGTCTGACGTTTTTTCATACATTGCACCTATATCCAAAACCATAGATAGTTTCTATATGAAATAGCGGCATTTTCTGACGGATTCTTTTGATGTAATTATCGACAACTCGTTCACTACCAAAATAATCCTCCCCCCAAATTTGTTGCAACAATAACTCCCTAGGGATTGCGGCTCGATTATGTTTTATAAAGAATTGTATAATATCAAATTCCCGACTCGTCACATCTAACTCTTGATCGTCCATTAAAATTAACCTTCGATTCTTGTCTATTTTATAAGGACCTACTACTTTGAAATCAGTAGGATTTTGCATAGCTGTAACTTGTAGGATTTTCTTTACGCGAAGAACTAATTCCGCCGGCAAAAAAGGTTTCGTAATGTAGTCATCACACCCAATTTCAAAACCAATAACCCGATCTATACTTTCACCTCTTGCAGAAATCAAAATGACTGGGGTATTAATCTCGAGCTTTTTAATCTCTTTCAACAATTCAAATCCACTACCATCCGGGAGCATGATATCTACTACCCAACAATCTATCTGGACATGTAGTTGAACAAAAGCTTCGTGTAGATCACCGCATTTCACCACATTCCAGCCATTTTTCTCTAAATAAATTGAAAGTACCTGAAGTAGATCCTGTTCATCTTCAACAAGACAAATCGTTTTCATCTCGCTCACTTCCCTCATTATATGTAGTACTTAAAGTATACAATCCTTCTATACGAATGTAGAGCCGTTCTAATCCGTGACACAATCAAACACATTCCAAACATAAACGAATACATTTTCATGAAAATGTAGACACATTCCCTCTCTATCATAAGAAATAGTTAACTTGATGCACTTTAAAAGTAAGCGCATACAAAAAATAAGATACATGGAGGTTTCCTATGGAAAAGAAGAAGTTCAAATTGCCGACGGCCTTTACTACATTGCTCATTATTACAGTAGGGATTGCATTCCTGACGTTTATCATACCCGCTGGAGAATATTCTTACAATGAAGATGGAACACCCATTGTCGGTACATATGAACAAGTCGAATCGAATCCCCAAGGTTTGTGGGACATATTCTCCGCTCCGATCAACGGGTTCTTTGATGCAATCGATATTATTATTTTCGTTCTTGTTCTGGGTGGATGTTTAGGTATCGTATTTGAAACGAAAGCAATCGATGCAGGTTTATCTAAAGTAGTGTTTTCATTAAAAGGGCGCGAAAAATTAATGATTCCTATTTTAATGACTATCTGTGCCATCGGTGGTGCTACGTATGGGATGGCGGAAGAAACGATTGCATTCTATCCCATTGTAGTCCCGATTCTTCTATTAGCCGGTTACGATGTCGTTACAGCCGTCATGGTAATTTTCTTAGGTGCCGGAATTGGTGTGGCGGGTGGAATCACAAATCCATTTTCTGTTGGGATCGCATCCAACCTAGCAGGCATTTCTATAGGGGACGGAATTTTTCACCGTTTATTACTTTTCTCATTGTTCCTCGCTTTTGGCATTACCTTTGTTATGCGGTATGCGGCAAAAGTGAAGATGTATCCCGAAAAATCAATTGTCTTTGATATCAAAAATAAAGTAGAAGAGCCTTTTAAGAAAATCGATCCGAATGATGTAGCGGACCTTACGGGAAGAAGAAAAGCGGTACTCGCAGTATTCAGCAGCTTCTTCCTCATTATGGTTGTTGCTCTAATCCCCTGGCAGGATAAGTTTGGGATTTCATTATTCAATACTTTGCATGACACCATACAAAAAACACCTATACTCGGTGTGGTAGTGGGACATATTAGTCCACTTGGGGAATGGGGTTTTGGAGAATTAACAGTTTTATTCTTCCTTGGTTCCATTATTATCGGAAAGATGTATTCATATAAAGAAGATGAAATAGTTAGATTGTTCCTTAATGGAGCAAAAGATTTGATCAGTGTTGCACTCATTCTTGCAGTGGCAAAAGGTATTTCTGTCATTATGACAAACGGAATGATCATTGGGACTATCCTGAATTTCGGTGAACATCTATTGGCAAATGTCAGTAGCTCTATTATTGCACCGCTTGCTTATCTCTTGTATATACCGCTCGCGTTCCTGATTCCATCTTCATCTGGATTAGCCACAGCGACAATTCCTATACTGGCCCCTCTCGCGGACTTCGCAGGAGTTGACCGGGCCTATATTGTAACTGCCATGCAAACTGGTGCAGAGACAATGAATTTGTTCTCTCCGACACAAGCCGTTTTAGTTGGCGCTTTGACATTGGCTAACATTCCGTACGAACGCTGGCTTAAACACATTATTCCATTCGTGCTCGGGATTATATTAATTACCACTGTTGTATTAGTCACTTTGTCTATTATATAAATTATAGGAGGATTTTATATGAATAAAATTTCAATTATTGGTGCAGGTAACGGCGGCTTAACCGCAGCTTATCATTTATCAAAACTCGGACACAGTATTTGTCTATACGATTCCCCTCAATTCGATACACAGATCAATGCGGTAAATAAACAAGGCGGGATCAAAGCACTACCAGAAGATCATGGAGCCGAGATGATGTTTCCAGGTTTCGAGGAAATCACGCATGCGACAACTGATATTAAGAAAGCGATGGAGTTTGCGGAATTGATTGTAATGATTTGCCCTTCATTCGCACAAGAACTTTTATTTGAACAAATGCTTCCTCACTTACAAAATGGGCAAGTTATTTTCTTAATGCCTGGAAACTACGGCGGACTAGTCTTAAATCGCATGAAAAATGAATCCAATCAAAAAAATAAAGATATTACGTTTGTGGATGGAATCAGTATTCCATGGGCAACGCGCATTGTTGAACCTGGTGTTTTAACTATCATGGGCTTAAAAGAGTTTTTATCTGTCAGCATTTTTCCGTCAGAAAATGCGACTGATGAAGTGAAGCAACTGATTACAGAATCCCTTCCAGTTCCAGTATATTTTCTAGATAACCCATTAGTAGCAGGGTTGGAAAACATCAACTTTGGTGGTCATCCATTATTGACAACGTTAAATATGGGACTACTTGAAAACTTTAACGGAGATTTTAACTATTATCGAGACTGCTGTAGTCCAGCTACTGCGAATGCGGCAGCGAAAATGGATCAAGAACGGCTTGCTGTTGGAGCAGCTCTTGGATTTTCATTGAAGACTGAATTACAAGCAATGAATGCTCTGTATGATTCAAATTATGAATCAGTATACGATTTCAATCGTGACTCTACAACACATGGTAAAATCAATAGCGCACCAAATAGCTCTAAAAACCGTTATGTAACCGAAGATGTACCTTACTTACTCGTTCCCTGCTTCGAATTAGCACAAGCAGTCGGTATTCGTGTACCTATTGTAGAGTCTTGTATCCATATAGCCTCCGCTTATAATAATACAGACTATTTTAAGATTGGCAGAACATTAAAAGATATGGGTCTAACTACAGATGAATTAAAGATTCTTATACAATAACTATCGAAAACCCAGATATCTCTTGTTGATATCTGGGTTTTGTTTAAAATCTAACTAATTAATCCAAATAAAAAAGCTCCCGATCCATTACGACCGAAGAGCTCTGAATATTTGTTTTGCTATTAGAAAGTGATGAATCCTTTTTGTACTGCGAATCCACCTAATGTAAATAAGGCGATGACAACGAGTGTAATGATGAATAATCGATTATTTCTGTCCAAGACGTCACCTTTTTCTCTATCGGATAGACTATGATTGCTAGTTACTTCATTCTATCCTATCGAGTTCAGAATTAGCAATCTAATTTTCAATCGATTTCTTTACTTAGTTGATGTAAAAAAACTTCCATGAAGTCATGTCTTTCTTTCGCCAAACGTGTGCCTTCTTTCGTGACCATCAATTCTCTTAGCAATAATAACTTCTCGTGAAAATGTGTAACCGTAGCCGTTTCTTTTTTACGGTATTCTGATACAGACATATCCTTTCGAGCTTCTTCTTGCTGATCGTAAAGTTTCCTGCCACGCGCTCCACCAAACGCAAATGCACGCGCAATGCCTACCGCGCCAATAGCATCCAAACGGTCAGCATCTCTGACAATAGCGCCTTCAATGGAGGTAATATCTTTTGCGTTGCCGCCACTGAATGATACACTTTCAATCGCAGATATCACGTTTTCTGTGATCTGTTGTGTCACACCTATTTTTTCAAGAAGCTCCACCGTAGTTGCTTCATGCATCTCTTTATATTTCGCATCTTCCACATCATGCAACAGCACTGCTAAACGAACGACTAATTCATCAGCACCCGGCTCAGTCGCTAAAATTTTCTCAGCATTTTTCATTACACGATCTATATGGTCGAGATCATGGCTCGCATCGAATTTATTATAAATACCTTCTACTTCCGATCTGCACTTCGCTACCATTTCTTGCATTGAATCCCTTCCCCTCTTTTACATTAGTTATATGCGAATACAGCCTGTAAAATCAGTCTTCTTACCTGACGAATGAAATTCATTTCACTGGATTATCGAGAAAATCGTTACAGTCGTTCCTAATTAAGAAGCAGAATTTACTGCAGCTTGTATTCCTCACCGTAATAGAGTTTAACATGCTCTTCAATGGTATGAATACCTTCTTTTGTTGTACTACATGCTAATTGGACAACCAAATCCAATCATCCGCAGAAACTGTCACGACCTGCAGTTCACCTCGACATGTAAAAAGGAAAGGTAGCCAAGGTGAGCCCCCTTTCCTTCTATTATATACCGTGTATTTTATTTAACGTAACTTGTTAGATAGCCGTAACCTGTAGCTTCCATTTCTTCTAGCGGTACGAAATCGATTGATGCGCTGTTAATACAATATCGTAACCCGCCACGATCTTTTGGCCCGTCTTCGAAAATATGGCCAAGATGGCTATCTCCTGCACGACTTCTGACTTCAGTTCGTACCATATTGAAACTTTTATCTATATGTTCCGTCATTACTTCCGGAACGATTGGTTGCGTAAAACTTGGCCAACCGCACTGTGAGTCATATTTATCGGCACTTGAGAATAACGGTTCACCTGTTGCCACGTCTATATAGATGCCGTCTTCAAACGTATCCCAGTATTCATTCGAGAATGCTGCTTCTGTATTATTGTCCTGTGTCACTTGATACTGAGCTTTCGTCAACTTTTCTTTCAATTCTTTATCGCTTGGCTTAGGATAGTCTGCTGGATCGATTACAGAGGGAATTTCCTGATCTTCGAGCGTATCGAATTCAACATGGCAATAGCCGTCTGGATTTTTCTCCAGGTAATCCTGGTGATATTCTTCAGCTAATGTATAGCTCGTCAACGGTTCTACTTCCGTCACGATATCTGCATCATAACGTTCCTGCTCAATAGCAACGACTTCGTCAATAACAGCTTGATCTTCTGGTTTAGTGTAATAAATGCCCGAACGATACTGTGTACCACGGTCATTTCCTTGTTTATTCAAAGATGTAGGATCCACAATCATGAAAAAATGTTCCACAATGGTTTTCAGATCCGTATGTGCTGGATCGTATTGAACATGAACTGTTTCTGTGTGGCCGGTCTTTCCTGTTATTACTTGATTATATGTTGGATTTTCCGTTGTACCATTTGCAAAGCCGGAAGTCACATCATATACGCCATATACTCTTTCCATATATGCTTCCACTCCCCAGAAACAACCACCAGCCAAATAGATGTCCTGTAGATTTTCTTCGTCAAATTCTACATCTTCATTGGGATTGGCGGGATACTTGGACCCTGAAGAAGCAGTCAGTGAATCAAGGCTGGATGATGACTCCGGATTACTTAAGCCACACCCTGCAAGCAGTAAAATACCGAGTAAACCGAGTATGAATTTTAACTTCATAATAGTGAGCTCCCTTCATTAATTAATTTGTGACATGGCATCGATAATTTGATCATTTGATAAGTGGCCTGGTTGTGAGCGGACCAATTTCCCTTTTGTATCAATAAAAGCCGACGTTGGATATCCTTTAACATTGAATTCTTGCACGAGACTGCCACCATCATTTAATAATACCGGCAAAGCGTCGACATGTTGAACACCTTTGAACCATTTGACAAATTCATCGTGTGGCTTTTCATTATTAAAACCAGGGGCTACGACAGTAAGCACTTCAAAATCCGTGGATTCTTTAGCAAGCGTATTGACTTCATCTAGACCTGCCAAACAGATCGGACACCAAGAAGCCCAGAACTTTACATACACTTTTTCGCCTTTATAATCTGCAAGACTGACGGTTTTTCCATTAAGATCCTGCAAAGCAATACTATTTGCGTCACTATCCGTTCCAGCAGACGAACAAGCACCTAGAACTACAACGACGGCCAACAACATAACGATTTTTTTCAACATGGTAGTTCCTCCTCTTATTGTGGAAATCGTGTTGTAAACCAGTTAAAATTATTAATAATGATGATGATCAACATCCCACTAGTTTGACCTATTTTCGCAAAGTAGTAATTCAGTTATTTCCTTTTAAACAATAAAAGATCAAAGAAAGTAGTAAAAATGATGGGTTACGTTTCAAATACCTGTTGCCCAATCATGAGTAATCCTCTCTTTTTTCATTTATACTCCTATTATAAATTGAGGACACTCTAAAACCTATCGATTGAGACTTTTAAAAAAATTGATACGACCAAATCCATACGTTTTTCGACAAATAATGATCCTTGCCTTTAACTGTTGACAATTTGCCAACAACCATTTATTCTTTTAAAGAAGTATATATTTTTACCGTTGTCGTAGAAATGGAGGGGTAGTGTCATGTCAGAAGGTAGTCTTGGTCTGTCTATCGGGCAATTATTGCGTGATGTTTTAGAAGAACGTTCATTGTCCATGCGCAAACTAAGCGAACTCACAGATATTGATACTTCAACTATCTCTAGGATCATCAACGACAAACGCAAAGCAACACTAGATCACCTGGAGAAATTTGCGATCATTTTGGAAATACCATTAGCCGATTTACTTCAGGCGGCAGGCTATCCAGTTGATCATAAAAACACGATGCATTCTGCTTATGATGATACGATTCAACAACTAGTCGAAACATCAGAACTTCTATCTGCAGATATTTCCATTGAAAAGGTAGAACTTCAGCTTGCAAGTTATGAAGCGTATGTTCAGACTACTGAAGGTAGAAAAAGAATTTTACATGATTTCGATAAGAAGTTAAAACTGACAGGCGGAGTAGGTCCATTCGTTGATCAAATGAAAGAATTATTTACACGGTTTAAAATGCAAGATGTTGCAAAGCGTGATCTAGCCATTATCGGCAGCGCATTATTATACTTTATCATTCCTGTGGATGTCATCCCGGACTACATTTTTGCGGTCGGGTATCTGGATGATGCGATCGCGGTCCAAATTGCTTCAAGCGTACTAACAAAGAATTCATAATTAGATGAGTAGGTGTGACATTAATGGAAAACAGAGTGACTGAAAAGCGTCGCAAGAAAAAACTTAAGAGAAAATATAAACGGTTAATATTCATGGTATTCACTTTGCTACTTTTAGCGGGTGGAGGATATGTCGCTGCGCAATATTCAAACGGCTTATCCTTTGCGAACGGCGGCAAAACAAATGAAATACATACAGAACTCAGCGATAGTAGCAATACATTTTCCGAAAACAATTCCGCTTTTGACGACTTTGAAGGTGGCGAATCACAATTTGGCGAAATTAACGTATTGTTAATTGGTGATGACGCAAGGGGCGACGAAGATGACACTCGTTCAGACGCTTTGATGATTGGTCACTACGATCAGACAACAAACCAAGTGAAGTTAATCTCTCTTATGCGTGATACATACGTCGATATTCCAGGTCACGGAATGGAAAAGATCAATGCCGCTTATGCACTCGGAGGACCTGAATTAGTGCGACAAACGATTAAGCATAATTTCGATGTGGATGTGCAATATTACGCGATTGTTAATTTCGAAGGTTTCTCAAAAATCGTCGATGTTATCGCGCCTGACGGAATTGAAGTCGATATTCCATATGAAATGTCACACGGGCTAGGTTTAACGCTCTATCCTGGTCAACAAAAATTGAACGGGGATCAATTACTTGGTTATGTAAGATTCCGCCACGATATCCATAGTGATTACGGTCGCGTAGAACGTCAGCAAGAAGCTCTAGGTAAACTGAAAGATGAAGCGATGAGTTTACAGACACTCGTCAATATACCGAAATTAATGGGCGTTATTGATCCATATATTGATACGAACATCGACAGTAAAACTATCTTTACAATTGCTAAAGGTATGTTGACTGGTGGAAAGAATAACGAAATGGAATCCCTACGTATTCCGGTAGAAGGATCATTTGGCGACTTGCGCACAGACGTTGGTGCTGTTCTTGAGATTAACCTAGAACAGAATAAACAAGCATTACGAGAGTTTTTATCATTAGAGGATGAATCACTCGATGATGGAAGAGAACAAGACGTAGAATATGCGGAAGATCAAGAATATAGTCAAGACCAGCCATACTAAACGAAATACATCCATACAAAAATAAGCTGTTCCAGTCTTTCAAACGACTAGAACAGCTTATTTTTACGTTACACTATTTATATGGTAAAAGGAATTTCACTTTTACTAAGCCTTTTCCATTTAGTTGTCGAATCATATGAAACATTTCTTATAATCACAAATGATGCTATTCATTAAATGATAGTACACTATAACTTTATGTTTTATTACGTTGTCAATACTAATTTCCCCATCGTCTTCCTACCCTGCAATTGTCTCTGGGCTTCTGCTGCCTCTTCCAAATCAAATGTACCACCTATTGTTAATTGTAAATCTCCGTTTTGTACATATTCTAATAGTTCTTTAAAGCTATTCTGATAAACTTCATAGTTTTTCATGATTTGAGGCAAGAAAAAACCAACAACTGATTGATTTCGTTGCATCAATTCTCCAGCATCCATTGGAGACCGTTCTCCGCTTGCCGCACCAAAGACTACCATACGTCCAAATGGTGCAAGACATTTCAGTGTTTTTCTGAACACATCTCCACCGACCATTTCAAGCGCCACATCTACACCTTTACCATCAGTCAATTCTCGGACCTTCGATTCCCAGCCTTCTTCTGTGTAGTTAACTAGATGATCTGCCCCCATCTCTTTTGCATGTGCTAGCTTTTCCTCACTACTCGCTGTTGCAATAACTTTGCCAGCACCAAATAATTTTGCTAATTGCACTGCAATCGCCCCTACACCCCCTGCCGCTGCATGAACAAGAACTGTCTCACCTTTTTGTAATCGCCCCATTGTCTTTAATATATGATAAGCCGTTTGACCTTGAAGGGGCAGCGCAACTGCGTCGGTATATTCCACACCATCTGGAATCGGTGCAAGCGTCATTTCAGGTATCGTTGCATATTCGCTATAACCGGCCGATTCAATGAGCGATACAACTCGCATACCTGGCTTAAAACGCTTTACGTCTTTCCCGACTTCCGTAATAATCCCTGCGACTTCAGCACCAGGAATAAATGGAAGTGGTGTCGGTACAACATACTTACCTTCACGACGTGCAACATCTGCATAGTTCACACCAATAGCTTTAATTTCTACCAATACATCACGATTTCCTACAACTGGTTTATCAATTTTCACAAGTTGAAGTACTTCCGGTCCACCATACTGCTCTAATTGAATCGCTTTCATATCATCTGCCCCTTTATGAAATATAGTTTTCTGCTTGATTCATTGCGTCAGCAATTTCACGCTTTGTTTCTACTGTATTTTCAACCGATAATTCACTACATCTATCGAATACATTGCTCAAAATGTATTTTTTTGTATCCCCCGAAGCAACACTGGAAAGTAGTCTTCTCGCATTCATTTCTACACGTAGTAACGTATCCGTAACAAGTGCTTCTGTTAGTTTAATTTTTAGCGAAGCAGACTTGTTATTTGAAGACTCTATCGCTTTCATTGTTCGTAAGACAGCCGATTCCATTGCATAAAGATCAATTGCTATATTAGCAAGTTCCATGAGAGCTTCCTGTTCGTTCACAATTTGTTCTTCATGCTTCTGATACGCGAGCCCAATACATACTAAGAAAATATTTCTTACTAATGTGACTGCTTCTTGTTCTCTTGAAAGTTCAGTGCTTTGCAGAATTGTTAGCTGACCCAGTGCTTTACTCGCTTCCTTCACTAATTCTAGAAGTGGTACCATTCCTTTAGAAGTATGATTTAGTAAGGACATGGGAATGAGCAACCGATTAATCTCATTCGTTCCTTCAAAGATTCGGTTAATACGAGAATCCCGGTACACTTGTTCAATTGCATAGTCTTTGATATAGCCATAACCACCATGAAGTTGCAGTGATTCGTCGGCTACTTGATCTAGCGTTTCGGATCCATAAACTTTACAAATCGCACATTCTACAGCATACTCCATCATCCGTTTAGCAATTAAACGATGATCTTCTGAATGCTCCAAATCACCAAGTGCATCTTCTAAAAGAGAAGCCGTTCTGTACTGGAGCGATTCTGCAGCATAGATCCGCGTCGTCATATCCGCTATCTTTTCTTTTGTAGCAGTAAATTCAGCGATAAGTTTTCCGAATTGCTTGCGCTCTTTTGTATAATCAATTGCTAGCTTCATACTGAACTTTGAAGCTCCCATTGTTGCAGAACCTAAATTAAAACGCCCTAAATTAAGTACGTTCAACGCAATATGGTGACCTTTTCCTACTTCTCCCAACAGATTACGTACAGGAACTTCACAGTTTTCAAAATACACCGCAGTCGTTGATGAACCTTTAATTCCCATTTTCTGCTCTTCTGGCCCAAGAGAAATCCCTGGGAAATCTTTCTCTACAATAAAAGCAGTAAACGCCTTACCGTCTACTTTTGCATAGACAATAAATGTATTAGAAAAGGCAGCATTTGTAATATACAACTTTGAACCGTTCAAAATATAATGCGTACCTTCTTTATTTAATTTCGCTGTAGTTTTCGCCGATAATGCATCAGAACCTGAAGTTGGCTCAGTTAAACAGTAAGCACCAATAAAGTCGCCAGATGCAAGTTTCGGTAAGTAGTATTCCTTTTGCCATTGCGTTCCGAAATATGTGATAGGTAGCGTGGCTATACACGTATGATTGGAATGCGCCACACTATATCCCCCGGCAGAGCCCAAATGCTCACCGACGAGCCCTTTAGTAATTTTATCAAGACCTAGCCCGCCATATTTTTCAGGTATACTGTGTGCTAATAATCCGAGATTTCCTGCCTTAGTTAACAAAGACTTCACAAGAGTAAAATCTTGCTTTTCAATCTCTGAATTTCGTGGATGTACTTCTTTTTTTATGAAGTTTTTGGCTGTATTCGCAATCATATGGTGTTCGTCAGTAAATTCCTCTGGAGTAAATACTTCATCTGGTCGTGATGGACGATATAGAAAAGCAGCACCTTGGTAGAGCTGTTTTTTATTAGACATGTATATTCTCTCCTTTATTAGAAATAGGTGTGATGTTTTATCTCGCTGTCCTTTGACTAGATTTGGCTACTCATGCCGCCATCTACCACTAATACGTCTCCAGTCATGTAATCAGATGCTTTTGACGCTAAAAAAACAGCTACACCTTTTAAGTCATCTTCGTTACCTAATCTATTTAACGGTGTTCCATTTAAAATGTAATCACGACCATTTTCGATTGTAACATTCGACATTTTCGTAGGGAAGAATCCTGGAGCAATGGCATTTACATTAATATTATGTCGTCCCCATTTTGCTGCTAAATCTTTAGTCAATACAATGACTGCACCTTTGCTAGTATTGTAACCAATCGTATCCATGAAATCTGGATGTGTTCCTCCAAGTCCTGCAACAGAAGCAATATTTATGATTTTTCCGCTATTTTGCTTGATCATGACCTTTCCCACTTCTCTGCTCATAATAAATGTTCCCGTTGCGTTGACGTTAAGCACCTTCTGAAAAGCTTCTATCGGCATATCTATTGTAGGCGCTCCCCATGTGGCACCGCTATTATTCACCAGAATATCAATGGTGCCAAATTCTCTTACCGTCTCTTCAACTACTCTTTTCACATCTTCTTCATTTGCCACGTCACAAGCCAAGCCTATTGATCTCACACCTAGATTTTCTAACTCTTGACTCATCTCAATACACGATTCCACTTTGCGCGAACAGACTACAACATTCGCTCCAGCTTCCGCAAAACCTCTTGCTATTTGAGCCCCAAGCCCTCTGCCACCTCCTGTAACTAACGCTGTTTTACCTTTTAAATTAAACAATTCAAGAACAGACATGTCTATTTCCTCTTTTCTATAGTTTGCTAGGTTCCTTCATCACATAAAAACTACTATCACTCAATTGTTCATACTCCCCTTTATACATAAAGCTCATCTTTATGTACTAACCAGTTGGTATGTTCAGAATACAAAGATATAATTACCATAGTAAACGTTCAGCTTTTATTTAGCAAGACTTTACTTCCCCCTCTTACACTGTAAACACACAGGATACTATTGTTGAGATATCATTTATGTCTAAAATTGATGATGAAAATCCTTCTAACTTTATTACGTTAGAAGGATTTTTAAATGCGGTTTACGCTTCTTATTCGTACGTTCTAAAGGGATTCGAATCCCAGACCTACGCCTTAGGAAGGCGTTGCTCTATCCAGCTGAGCTACTGGGACAAAATGTGCTTGAAGCGTCGTGAATACAGCGCCTACAGGAATACTTGTTTATTTAAATTCAAACTTAGTCTTTTATTCGAACTAGAGTATTTGTCCAATCATCTTACTAGCCTTTTCATATATTGATTATAAGGTCGGCCGGCATTAAAAGTGAAATGGAGGTGAAAGATATGTGTTCTAAAAACAATAGACGGGGAAATCGGGTGGAATTGGTTTGTAAATGTCGAGAAGTAAGATCAAATCACGATAATAGGCACCACTGTGATCGTGACTTTAATGATCATGATAATAAACACCACTGTAACCGTGACTTTAATCATCATGATAATAAAGACCACTGTAACCGTGACTTTAATTGTAGAAATGAGTTCAGATGTCAATGTAGAAGATGTAATCGCAGACGCTTTAGATTTTTCTGGTAAATGCAATGAGATTAAGAAGGTAAAATAATAAATGTGTCTGCGCAGACAAAGTATAAGAAATGGAAAGGCGATTATTCTAAATTGAGTAATTGCCTTTTGAGGATTTGAAATGGTAAAGCGTGAAAATAGGTTATATATTCTGTTAATGCTTAAGGTGGTTATAAAGTGTGATTTCCTATCAAATCTCCACTTTTAGAAAATATTTTTACTAGATGAGGTTGACTATCGCAATATTTTAGAAGGTTTGGTGGATCTGCTGAGATATGTGTTCATGTTTATTACTCTAACAATGGCAAGTATTTTTTTTAGACCTAGTATTTGTTAAGTCAATTTAAGGGTCCATTCTAGTAATCAATTTCATGGATTTATTTAATATCAAAGTGTTCGGTTTCAGTAAAAAGTAACCAAATAACGTCCCAGAAGGGATTCGAACCCCCGACCTACGCCTTAGGAGGGCGTTGCTCTATCCAGCTGAGCTACTAGGACATGATAGAAATGAGTAACACTTCGATTCATCTGCTGATTCAAAGTGTTCTCATGCTTATTAATCGTTAGCCGTACCATCGTAATCTTCATTAAACCATAATTGCTCATCATCATCCACATCGCCATTATAGTTAATCAAAATCTCTTCTCCAGCTTTGATATCTCTATAGGCAAAGAAATCAAATGTATGGTGATCGAAATTAATATCATACGTCGCATTCGGTTCATAAGAATGATTGAATAACATTCCGTAGCCAAGAAGGACAGCGGTATGATTTTCTCCATACTCGAAAGCATAGTCAGCTAGAACAGTTTTTTCAATATGTTGATGTTGTTCATTTGGATAGGAGATAACAGGCGCTTCGTGTAACAACTGCCCTTTTTTAATATCGCATTTCGCGAATACTCCTCTATTGAATTCCCCTTCGCCAATTGGAGAAAGTTTTACTTCTATCATGTCTTTCACCTACTCGCTTGTAAATTATACTTGCCTAGTATACCATTAATTCCGCCCAATTGCTGATTTCTTTTCTCATAAAATAAAACACGACTTCAACAGCAGTTAGTTCCTTTTCAGAGATACATAGCAACCATACACTTTCGTACAAACAACCGTTGCTACAACTGACCTGAATAGACATTCGACTGAATACATTCCATACATAAAACCTCTACCTATCTACGCAAAGTCTTGATCCACTTCCTGCTTATCATAATCAAGAATCCAGTCAGAGTATTGTTCATAAAGAAATCTAATAGATTCTCTGTCAGCCGCTATGATATCACATCCTCGATCATCGTATAGATGATAAATAATATTTTTGGATAGGTTGATGAAGAATATATCATAACCGCTTTCAGGATTTCGTTTTAAAATCGTAGTTGAATCAGAGAAATCTTCATGACAAATCGCTTTCAGTAACTGCATATACCGAATATCCTGTTTCTTACAAGTAAGCATAAATCGATGTGTTTGAAGTTCTTCCTCCTCATCATCATCATGAGGATTAGGAATCGTAGAAAATCGCAAAGTATATAATAATTCTTTTCGTTTTATAAACTTGGAATAGACATTCAACGGTCTTTCGCGTAGAAAATGATTATTTGTATGGACATCAGTGACCATCATGATTTCATCATCTTCCCCAAACACCGCTTCGAATAATGTAATGGACCGATAAAATGCTTGTTTTAAGAAATCTGGCTCATCAAATCCAATAGATTCTGAAATTTCAAAGCGAATAGCTTTATTTGTTTCATAAAATAGAGCAGGTGCTAATTCAATCCCATTAAAATATTCAGCTAAATATACTTCTAAAGTTTTCATTAATTCACTCTCCATTATGGATGTTTTCATGATAGTTAATGCAATATCACGTAGTTCTTTCAATGCATCTTCAAAGTTTCCCGCAAGAAGCTTAGCATCTTGTTCATCACGGCTATAGCTAGAAAAATTCACAATTAGTTAATCCTTCAGTAAGACGTGAAAAATTCCATTGCCATCTTCCACTACTGGTGCAAACGTACAGTTTTAAACTTGTGGATGAGTCATATTTCTAGTAGAAATAAAATCATGACGCATCTTCAAATAGCTGGGATCAGTAAATAGTACAGGTAATAGTCCCATCTCAAGCTCTTCTTGATATAACGCTAATATTTTCTGTAATCCAAACAGATGCCTTTCCACTCCAAATCCTTTTTGTGCTTCTTTTAAACGGGCGGTATGAACAGAACCTGATTTTTGCATTAAACGATAGACTAAAGGGGCTCTTGTTGTTCCTCCATTATCGCTTTCGCCAGTACTAGATTTTCTGTATTTGAAGAGCGTATGCATTCGGTTCTTCCTTCATTAAACAAACGCATGGATACCGCTTCATTAGAATTTGTACTGTCTTCATCTATTGATATAACAACCAATGAATCTGCAATGCTATGTAAACATTCGGTATTCACTTGAGTGACTGCAAGTCGTTGTTAAATATCCGCTGCTTTATTTCTACTTGTAGTAGTGAAAATCCTGACATTAGGTCCTGCTGGTTCATTCAATGAAAAAATTTCTTCAATCACTTTTGACAATGCCCCACTGGAATACATCAAACCTTCTTCATCCGTTACAGGTATCGTGTAGATATTGCCATTAGTTAAAAAGCTAATATGATTGTCTACTTTAGAAAATTCAGCAACGCAGTGACCATCCCGTTGATGTGTAGGAATTCGAACTGAGCGGAAGAAGTTAGGATATTGGCTCATGTCTAGCGGTATTTCCCGCAACATTTCAGAGTAGGCTTTTTCATCAATGATCGCATGATAAAACTGCACCACGGATCGGCTCACTTTGCTAGCTAACTCAGCTATTGTACAAACTGGATATTGCTAATTATCAAGTGGAATATTGAAATTACTACCTATATGTAAAGGCTTACGAGATGTTAGATACAAATCATCCAAAAAAGGTTTTAGCCAACTACCCGCAATATCAACTTGCCAATTCTGTAGCTTTTCTTGAATCTTTTGTGCATCTCCGCCTTCTTCCAAAAAAACTGTTGAACGACTTTTTTTGCCTCTTTAAATTCTTTATTGCTGACCAAAGGTTCTATCGCTTCAAGTAGTTTTCACCTTGTTTCTTCCAAATCAGGAATTGAAATTGAGGGTAGATGTTCTCGGAATTTGTATGTCGTCATTACAGGTAGTAGACCCCTTCCAATTTTAATACCCGTATTTTACTTTACATAATATTATTATTGCAATTATATTCTTCAATATATACACCATATAGTAAATAATAGCATATAAAAAATCTCCCACCTATTTAGATGAGAGATTCACTTTCACTTTTTCACAAAGGTTCCAAACGACTTTCGATTTCTTCACGACGATGTTCGAGGAATGGTGGCAATGCCAAGCTTTCTCCTAAATGCTCTAACTCCTCATCGGTACCAAATCCTGGTCCATCTGTTGCTATTTCAATAGTTAAACCATTCGGATCTTTTAAATAGACTGAATGAAAATAATATCTATCAACATATTGTGAATTGGGAATCCCATTGTCATTTAACTTATGAATAAACTCATTTAATTCCTCTTCATCTTCAACACGTAATGCAATATGATGAACACTACCTCTTCCCGGACGTTCTTTAGGAAGATCCGCACGATGTTCTAGATGAATTTCAGCTCCCGTTCCCCCTTCACCCGTTTCATAGATTATGATATCGGGCTGCCCTTTCGTTTCCGAGGCGTAACGATCTTTTTCTTTAAATCCTAAAATGTTTGTAAGAAGTGCAGTCGTTTCCTCCACGTTTTGCACAGTAAAACGTGAAGGCCCTAATCCAATGATGCCATATTCTGATGGAATTGTACTTTGACTCCATGGAACGCCACCAGCTACGCCTGTATTGTGTTCATCTGAAATCAGTATTAGTCTTTGGCCTTCAAAGTCTTGAAATGGCAGAACTAATCTTCCCGCTTGCTCTCGTATATCTTCATACAGCACGTGAAATTCTTCAAATCTGGATTTCCAATATTCCAACGCTTGATCATTTGGTACACGAAGCGAAGTAGCCGATATACTATTTGTTCCCTCATATGTTTTTCCGGCACGTGGTATTTCGAAAAACGTCACGTCCGTTCCAGGATTCCCTTTCTCATCTGCATAAAATAAATGATACATAGAAGGTGAATCTTGATTGACGGTTTTTTTCACTAAGCGCATACCTAAAATATTCGTATAGAAATCTAGGTTTTTCTTCGCATCAGCTGTTATTGCTGACATGTGGTGAAGCCCTTTAATTTTCATCATAATTCCTCCTCATGATTTCATTCTTACTAGCTATTCCCCATTTTTGCATACTTTATTATGTATCAATTTATAGGTAATCTGAATGACAATCAACTACTCTGCTTATGAATCTACCTAATAGGTAGATTCTGTCAAGGACTTTCATGTATTATATAGATACAATGCAAAAAGTGAGGTTACATACGAGATGAATAAAAAACAATTGTGGTGGGCTGTAGTTGGTGCAGCCGTATTACTGTTAGCTCTAATCATTGCCATTGTGAGCGATAAAGAAACACCCGAAACTACAATAGAAAAGCCAGCGTTAATCGAAACTCCGATAGAAAATGAAGCAACAGAACCATCTGATAAGCCTAAACGAACAGAAGAACACGATAAGGAACAGCCTAAAATGAATGAAATCGAAAACGATGTAATAGAACCGGGCGAATCAAAAAAAGAACAAACAACAAAGCCAGCTACAGGGCCATCTAACACCGTTTCCGATGAAAATTCAACACAGCCGACAACAACAACAGCCAAGCCAACAGAAACGGAAAAACAATTGAACTCGTCCACTATGACTTCCATAACAGATGGAACCTATGAGGTAGGAACTGATATCGAACCAGGTGAATACCTCGTTTTCTCCAATGGCGTTACACTCTTGGAAAATACAACTGATCAATCAGGAAACCCTGACAGTATTGTGTTCAACGTTGCACTGGACGGACGTTCCCACACATACGTAACAGTACGCCAAGGTGAATACTTTACATTAAAAGGTGGAGAAATGTATCCGGTAGCCTCCTCGCCTAGTATTAAACCAGCCAATGGAATATATAAGGATGGCCAATACAAAGTGGGTACAGATATCCCCGCTGGTACGTATACTTTGTTGGTAGAAGATCAAAGCGACATAGGATTTTATGAGATTAGTAAAAACAGCCGACAAGATATGATGGATCTTCTCGTGAGTGATGTAGTAGAAGGTGAAACGTCTATAAATATAACAGACGGACAATATTTAACGATCCGAAATGCTTATTTGAAAGTACAATAAAAAGAACACACAAAACTCCTTTTGGTTTTGTGTGTTCTTTCATTTTTAGACCTTTCGTACTTTCAATACCCACCAAATTAACACAAATTGCAGTGGGAGCCTTAGCCACAATGCCGTTGCTGATACATCATAATTCTCAGCTGTAAAGGCCATATATATATTAACTGGGAATACAAGAACTAAAAATACCGCAATTAAAAAGCCCGTAACAAAGCGTGTCCGCTTCATGAACAATCCAATAGCCAATGCTATTTCCATTAGACCTGATATGTACACAACGGCTTTTCTAAACGGTACCCACTCGGGCATCATTCCTGTGAAAAATGATTCCATTGCGAAGTGACCGATTCCTGCCGCTAAAAATAACAGACAAAACACATATAAAGCAATTTTTCTCATACACGATAGTCTCCTAACTTTCCTCTACTCTGCTAGTGCCCATTTTATAATCTACGTAAACCTGATCACTTTTTAATATTATATTAAAAAAGCAAAGTGGTCTACAATTCAGTTCATTAATCAAAAAAACCTAAGCTCTCCAAATGGGAGCTTAGGTAATAAATTAATGTTAATTGAAGTTATACTCCGTTACAATTTTCTCTCTATCTGAGTTCACATCATTGAAATACTCATATAAACAAATACCAAGGAATGAACCCGATATATTCACGATGTTATCAAATCCACTGTTCTGCAAGGCCATCAATGCATTGTAACTACGTTGTGATGAGCGGCAATGAACATAGACGGGTACATCTTTAGGCACTTCTTCCATGCGGTCGCGCAGCTGACTGAGTGGTATATTCACCGCGTTCACTAAGTGTCCTTTCGCAAATTCATTTTCTTCACGCACATCAATAATCACTGCATTTTGTTCTACTAATCCACGCACTTCCGATACATGAACTTGCTCATAACGGCCGTATAGAATGTTAAGAGCTACAAGTGCAGCCAAGTTGACGACATCTTTAGCTGTACTGTACATAGGTGAATAGGTTAACTCTAGCTCTTTTAAATCTTCAAGCGTACCCCCCATCGAGATGAGTGTTGCAATGACATCAATTCGCTTATCGGCATTTCCTTTACCAATTGCCTGAGCCCCTAATATTTTCCCAGTCGGTACTTCAAATACTAATTTGAAGTGAAGCGGGTTACTGTTAGGCATCAATGCAACTTTATCGGATGCAATAATATAAACGCTGTCATGCTGTATTCCTGCAGAAGTCGCCAGTTTTTCATTGAGGCCTGTCGAAGCTGCTACTAGATCAAAAATCTGGATACTTGATGAACCGATGACTCCTTTGTTTTGATGTGGAATCCCATACATATGATCCGCTGCGGCACGTGCTTGACGTTGAGCAGGACCAGCTAAAGCCAGTCTTGTCGGTTTATGAAGTAACTGGTGATACACTTCAATGGCATCTCCGACTGCATAAATCGATTTATCACTCGTGCGGTAATTGGCATCTACTTTAATACCACCAAGCTCTCCGATTTCAAGATCGGCATCTTTCGCCAGCTTTGTCTCGGGACGAACACCAATTGCTAAAACTACTACTTGCGCATCAACTTGTTTACCAGAATTCAACGTAACGTTGTTATCAGTAATTTTAGCCAACCCATCGTTAACTATCACTTTGATCCCTTTATCCATTAATTCTTTATGCAAAATTTGAGCCATATCATAATCAAAAGGCATCATGACCTGGTTGGCAAATTCGATTAACGAAACATTCCGTCCAGCAAGCTTTAGGTTCTCTGCCACTTCTACACCGATGAAACCACCACCGATAACCGCTATATTGTCTATGTCTTTCGTTTGTACATAGTTGTTCAGACGCTCAATATCTTCCACGTTGCGAACGGTGAAAACATGTTTCGAATCTACACCTTCCAAATTCGGAACGATTGGACTGGCTCCTGGAGATAACACTAGTCGATCGTAGCTCTCCTCATAAGTTTCGCCTGTCAGCACATGCGAAATACTCACCGTTTTTTCTTTGCGATTAATGGTTATCACTTCTTGGCTAACACGCGCTTCGATATTATATTTGTTTTTAAACGCGACCGGATCCATTAACACTAGTTTGTTACTATCTTCTACAATTCCGCTGAGATAAAATGGTAAAGAACAGTTAGAAAAAGATACATGCGGTCCTTTTTCAAACATAATAATCTCTGCTTGCTCATCCATGCGTCGAATACGTGCAGCTGTTGAAGCTCCACCAGCTACTCCGCCAATTACAACAATCTTCATCTCGCCATCCCCTTATTTAGTAGTTATCTTAAATAAACTATATACCCCTCAGGGTATATAGTCAACGAATTGATTTAAGGTTCATAGTTTGTTTAAAGTTTGAGTTTTAATTCGCTAAGTCCGCAACCAAGCGTCTTAGTAGGACTAGTGTCTCTCTTCTTAAGACTTGTGCCGTTTCGATATTCAGCTCAACTTCTTTACTGAATGAGGATGCGCGAATACTGTTCACCCAGTGCGTGAAGTACGCTACCACATGTACTTTATCTACATTTTCTTTTAATAAACTCGTACCGTTTGCGCTAAGATAATGATAGAAACTCCCGAGCGTGACATAGTGATAATACTCTTCACTACCGATTTCGACAGAAGTTAATCCGGATTCAGGCATTGCTACGTCTACTAAAGGCATTGTCTGTTTATCCGCCCTAGCTTTAACTAGAACATGACCGAAAAACTCTTCCACAGCCTTTATATAATCCGCCATAATAAAAGTGGCTTTTTGACCGAATTGTTGATTTTCCCGTTGAAAGTCTTTTTCAATTCCTTGCCATTTCGCTTCAGCAGTCGTTAAAAGACGTTTCACTTCATTAGATTTTAATAAAAATGGCAATTGTCTTCCCGCTTTTTCAAAGCGCTCTTTCTCTTCCTCATTGAACAGTAGGGCACTTTGAGAAGTGAGTGATGTAAAGGTCTCTTCCAACAGCGTCGCCGCTTGATTAGAATCAATTGGTTCCAAATCATATTGGTCAGCCTTTTGTATCACCGCTTCAACTTCTGAAGATAAATCTTTCAAGTAAAACTCTGTCAGGAATTCATTTAATTGAATTAAAGCGTCCGTAACCATAATTTCGCGGTATTCGATTCCTTCGTCAGGCACCAATGAGAGAACTCGGTTTCTTAACTTCATGCCTTCATTGCCTAATTCCCAGCCAATCAATAAGTTTAAAGCTGGTTCTTTCACATTTCCTTCCTCTGAAGTTAATGTTTTATCTGCCTTATAAAAACAAATCATTGCGTTCAATAAATTCCTTAATATAGCGTCTTGATCTTCAAACGGCAATTCAGAGAAATTCGCCGTACACATTTCTTCTATTTCGCATTCGTAAAAGAAAAAATTGAAATCGGCTTGTATAAAGGAATCTTCCTGTATCTTGCCACCATGTTGTTCTTCAATAACATTTTTCATTCTTAATATGTACTCGGAAACCTTCGTTAGTTGCGAAACGATATCCCCTTTGTATTTCTCGATGCGATATTGAATTGCTTGCATATCACCATGCAAAACATGCACGGCGTGATAATCATAGGCAGACTTAGAAAGATTCACCAAGCTCATGACGGTTGGTATATCATTCAAATCGAATAGATCATTGAATGTGATATAGAATTCCAGACCGACACTGTGCATTTCCTTGTACTTCATCATATGAATCAAGCGTTCACAAAAACTTCGCTTCGTCGGAAAATCGATCAATGTATCGTTATGAACGACTTGTAAAAACAGATCATACAGATTCATAATGGTCTTTTTCGTTACGCTTTCTAAAATATCGGGATCGCGTGTTTTATCCATTAGCACACTAAGTTCATTGAAGTATCTAGCAAGTGTCTGCATATGATCGGCACGTGTGTTATTCAAGGTTGCACATAACGGGTATATTTTTGAATTAAACAGTTGCCAAGAATCCGCCACATGTCCTTCATTATTGAAGAAATAGAACCAAAGATGGTACCGCCAATCCCCTTTTGCTTTAGTATCCTGATCCAGCTCAAACGGATCGAATTCTTCACCGTAAGCTAGCGCGAGTAATGTTTCATTATACTGGCTCGCTAGCGTAATTTCACTGCCATACAAGTCAGATAGTTCTACGAGCAATGCATACCGTTCATCACCCCTGCATTCGTTAATCACTTTCGTAAACGAAGGATGGTCGATGACGTGACAAACATCTAAGTGACGCCCTTTAAGCAACCACTGACGCAGCATATAATCCAAGAATTCTTCCGAATCCAAATAAGCCCCAAAATGCCGGGCTGAAAACTCCTGATAAATATCCAAACCAATTCCCCCTTAAACATCTGACAACATATAGATCTGTACGAATAACAAACTTTATTCCATGAACAATAAAGTTTGAGCTATCCTTATCATATCGCGATTTCTCTTTTTTCTCTACCTAGAAATCACAGTTTCAAAAAAGCTAGGCCAACAGTGATATAAATTCATTTTATTATAGACAAAAATATAGAACATTCCATATTCCACGGAAATGCTCTATATCTTTAAACCTTTTATAAAACTTGTTACATTCATTCATTTTCTAATTTGGACTATACAGTATCTTCGTCCATTTTGTATTCTAATATATCGCCAGGTTGACACTCTAAAGCTTTACAAATCGCATCCAATGTAGATAGTCGAATCGCCTTCGCCTTTCCATTTTTCAGTATTGAGATATTTGCCATTGTAATTCCAACTCGCTCGGAAAGTTCTGTAACACTCATTTTCCTTTTAGCCAACATCACATCAATATTGATTATTATTGTCATGTTATTCACCTCAGCTCAGACTATTAAATCATTTTCCTCTTTTATATCTATTGCTTCTTTTAAAAGCCTTTGCAGAACAGCAGCAAAGACGGCAATCACTATGGATGCAAAGATAGGGATCATTCCGACTATTACGAGACCCGGAGCGTCGTCTATCTCCGCCATAATAAAGATGAATGGAAGAGCTACTACATACAAGCCGCTGATTAAGATTGCACAGTATTTAATTTTCTTTAGAGCCCTAACTGATAACTTAGAGAAGGCTTGATTTTTATCAATAAAGTTTAATAAGTTAAAGGTCTGATATAATGCGAAATAAAATGGAATCACCGAAATATACATGATTGCTAAAATACTATATACCACATAAGCAAAATCCCAACCTCTATCTGCCGCTTCACTTGCCTCACTCGCTATCTGCGGCAATAAAAATATGCATAAAGCTAGAACCGGAATTCCTATGAATATGACAGCTATCTTTAAAAATAGCGTTGTTCCTCGTTTCATAAAACGCACCTCATTTATCTTCTATATTGTAAATTTCACTTTAACACTCAATTTATCGATTAACAATAAATATACTCCAATTAAGAACACATTTTTATTACTTAGCATATCTATACATCTTCTTCTAGAAACTGAAACTACCTTCTTGAAGCTTTCGTATTATTGTTAATTGAAAAACGCTGGCTTCATTTACATTAAATAAATGGGGTCAGCGTTTAATTGTATATTATTTTGTTTATAAAATAAAAAGTGTGCCTAGGCTTTCAATTAAGCAACCGATTGTGAAATATCTCAGATTGCATTTACAACTACGTTACTCTGGTAAGTTCAACTGCCATGAAATTCCGAATTGGTCATTCAGCCATCCGAATTTTTTACTGAAGCCATAGTTATCTAAAGGCATGAGGGCTGTACCATTTTGCATCATTTTTTCATAAAGTCTGTCAATTTCCTCTTCAGAATCACATGTTAAATAAATAGAAAATGATGGCGTAAACGTAAATTCGTGATCGATATGGCTGTCGATACACATGAACTCTTGTCCTTTCAACGAAAATAACGCTTGTATAACTGTACCTTCTTCACCTGGCCCTTCCGCTCCGTATCGAGTAATACTTTTAATTTCTGATTCATCGATGAGTGAAGTGTAGTATTTCATAGCTTCTTCTGCGGTACCGCCTTGAAACATTAAAAAAGGTTTGACGTCTTTCATATTTAACTTCCCTTTCTTTACATAAACTTTATTTTTGATTGAACTATTTTAACTAGCTACTTCAACATTTATTACCCTTTGTAGCTAACTTCACCTGTTTCAACTAATTCCTCTAGTCCCATAAACATATAATTCCAACCTACTTCAGTACCATCACGCATTTCGTCAAGTGCTTTTTCAATCTCAGAATCTGTCCAATTCGATTCTTGAGCAACATGGATCAATTGTGTGAATGTCATCTCGCAGCCTTGCTCGAGCTCTTTTAGCTCAACTGTTATCGTATCTTCTAAATCGCTCATTTCTGGCATCTTAAAAGTGAGCTTGATTTTTTTAGGAGAATCAAGTTCAAGGTATTCGCCAATCGCACGGTAATCTTGTCCTCCTCTGTGGTCAATAATTTCCCAAGTACCGCCTACTTGAGGATTATTTCGAGTCACTTTATTCGTTCCTTCCAACGTGAAGAACCATTTTCCCATCATTTCTGGTTTTAACCAAGCATCAAATACTTTTTCAGGAGCTACTTCAAAATTTCTTATCATTTTCAAACGAGTAGATGAAACTTTACTCATACTTACACCCCTTATACTTAATTATCGTATTGCTCAATAGCAATTTATCGTAAACATAATTTTTTCATTCACTAATGAATGTATGAAATATAGTTGAAACAGCTAATCAATACAATTAATCATGAATTATTAAGCAGTTTAAATTGAGCGCTATTAAAAAGCTGCGTCTTCTTTGTTTACACTCAATTGCCAAATTACACCGAATTTATCAGTGACACTACCATAAAGATTTGCCCAGAACGTCTCTTGGAGCTCCATCCCAACAGTTCCACCTTCTTTTAGTTTTCCGTAAATCTTTTGTAACTTTTTCGCTTCGGCGCATTGGTAAGCTAGGCTTATATTGTTGCCAAGCGTGAAAGGAGAACCAGGGAACGTATCTGAAAACATCACAGTGCTTCCTTCGATAGCTAAACGAGTATGCATAATTAAGTTTTTGGCTTCTTCTGGAAGAGGGTATTCTGGATTTGGTGATTGATCCCCAAAAGTCATAATATTAGGTTTTTCTGTTTCAAAAACCTCTGTGTAAAATTCAACAGCTTCACGGCAATTTCCATTAAACGTTAAATAAATATCGACAGCCATATTCCACCACTCCTTTAATTTAATCAAAACTAATGTAGTTGATCTGCAAATAAACCCATTAAAATCATTGCGGAACAAAACGTCTCTTTAGTTTAAGATTATATTCCCCACAAAAAAACTTGTCATTTTGCGTTTTTATCTGGTTGATGAAGCCCAAAAACATTACCCTCGGTATCCAAATAATAGCCTTGCCAAGCCATTCCTGGCAACGCGTATTTAGGTAATGCAACACTGCCTCCACCATCAATAATTTTTGCTTCCGTTAAATCGTAATTATCGATTCCTATAGTACAAGCATAGCCATTTAGTGGTTGGTTACGTTCTGGACGCGGACCTTGACGTTGCATTAATGCTCCATCCACTCCAAGCTCACTATCACCAGTCACTGCTCCATAATAAGGCATCCCTGCATACTCACTCCAGTCCTGAAAGGTCCATCCGAATACATCCCCATAAAACTTTTGTGCCCTTGCCATGTCGTCTACGTGAATTTCAAAGTGAACTACTCTTCCCATCTTTTTTCCTCCTTCTTTTTATCTAATTTTTTTAAATACAAATCTTATTTCAGTACATATATTCAAACATTACCATTCCATTAATTAAAAACAAACAGGTTGTGATATATACTCATTTTTAATTTGTCAGCAGTAATTAGTATGTCTTCCTCTTGTGCCTTCTATCCCTTGTTTAGTTTCGCTTGTCTATTTACGCCAAAAGCTCTTATCATTAATTTTATCTTCTATATTAAACTCAATAATTTTCTTAAGCAATTCGTAATTGATTGGCTTATTCCACTGAATTTTAAACAAGCCTTTAGTTGCGCTGTAGCCGAGTTCTGCAATATCATCTGCAAATTTCGCAATCCCTGCGTATTCGGGTGAAATGCTCATATGATGCTTTGCTACGGAAAAACCAATTATAAAAGTGCCATGATTAGAAAACATTGGCGTATTCCATTTGATGACCGGTTCCAAATCGGGAAATTCATTAGCAACCCACTTCAACACTTCTTCCATCCGTTCACGATGGTCGGGATGATCGATACTTGCCAGATATTTTGAAAAAACCATTATGTGACCTCCTTTAAAATAATTAATAATATCATCTCTATTAACGGGAATGTATGTTCTGATTATAGCAGATGAATACATACTTTGGCTAGTGCCAACCGACATTCTTCTCCCGCTTACTCAAGGGGCTATACCTGAATCATTCTTTGTAGCGGGAGTCTTCTGCCAGAAGTCATTTTTTTGTGAGGGACCCAATCTCATTAACAGCAAAAGTTTCAAATTCCGGTATATGTTGAATCATCCAATCTAAGACAGAGTAAACACTAGGATTTAAATCTAACTGTCTACGTCGATGTTCATTGAAAATTATTTTACTCATATAAAACGCTTCTAGCTGAATAGTTACTTTCAGTTTACAAAGGAAGTGCCATAAAAAACCCCAAATGGAGTCACTTTTTAAAGTGTCTATCATTTGGGGTTCAGTTCATGATGACGCGTAGGCTGTCGCCTTCGATCACACCGGATAAACCGGATGCTTGCGGTCTGTAACCTGGACATATTTTGTCGCATACGCTTCGTAGCGCGTAATCAACTCATCACGCAGTGAGTCTGCCGGGACGATCCCGTCGATAATCATTTCAGAAGCTAAGTGGTAAATATCGATATCTTCTTTGTATTCATTACGCTTCTCTTCAATATAAGCTGCGCGCTCTTCTTCAGGCAACGCAGCGATTTTATTTGCGTAGACTGCATTGATAGCTGCGTCTGGCCCCATGACCGCGATGGAAGCAGTTGGCAGCGCTAAACACGCATCTGGTTCAAATGCCGGGCCTGCCATTGCGTACAATCCTGCGCCATATGCTTTGCGGACGATGATAGAAATTTTCGGCACTGAGGCTTCTGACATCGCAAAAATCATTTTTGCACCGTGGCGGATGATGCCTGCACGTTCTACTTTTGTTCCAATCATGAATCCAGGCACGTCGACTAAGAACAACAGCGGGATGTGGAATGCATCGCAGAGATTGATGAACTTTGCCGCTTTGTCGGCAGAGTCGTGGAATAGCACGCCGCCTTTAACGCGCGGTTGGTTCGCGATAATGCCGACCGCTTTTCCATCGATGCGCGCAAGGCCAGTAATGAGCTCGCCTGCAAACAGTTTCTTAATTTCGAAAAATGAATCTTCATCAATAATCCCTTTGATCAAGTCGTGCATATTGAACGGAGCGTTTTCATTTTTCGGAATGATTTCCTCCAGTGTCTTATCCAGCTGTTTCGGTGCCACAGCATCATGTACAGGAGGCTTTTCCGAAAAGCTTGCCGGGAAATACGATAAATATCTCCGCGCCGCTGCGATTGCGTCTTCTTCATTTTTGGCGAGCACATCGCCGCACCCTGAAGTTGTGCAGTGCATGCGCGCGCCGCCCATTTCTTCGAGCGTTACTTTTTCACCGATGACCATTTCTGCCATGCGTGGTGATCCGAGATACATCGAAGCGTTTTTATCGACCATAATGACGATATCACAAAACGCTGGGATATACGCACCACCCGCAGCAGACGGTCCGAACAAGACACAGATTTGTGGAATGCGGCCGGATAACTTTACTTGATTTTGGAATATCCTTCCTGCACCCCGGCGACCTGGGAACATTTCGACTTGATCCGTAATCCGTGCGCCTGCTGAATCGACTAAGTAAACGAGTGGCACATTTAATTTTTCAGCGGTTTCCTGGATGCGGATAATTTTTTCCACTGTCCGCGCACCCCATGAGCCTGCTTTAATTGTGGAATCATTCGCCATGACACAAACAACTTGGCCGTTAATCTTCCCCATGCCTGTCACAACTCCGTCAGCAGGAAGATCGCCCGCCATGCAGTTCGCAAATTGACCGTCTTCGATTTTAAGATCCGAATCGAATAATAATTTCAAGCGGTCCCGGACAAACATTTTCCCTTGATCTGCATTTTTCTCATGGTATTTCGGCGCGCCACCTTTTTTAATCTGTTCTACTCTTTCATTCAATGCTTGCTGCAAAGATTTCGTATCTGTTGTCATCGTCCTGCCTCCCTTATGATCATTCATCATTCGCCAGTATAAACAGGCTTGCGTTTTTCCTTGAATGCCTGCAGTCCTTCGAGCCGGTCTTGTGAAGGAATCGTCACTTCATAGGCGTTCTGTTCAAATGCGAGCCCTGTCTGCAGTTCGACATCATAGCCGTGGTCAATCGCGAACTTCGCCTGCGCGACAGCAAGCGGGCTATTCGATGCGATTTGTCCCGCGACAGCAAGTGCTTTAGCCATCAGCAGATCAGGTGCCACAATGTATTCAGCGAGCCCGATTTCCGATGCTTCTGCCGCTTCGACTCTGCGCGCTGTGAAAATAAGCTCCTTCGCCCGTCCTTTGCCTATCAATCTGGGCAGACGTTGCGTACCGCCTGCTCCTGGAATAATGCCGAGGGAAGTTTCCGTTAATCCAAACGCTGCCGTCTCTGCTGCAATGCGGATGTCGCATGCCAGCGCCAATTCTGTTCCGCCCCCGAGCGCAACACCGTTGACTGCGGCAATGACCGGCTGAGGAAGTGATTCAATGCCGTTAATCGTCTGGCGGATCAATGAAACCGTCTTGCGCACATCAACCGGGTTCATTCCTGCACGTTCTTTTAAATCAGCGCCCGCACAAAAAGCTTTTTCACCGGCGCCTGTTATAATAACTGCGCGGATTTCCCGATCGTAGCGGCATTCTAGCAACGCATCGTAAAGCCCGTTTAGCATCTCGACTGACAATGCATTCGCCGCTTCCGGACGATTCAATAAAATGACCGCAATTCCGTCGCCACGCTTCTCTACTACCACTTTATGCCCCATCCACTCACGTCCTTCACCTATCATGCGCACCGGCAGCCTGCAAGTTTTTACTTGGAAGTGCCTGGCCGATTTTTTCTTGAATAAACGCGGACGCCGCTAAAATCTTCTCTTCATCGACGCCGGTATGAATCCCCATGCCGTGTAGCATATACAATACATCTTCTGTCGCCGCGTTGCCTGAAGCACCCGGTGCATACGGACAGCCGCCGAGCCCGCCAGCTGAACTGTCGAACACCGTAATGCCCATATCAAGCGAGGCTAGGACATTCGCTAAAGCTGTCCCGTGCGTGTCATGGAAATGCATCGCTAATTTGTCCGCTGGAAAACGTTTCAGCAGCACGTCAAGTACTTCCTGGACTTGCCTCGGATTCGCAACGCCGATCGTATCGCCCAACGACAACTCATCAATACCCATTTCAAAAAGAGATTCCGACACGCGGACGACTGCTTCTGTATCGACCACTCCTTCGTATGGACAGCCAAACACTGTAGACACATAGCCTCTTGTCCTCTTGCCCGCCGCATTCGCATCTTGGACAATTTCTTTTAATACAGGCAATGTATCCACGATCGTCTTATTAATATTTTTCAAATTATGCGTTTCGCTCGCCGACATGAACACCGCCGCTTCATCGATACCCGCCGCAAAAGCTCGTTCAAGCCCCTGGCGGTTCGGGACGAGCGCTGAGTAAGAGATGCCAGGCTGCCGCTTAATGCCCGCCATCACAACACTTGCGTCCGCGAGTGCCGGAATCCATTTCGGATTGACGAAAGACGTCACTTCAATCGATGTAAGACCGCTTTTGGACAGCTTATTAATCCAGGCGATTTTGTCTTCTGTCGGAATGAAGATTTTTTCGTTTTGCAGTCCGTCACGTGGTCCGACTTCTTTAATCGTAATCGTTTCAGGCCATTTCATCGTTTCATCTCCTTCTACAGGATTTATTCAATGATTGCGATGACGTCTCCTTCGTTGACGAATTCGCCTTCGTTCACTTTCACTTCTTTTACGACGCCGTCAAAATCAGTAGCAATGGGTATTTCCATTTTCATCGATTCCAAGATGGCGATGTCTTGATCTTCTTCTACTGCGTCTCCTGCTTTCACAAGTACTTTCCAAACGCTTCCTGCCATGCTTGCTGTAATTTCTGTCATACTAATTCCTCCCAGTGTCAATTCATCTACTTTTGTTTTATCTTTTTCTTCGTCAAATACTTTTCCACAAATTCCGTTGTCGTCTCCCCAGAACGGAATGCTTCATGCGCTGCTACTTCCTGTAGCATCGGAATATTTGTCTTGATACCTTCTATATGGTAGTTCGAAAGCGCTTCCTGGAGCCGGTCGATCGCTTCGTCGCGGTCTTTGCCTTTGACGACGAGTTTCGCGATCATTGGGTCGTAAAACGGTGTGACGACTGACTCGCCGTGGACTGCCAATTCGTGACGGATGCCCGGTCCTTCCGGTAGCTTCAGTTTCGTGATCGTCCCTGGTGAAGGGAAAAATGTTTTCGGATCTTCTGCGTAAATCCGCACTTCAATTGCGTGCCCATTGCGTTTGACGTCTGCCTGCGCAAATGAAAGTGTTTTTCCCGCTGCGATTTCAAGCTGCTCTTTCACTAAATCAAGCCCCGTAATTTCTTCCGTAATCGGATGCTCTACTTGCAGTCGTGTGTTCATTTCAAGAAAATAGAAGTTTTGATCTGCATCGACTAAAAACTCGATTGTGCCAGCGTTTTTATAGCCGATAGACTTCGCTGCTCTAACCGCCGCTTCACCCATTTTTTTTCGGGTCTCTTCCGAAATGAATGAAGACGGTGCTTCTTCCACAACTTTTTGGTGGCGGCGCTGGATTGAGCATTCGCGCTCCCATAAGTACACTGTATTTCCTTCATTGTCCGCTAAAATCTGAATTTCAATATGGCGTGGTTTTTCGACGAATTTTTCAATATACATCGCGCCGTCTCCGAAGAAATCAGTAGCTCGTTTTTGATTACCTTCGAACGCTTTGCCGATTTCATCTGCGCTGTGGACGACTTGCATACCGATTCCGCCACCGCCTGCAGATGCCTTCAGCATAACCGGATAGCCGATGCTTTCCGCCACTTCAATCGCTTCTTTCGCGTCTGCAAGCGAACGGGTGACACCCGGTACGACTGGAACACCGGCTTTTTCCATCGCCTTGCGCGATGCAATTTTGCTGCCCATTTCAGAAATGACTGCTGGTGAAGGCCCGATGAACACGAATCCTTCTTCTTCGCAGCGGCGCGCAAATTCGGCATTTTCAGAAAGCAGACCATAGCCTGGATGGATCGCTTCTGCTTTCGACTGATGAGCCGCTTCTAAAATTTTATCGATTTTCATATAACTTTCCGTTACACGGGGTCCGCCGAGCAAATATGCTTCATCCGCTTGCTTGACATGGACAGCTTCCGCATCTGCTTCAGAATAGACACCGACCGTCTTAATGCCTAGCGCTCTGCATGTACGCATAATACGGGCCGCTATTTCCCCGCGGTTTGCAATCAAAATCTTTTTAAACATGACTTTCACCCTTTCAATTTATCATGTAACAAGCTTTTATCAGTATCAATTTAAGAAAGAGAAGGACGGCCACAAAAAGACCGGCTCTGCTGTTCATTTATTTGCCCGCAGTATTCGCTTCCATGACGCTCTGAAGTTCCTTAACTGTCGATGGATCTTCAAGTCCCGTCACATCGCCTGCAACACTGCCTGTCGTAACGATTTCTTTAATCAGACGGCGCATAATTTTTCCACTCACCGTTTTCGGCAGTGAGTCGGTTATGACGATCTCTTTCGGTAGGGCTATTTTCCCGATTTGACGAATGATGTTTTCTTTAATCCGTTCTTTAACTTCCTGCCCGTCTGCTGCATTTTCAGAAAGGCGAACGAAAACTAAAGGCACTTCTCCTTTAATTTCATCCGGCACACCAATGACCGCGCATTCCGCCACGCCTGAACATTCGAGCACAGCACTTTCCATTTCCATCGTGCTCAAACGGTGACCTGCGACATTGAACGCATCGTCGGAACGGCCGACTACCCAAATATAGCCATCTTCATCGATCAGTGCGAGATCGCTTGCATAGTAGCTGCCGTCAACTTGGCTGTAGTAGGAACCGTAGTAACGTTCCGGTTCTCTCCAAATCGTCCGGCACAGCATCGGGAACGGCTGTTTAATAATCAAGTTGCCGAGCTGCCCGGCTTTCACGGGTTCGCCGACTTCATTGACGACATCCAGCACCGCGCCTAAAAATGGCTTGCCGGAAGAGCCGGGTTTCATCGGCGTCAGCCATGCTGCTCCTGAAATCGGTGAGCCGGCTGTTTCGGTCTGCCCCCAAGTGTTGTTAATATAAACTTTTTTCTTGCCGAGCACTTCATATGTCCAGTGCCATGTCTCCGCATCGAACGGCTCACCGACGAGTGCGATTACGTCAAGACATGATAAATCAAACTGCTCGATTGGCTTCTCACCCATGCTTTTCAACATGCGCAACGCTGTTGGAGCGGTAAATAGTTTATTGACACGATATTTTTCAATAATTTCATAAAAACGTGTCTTCTCGGGATAATCGATCGCTCCTTCGTAAACGACTGTCGTGACGCCGTTCGCAAGAGATCCGACGATGCCCCAAATATGCATCGTCAACCAGCCGATATCCGCTGTACACCAAAATACGTCGTCATCTCGATGGTCGAGATGGTATTTCGCGTAGACATAGTTCTGCACGACAAATGCCGTCCCTGAATGCACGATCCCTTTCGGCTTGCCCGTCGTGCCGCTCGTATAGAAAACAATGCCGCTTTCATTTGCTTCAAGGCGCTCTGGTTCGCAATGAATGCTCGCTTTTTCCGTCAGCTCATGCCACCAGTAATCACGACCTTCTTGCATATCGATATCAATGCCCATGCGATTGACAACGATGACCGCTTCCACCGACGAAGTAGAAGGCGCTACTTGATCGACTTTTTCTTTCAAACGGATTTCTTTGCCGCGGCGCACTGTTGCATCCGCTGTGACGATGACTTTCGGTTCAAAGCTTTCAAGACGATCGGACAAAGAACGCTCGGAATAGCCCGAAAATACTGCGTTGTAAATCGCCCCGACACGGAAACAAGCGAGCACCGCTATGACCGCCTCCGCCAAGTTCGGCAGATAAATCGCGACACAATCGCCTTTTTTCACACCAAATGACCGAAGCACATTGGAAAAACGGTTCACTTCAGCAAGAAGCATCGAATACGTGTAAAACTTCGAATCGCCGTTCTCACTTTCCCAAATGAGCGCTGTTCGGTTACCGGCGCCGTTATGTATATGCCGGTCGAGTAAATTGATACTCGGATTTGTAATGCCCTCAACGAAAAACTTGAAATCGGGAAGCGTGCCGCTGATCGTCTCTGTCCAGGGTTCATACCATTCGAGCTCACGGGCTTGCTGATCCCAAAATGCAGCCGGATCTTCTTGGGACTGCTGGAGAAGTTCTTGGAAAGCTTCTGCGCTACCAATTGACGTCGAGCGCACCTTTTCTTCACTAGGATAAATAAGTTTACTATTTGCCGCTAATTGTAAAACTCGTTCAATATCCATTCAATCGCCCCTTTGTCAATTCATTAAAAATCCTTTCACAAATCAGCAACCGATCTGTTTTGCAATGACCATGCGCTGAACTTCGGACGTGCCTTCACCGATTTCTAAAAGTTTCGCATCGCGGAAGAAACGCTCAACTTGGTATTCTTTAATATAGCCATAGCCACCGTGAATCTGCACTGCTTGATCGCAGACCCGCATGCACATTTCAGAAGCGAATAATTTTGCAAATGCCGCTTCCTTTTTGAATGGACGGCCTTGATCTTTCAGCCAAGCTGCTTTATACACCATATTACGTGCCAGTTCTATATTCATCGCCATATCCGCGAGTTTGAACTGAATCGCTTGGAAGTTCGAAATGCTTCTACCGAATTGCTTTCGTTCCTGCGCGTAATTTAACGCCTTCTCGTATGCTCCCTGCGCGATGCCGACACCCATCGCAGCGATGCCAATCCGTCCACCGTCAAGCGTTGCCAAAAACTGTTTGTAACCGTTTCCAACTTCACCAAGAAGATTCTCTTTCGGCACACGGACGTTTTCCAAAATCAATTCCGTCGTGTTGGAAGAATGAAGCCCCATCTTTTCGTAGTTTGCGATTATCGTAAACCCTGGTGCATCAGTTGGCACGATAAATGCACTGATACCGTTCGTTCCTTTCGAACGGTCTGTAATCGCCGTTACAGCAAGATGTTTAGCATAACTCGCATTCGTAATGAAACATTTCGAACCATTAATGACCCACTCATCGCCTTCAAGTACAGCTGTCGTTTCTGTACCACCTGCATCGGACCCAGCATTCGGTTCCGTCAATCCAAACGCCCCGAACGATTCGCCCGTACAAATCGGCGTAAGATATTTCTCTTTTTGCTCCGGTGTGCCGAATAAATGAAGTGGCGCGCCGCCAAGTGAAATATGCGCAGAATATGTGATGCCTGTCGACGCACAGACACGGCTCAATTCTTCCGTAACGATCGCAAAACTCGTCGTATCCGCTCCGCCACCGCTGTACTCTTCCGAGAATGGTAGACCCATCAATCCGAGCTCTGAAAACTTTTCAAAAATCTCTTTCGGGAATTCCCCTGTACGATCGCGCTCATCTGCACCCGGCGCCACTTCCGCTTCCGCAAACTCACGAACCAGCTTGCGCACCATTTGTTGTTCATCCGTTAAATCAAAATTCATATCCAATACCCTCCATTCTTTCATTACATTCTGTCATTGCCGCAAATCGTGCTATTAACACTTGTATTGCAAACGCTTTCATCTATTCGTATACTTTCAATAGACACGCTTTCATTTTATTTCCAATTCACTTATAATTATAAACAATATAAAAAGTCAATTCCATGTGTGATTTTCCGAAAGAATTTGTGTGTTTTACACAAAAAACATAAAATACCATAAGGTTAGGATGATAGATTATGCAAGACACGTTAACTCACCGCCAGCTCAAATCTCTTGTACATGTTTCCACTGTCATTAACTCTTCATTAGATATTGAAACGATTTTCGACTTGATTATTGGTGAAGCAATTTCCGCAGTAGACGCAGCAGGAGGCGGTTCAATTTGGGTTTTCGACCAGCAGAAACAGCGCCTGATGGCCAAATCCGCGCATGGCTTGTTTTATCCACAAATCTTTAAATCTATTGAATTAAGCAGCGGCGAATCTATGACGGGTATGACGTTTCAAATGGAAAAAGGGCTAGTGTTTAAAAACGAAGAAGAAATCAAACAGGCGCTCGATACACTCACTCCTGACAACCGAACGCTTCTTGACGAATCGATTCCTGATAATTTCCATTTCACTTCGATAATTTCATCGCCGATTTTATCGAAAGGAACATGCATAGGCGTCATTACGCTTGATTCATTCGATAAATCACTTCATTTCAAAAAAGAGGATATGCAGCTGTTAGAGGCGATCGCCGAGCAAGCTGCCATCGCGCTCGAAAAATCGAATATTTATTATAAAGAAAAAAAGATTGTCCAGCAGCTGTCCCGCTCGATTGAAACGCAGCGCAACATCGCCAATCTCGTCGTCAACGGAGAAGGAATCCAATCCATTATCGACTATATTTACAAAACAATCGGCGAGCATATTTTCTTATTCGATGAAATAGGCGAACTGACCGCTTCTGCCTGCCGCACCCCTGTTTCAGAAGAGATGAAAAGCGAAGTACGACGCTTTGCGAAACAGAACGACCAGTCGCCCAATAGGCCGTACAGCGTCTCTAAAATCACGCTAGGCCCCGAAACGTATCAATTCATCGCACTGTCGCTACAATCGAAAATGAAGTCGCTCGGCACGCTCATCATCGTCTCAAAAGTTCCAATCGGAGAAGCCGGAATCAACGCGCTCGAACACATCTGCACGGTCATCATGCTCGAGCTCGTCAAAGTACAAGCTGTCTTTGAAACACAGCAGCGTCTGCAGGGCGAATTCATGACAAAAATATTATCCGGTCAAGCAATCGATGAAACATTAATGAAGCAGGCAAAAAATCTACAATTCGACTTGAACCGCAACTACATCGCCGTCAGTATCAACGTCGAAAACAAAGACAAATTGCAGCACGGTGCTATCAGCGAAAACGTCATCAACAACCTGCTCCATATGACAAATAAGTACTTCCTGGAAAAAAACTCGCAAGGCGCTGCGCTCATCGATCAAAACAAGCTTGCCGCCTTATTCTCCTACCCTGCCAAACTGCAGACAGCAAACCAAGTAGGTAGCATTAAACAACTCGCCTTGCACTTGCAGCAGGAAATCGAAAAAACATACAGTGAACTCGACATCACTATCGGCATCGGCAGAATGAAATCAAACCTTTCCGCCGCACATGAATCGTTCAAAGAAGCTGAAAAATGCATCACATTCATGAAAAGCTACCATTTTGAAGAACGCGCCCTGTCCTACACAGATCTCGGCATCCAGCGTTTCATCTTACAAAATTCAGAAGAAGAACTGCTCGATTTCGTCCACGAAGTCATCGGCTCGCTCATTCATTACGAACAAACTCGCAAAGGGGACTTGTTGCAAACACTACTTACCTATTTGCGTCAAAACCAAAACATCAAACGAACCGCTGTCGCCCTTCACGTCCATACCAACACGCTAAACTACCGCCTAAAACGGATTGAAGAAATTCTTTCAACCGATCTGACAGATGGCCAGCAATTATTTAACATTCAACTGGCGGGGAATATTTACCACTATATTAAACGGTGACAAGGGTATGGGCTCCATATCACTGTTTTCATCCAAATAGCTGAGTTGTATAATTATCCGGTTCCTTCGTATCATGAAGTTTGTAAGCAAAAGCTTAAAGTAAAGTTAGTATGGGATTTTGATCCGAAATCCTAAAGATCTATTAATGCATAGTAGAGAATTAATCGGTTGTTGCATTCGTCACTGACAACAACTGCTGAATCAGATGAACTTGGCGAAGCGAGCTATTGTGAATGCTGATAAAATCCCTATAGACGTAAAGTTAAAGACTTTGAAATTTTTACCGATATCTGAACAAATATAGGTCAAGCATTCGTATCATGGGGCTAAGTGATCGACCACTATCTCTGGACAGATATCGCGATGATGTTCAAAACGTTTTTGTCGTACAAATTAAATTCTGCTTGAATTAGCTGAATACGAACAAAGAAAAACACCGCGAACGTCAATTTTCTTAACGTTTACAGTGCTTTTCATTCTATCTTCTCTTAAGAATTTCATAACGCAGTAGTAAGGATGCAAATATCCAACCATCTACACTTTATTTTATTTGGCTTTATTTTATTTCAATAAAAATGATTGGTTACTATTCAAGTGGAGCAGATGTATAATTTCTAATTCTCCTTAATTCGAAAAACAGAATACTAATTGGAAATGACGCCCATTTAGTGTTCTGTTTATTGTTACTTATTATACGCTACCAAGGCTTGTTCTGTTAGCTAAAGCCACAAGCAATCATTGTTCCACTATTTTTTTAAGTTGCTCTCCAAAATTCGTCCAACTGTATTTGGCTCCTTCAATAGCGCCTTTGGTTGCTTTTGTTTGTTCACTGAAACCAGTTTGTTGAAAATGTACATGCGTATTACCATCTGAACCTGTTTTTAACGTCCATGTGATCGTAGTCGTTTCACCAGCACTTGCCCAAGTGTATGTTAATATGTGAGGTTCCTCTACTTCGAGAACCTCACCATTAACGATTCCATCCCACCATTCATTTGGCTCAGAACGAAATTGGAACTTTTCTCCGATTACTGGTGAAAAGTCATTTTGCCATATCCATTTTGCCAGCATATCTGAATCTGTTAACGCCTTCCACACTTGCTCAATCGAACTTGTAAATTGAAAGTCTAATGATACATCTGCCATTGTCTATTCCTCCGATACCTTTTGTTTTACATGTGCTACTTTTTCTATCCAGAAATTCTCATGAAGTGATACCCAGTCTTTAATTTCTTGCAATGGGGTAGCATTTATTCGATATCTTGTTTCTCTTCCTACTTTACGTACAGTAACTAGGTCAGCCCCTTTAAGAATAGCCAAATGTTTAGATATGGCAGTACGCCCCATTTGAAATTCCGAAGTTAGCTCGTACAAAGGTAATTCATCTGCCTCTGCCAGCAAATATAGCAATTTACGTCTTGTTGGATCAGCGATAGCTACATACACATCACGTTTTTGTTTTCTTTCGCTCATAACCTCCCACCTCGCATATAGGACACCTAACAGTGACGTGTCAATGTTCATTCTTGACATAATTAATATACCTTTATTCACTCGTCGATAATTAAATTCAAAATCAACTTTTTTATTTGCATATTTCTTCATATTCCTTCATTTTACTAATAATCACAAAATACTCTCTTCAATTTTAAAAGACACAAATCCTTAGTTAGGACGTGTGCCAATTGGGAAAAGCTTTGTCAAAGTGATTACTTACTTCACTGGTTTCCTGCTAAAATCCATGTCATTATTTAAAAGTTTTTAAAGGAATATTACACAATGATCTTTATTAAAGTCTGACTAAATTTTACATATCAATCGATAAAAACTCAGGCAACGAATGTTCATGCTTGTCGATCATAATTTGTTCAGGTTTGATGCCCTGCTCACGTAGAACTGCAATGTTCTGCAATAGGAATTCGTCACTGCCGACAACATAGAAGAGTCCCTCTTTGTCTGCCGAAAGACTTTTCACTTCTTCATAATAGTCTTTACGAGTGTCGACGAATTGTGATGTGAAATTCTTGTCAGGTGCGGACTCAAAAATATTCGTGAATAAGAAATTATTTGATGAGTCGATGTTCAACGAATGAATGTGATTGACGTGATCAGCACGATCGAAATAATCAAGTACAAGCGGTCTAAAAGTTGCCAGACCGACGCCTGATGACAGCAAGTAAACATTTTTGTCTTCTCTTTTAAGCGGTACATTTGAGTGTGTTTTAAAGATTGCAACCTCATCGCCAACCTCAAGTTTTCTTAATATGTTTTTAAACTCAGAGCACTGCTCTCTGATGCGTGTTGTGATACCGATGAAATTTTCGTGCGGTAAAGTGGAGATTGACATGTGACGAATCAAGCTACGGTTTGGTTTATCTCCCGCATTAAAACCTTCCAGTGCGAAGTGGGTGTGGGAACCTTCTTCCCATGTAAAGTCTTTCGGACAGTCGAGCATATACGTTTTAACCTCAGGTGTTTCTTCTATAATAGTATTAATTTTAGTCCAGTATATTTGCATTATATATTCTCCTTAGCTAATTATATGTATCATTAATATAACTTTAATTAAAATTGAATACATCTCTCTAAGAGGCTAAAATAAGCCTGTTGATCCCACATATACTAGTTAAATCACAACATGTATTCATAATACACTCGTATTTAATTTCCCATAAGATAAGCATATTGGCTTTTGACTAAAAGGACAAATCGATAGGATTGCTTGAATTTGAAAGATCTGCTGCAAATGTTCACAAGTAACGACGCGCTCTGGTATACCTTCTGTTACAATTTCACCATTATACATAGCTATTAAGAAATCTGAAAAACGAGAGGCGTGATTTATATCATGCAACACCATCACAATCGTTTTCCCTTGTTCTTTGTTGAGTCGTTCTACCAATTGTAAAACATCAAGTTGATGCGCCATGTCAAGATACGTCGTCGGTTCATCTAATATTAAAATATCTGTATCTTGAGCAAGCGCCATCGCAATCCATACACGTTGTCGCTGACCCCCAGATAATGCTTCAATGGGTCGCTCTTGAAATTCAGTTAAGTTTGTTGCTTCTAGCGCCCAATCAATCGCCTCAATATCTTCTTTTTTTAAACGACCAAAACTTGATTGATGTGGAAAACGACCATATGCCACGAGCTCATATACCGTTAATCCATCGGGTGCTTCCGCTGTTTGGGGTAAGATGGCCATCTTTTTCGCGATTTCTTTCGTGCTTGTCTCATGAATCGCTTTTTGATCGATAAAGACTGCGCCATGACTTGCTTGTAAAATACGAGAAATAGTTTTTAATAAAGTAGATTTGCCACATCCATTTGGTCCAATAATTGTCGTGATTTGTCCTTTAGGTATCGCGACACTTAGTTCTTCAATAATGATTTTCGAGCCATAACCGACAGTAATTTCTTCAACATCAATCATTCCATTCACCTCACTTATTTTTCATTAAAAATCGCAATGCTTGGCACATGCTGGCTGGAATGATGGACATGTGATTTTCATCCGGAGATGTAAACATTTCGACCGATTGCAGGGGCAAAGATTTCAGATGGTTATATAGAGATTGTACATTTTCAAACATCTTATGCTTTTCCTGTTGTTCTGACGCTATAAAGATCACACTTTCTATAGGAGTGATTTTCAAAGCATCCTGTAGTATTTGCTCTTGGTTCCACCAAAGAGATGGACTGCAAATATAATAATGTGTGAATAATTCCGGCTCCAAAATAAGCGTTTGAACTAGAAATAGTCCTCCCAACGAATGGCCAAAAACAAGTTGCTTGCGAACATCCATTTCGACTTCTTGTCGAACCATTCGTTTCACTTTTTTTAATACCTTTAAAAATTCTTCCGCACCGCCAGAGGTAGGCCACGGTACTCCCGATGGCCGTTCTGGTAAGTTGACAACTTCACTTTGTGGTGTGAAATCATATATACGTAAAGGTGAAAAGATTTCTTCTTGTGCATATCCTATCGATACAATTACCGCAAGAGGTACGCCTGTTTTTTCGGTGCGTTGTGCTTGCAACATCACAACACTTTCGAAAAGAACACCGTAAGCATTCCCATCCAATATATAAAACACAGGATACCCTTCCTCTGGTGCTGGTTCCTTAGGGATGGCAATTTTAATTCTATAGTCAGTCTCTGATATAGAATGACGTATTGACTTCACTATATGTGTATAAGCCATAACCAATCTCCATTCTTTATGCCCGTACTTTTCGGCTATTTCGCATTAATAAATAAATGAAATAAGGTACGCCAATAATTGAAATAACAATTCCAACTGGCAATTCAGCAGGTGCAAAGACCACCTTACCAATCCAATCTCCTGTTACAACAAGAATCATTCCGATAATACCGCTCATCGGAATGATATGTTGATGATGAATACCCACTAATCGCCTTGATATATGAGGAGCTAGTAATCCGACAAATGCAATGCTTCCGGAAACAATCACACTTGCACTGATCAATCCAACCGCCCCCATTACCAACAACACGCGTTGTCGGTTTATCCGAACCCCTAAACCAACAATCGTTATATCATGGAGTTGTAACACATTTAGAATGGGTGCTTTCCAAACGAGTAACGGAATGATTAGTAGAACCCAAGGTAACATAGATAATACTTGTTGCCATGATGCACTATAAATACTTCCTGATAACCAAACTGTCGCCATTTCAAAATCTTTAGGATCCATCTTCAATGAGATAAAAAGGGTAAGCGCACCAAAACCAGAATTCAATGCAATACCAACTAAAATCAAACGTTTTGGATCGAGCTGGCCTTGATGACTTGAAAGTATAAATAGCAGGAGAGTAGCGAGGACTCCACCAAGCCATCCCCATACAGACACCCCGACGATCGAGAGACTTGACATCTCATTCACATTCCCCTGAACAAAAAACATATAGAGAACCACCGTGAGTCCTACACCAGACTGAATACCTAAAATACCTGGATCGGCTAAATTATTTTTCGTCACACCTTGTAAAACGGCTCCTACTACTCCCAGTGATAAACCGACTAGAACACCAATTACTATTCTAGGCATCCTAAAACCAAAGATCACAAGTTCATGATTTGGAATATGATCGACACCAAATAACGTTCGGAACGTTTCAGATACCGTCAATGGGTATTGACCACTTGTAAGACTCAAATAAATAACGAGTAACGTAAATAGGATTCCAATACCTGCTACTACAAAGAAACGCTTATTTAGATTCAGCTTAGGCATAACGCTTCCCTCCCTTTGTTTGAATCAGATAAAGGAAAAAAGGTACGCCTACAAGTGCCGTAATGACACCGACTGGAGTTTCAAATGGTGGGTTAATCAAACGGCTTACTATATCCGCCCATGCAAAAAATAGCGCACCGAACAATCCGGCGTATAGAACAATCTTTTTATAATCTTCACCGACTAAAAAACGTGTGATATGCGGAATGATTAAACCAATAAAAGTAACTTTACCAACCAAAGCTACTGACACACCTGTTAACAGTGCGACACTCACTAATGTCAATGTTTTCATCACCACTAGGTTAATTCCTAAACCTTGTGCAACTTCATCTCCTAGGGAAATGGCTGTAATAGACTTTGAAACGTAAAATGCTAAGAAAAGTCCGATGATCGCTAAAGGTACAGACCATTGAAGCATGACCGGATCAATTTGATGAAGTCTCGTATTGTACCAAAAACTGATATTTTGTGATATTTGAAAATATGTTGCCAGAGCTTGTGATACGCCGTTCAAAAACATACCTAGAATTGTTCCGATAATTACAAGTGATAAAGGCGACATGCCACCTGGCACTAGCTTGGCGACTCCAAAAACAAACACTGCGCCCATTAAAGAACCTATAAATGAAAAGATTAGGAGGGTAGCAGGTTGAACGTTCGGAAGAAATATCATTGACAATGTGATAACAAAAACCGAACCGTCGGTCACACCCATAATGCCGGGGGAGGCCAAGTAGTTTCTCGTCATTCCTTGCATAAGCGCTCCAGATATCGCGATGAAAGCACCGATCAACAAAGCACCTAGCACCCTTGAGATCCTGGAAGATCGTATGATTAGATGTTCCATATTCGTTTGATCAAAATGAACCAAGGCTTGCCATATTGTTAAAACCGAATAACGACTAGCCCCATACATGATTGAATACGTTATTGTAACGATAAATAAAATCAATAGGAAAAGGATTAATACAATCTTATTCTTTCGAATTATGGACATCTAAATTCCCTCTATTTCTTTAACACGTTTTCTTCCAGAGCTTTTAAGAATTCGATTTTACTTAATACAGTTCCTCCTTCTAACAAAGAATCTACAATATTGATATAAGCAGCATCATTTTTGAAAGCGTTGATATTTTGAATGATTGGATTCTTTTTCAATTCTTCATATGCTTGCTCATTCTCCTGATTTCCACTTGTTTGAACTTGAATGAAAAGAACATCTGGATTTGCTTCTGCTAGCTGCTCAATCGAAATCTCTTCTTGAGCTTTTGCTTTCTGGATAACTTCTGGAACATCTACTCCTAGTTCATTGTATAAAGAAGGGTTAAAGAATACATCCTCCGGGTAGACAAACAAGCTACCACCACGAATGCGAATCGCCATTACCGTCTTGCCTTTAAACTCTTCCTTTATTTCTGTCGCAGCTTTAATATCTTTGTCATATTGGGCTAGAAGTGTTTTCGCTTCTTCTTCTTTATCTCCTAGTTGAGCCATCAGCATCAGATTATCTTGCCAATTCGTTGAAATATGGGAAACTAAAATTGTAGGTGCAATTTGTTCCAATTTTTCAACCACTTCATCTTTGAATTTTGTCGTTCCCAAAATAACATCTGGCTGCAATTCTAGAATTTTTTCAAAATTTGGTTGTTGCTTTTCACCGATTGACTCTGTATTTCCTACCACCGCTTTAAATGTTTCTGGGAATTCTCCTGCAACTGTAATTCCTCCAACTGGCTCTATATTTAAAACCGTTGCGTCTTCCATCGCTTCCATCGCCCCTGTAATGACAATGCGTTCTGCGTTTTCTGGTACAGAATAGGTCTCACCTAAGTATGTAATTTCTTGCATGCCATTTTCAGCTGCACTATCATCTGCAGATTGTTGGGTTGCTTCTTTGTCAACAGGGGATTCCTGTTTATCATTCTCTGTTGTTTTTTCCTCTTCTACTTTTCCTCCACATGCAGCAAGTACCAATATAGCCATCAATGCAAATACTAATAAGCTTAATTGCTTTTTCATCATTTATCTTCTCCTTTTAATTTAAGTATCGATGCCTAATTGTCCTTGAGACGGCAAACCTTCGTATTTTTTACGATTAAAACCACGCTCGGCGAGTAACAGCATAACTTGCACTAAGAATAACGTTGATGAAGTAGTCGATTCCCAGGTACTGCAATGCTGCCATCTGTGGCCCTCGCTTTATACCCATGAACTATTTCAACTACTACCTCTATCGAAATAGCAATTATTAGCCAATTCGCGGAGGAATCACCTCAGAATTATTCTAAATCCCTTTAACAGTCAGATAATTTAACTGAAAATATTTTTATAACAAATCACTCTGAGTTCGATGGATCTTTTATGCGTCTAACTTTGTATTTCAGACGAAGAAATTGCAACCGCGTAAAAACGTACATCATTTACATACAGTTAGCCTATCTTGTCGCATTCCTAATGTTAGACCAATTACTACAGATTTTCTTTTCATCCTTCCTATATTCCTTCCCTCCTTTATAACTGAGTACTAAAAAATGAGACTTCCTTTTTTACCGTAGTAATGAATCACCACCTTCTCAACTGAGAACAATTCTCATTTTATCGATAATGAGAATCATTGTCAATCATTAAATGAATTTTTTCCTAATGATGTAAATAGTTGTGTAACACCAATTGAGAAGTGTGGCTGCAAATGGATTTATCTACTACTAGATATAACTGCTTTTAAATTTTATTTGGAAATAAAAATAGTAATTCAACATAATTGATCGAAATTCATTTCAGTTGGATGTTCATGAAACATATTCTCTCCAGTCATACGCGCACACACAGTTAGCTTGTAATCTGTATGAATCGCATATTGTTTACATATGAAATTCGTTACTAGCTCCTTTTCTTCCGAGCTAACAACTTCCATAAGGTTACCTACGTGTTTTCTTATACAAATAGCATCTAGCGGGATAACTAGTCCCTTTCCTATTGCTTTTGTATAACTTTCCTTCATAGTCCAAATTTCGTAGCATGCATGATTTCTATCATTTGAATTAAGTATCATTTGGTATTCATCCACAGTAAACAGTTGTTTAGCCAAGAGTAAATCGAAAGTTTGAATTTCCTCAATATCAATGCCTACATCCTGATTGTGTACTGCACAAACTACGTATTTACCTGAATGAGATATATTAAACTGAATAAATGGATAATCAGGTAAATACGGTTTGCCATATGCATTTCTTTTTAAGGTTATTTCTTTTAATGTTTTCCCAGTCCGTTGCTTTAAAACATGATCTAATAAATAATCTCCTATAATAGTTCGGTATGCATCATCCAGATGGTAGAACCTTCGAATATGCTTTTGTCTTTCTTTAGGCACTTTTAAAAGTAATTTCCCCAATTTTGCTTGACTCTTTTCTTTAGGTAATTGACAGATATAGACTTCTACCACATGGAATGCTCCCTTCATCTTTACAGTTTGATTTATTTTATAATAGACCGCTATTCTGCTTTCTCAACCAGATTCAAGTGAAGTGTGGGATCATTTTCTGTCGTTTTATTCATTCTCACTGCTATTAAACATGCAACTATTAAAAATATCGAAGCGCCAAACAATGCATATTGATAGGTTAGCAAGTTAACCTGTTCCCCTGCTGACGTATTGGATGTTCCTAGTACTCCTGATAAGATAGCAACCCCAAGAACTGCGCCAAGTCTATTTTGCATATTAAATAGCATTGTAGCTCTGCCCATTGATGAGGAGTCTATATTCTTAAAAGCTGATATTTGCGCTGCCCCAACTGTTTGTCCTAAGAAAAACCCTATTCCAAACATTAAAAATCTAAGCAACCACGGATTAGATGCAACAAATAACGAAATAAGCATAAAAACAATGATTGTACCAATAAGAGAAAAAATAAGGAGTCGCCGCAAACCCATTTTCTTCAATGTCCAAGGCATTAGCTGGGAAGCCACCATTAATCCAAGTGCTTCTATGAATGTGGTTAGACCTGTATGAAAAGCACTAACGTTCAACCCATTTTGATACATTAGCGGGAAAACATATAGCATTCCAAGTAAACCCGCGGCGGAACAAAGACCGATAAAACTCATTGAGCGGAACATTGGATCCTTGAACAATCTCACATCTATCAATGGTTTATCCTCACGCAGTTCAAGGCGAACAAGTAAAACCATTAATACAAGCCCCAAACATCCCGTTACTATAATTTCAGGAGATGTCCACCCTTTAACAGTTCCCTGTGTCAATGAATAAATCGACAGCGAAAAACCTGTTAAGGATAATATAAACCCTTTATAATCAAATGCTCCGGCTGTTGGCTCAACATGTTCCTGTAAATATACCTTCCCAATGAATAAAGCCAGCAAGCCTATAGGTATATTTATAAAAAATATCCAACGCCAAGAAATTGTATCCACTAAAAAACCACCTATAATAGGACCAAGAGCCGGAGCTAGTGCGATCGGTATAATTAGCATACGTGACAGCTTGGGACGCTCTTCATGGGTAAATGTCCGAAATAGAATGGCCATGCCAACAGGGGTAATGAAACCTGCCCCAATACCCTGGAGAATCCTATATACATTCAACGTAAACATATTATGAGCAAATCCGCACAAGACAGATGCAATAGTAAATATGCCTATCGCACTCAAAAATATCCGTTTTGTTCCAAAACGGTCCCCCATCCAGCCTGCTGCTGGTAGAAACATGGCTAAACTAATTAGATATCCAATATTTATGGTTCCCATGGCTTCAGGAGGAACATGGAATGTTCCTCCAATAGCCGGCAATGCCACATTAACAATTGTACTGTCGAGAGCAGACATAAACATCGCTAATACATATACTGCACCTACAGCAAACTTCACACTTACACGTTTCTTCATGGTTAATTCCTATTACTAACATTCTCAATTGTCTTCACACTGTTCGGCATTAAATTATCCCATTTGGAATTTACATAATCCAAACATTCTTGCCTATTCGCCACTCCATAAACCTGATCCCAGCCCGATGGAATGTGAAGAAAACCAGGCCAAAGAGAATATTGTCCCTCACTATTGATTAATACAGCATAAGATTCCTCTGCGTTTTCAAAAGGGTTACTCATGTTCTATCTCTTCCTCTCTGAGTTTATTTTAGTCGATTCATACAACATACTTAGCTTTTTAGATAGAATCTCTCCGATTTCTGCTAATGGTTCCGGTTGGCACATATCTTTATGACGACAATGAATATCATATACTTCCAACTTGCCATCGATGTAAGGCTCCCATGTATTAGTGGAAATTGGATCAAACCACTCTGGGGTAATAGTCGATCTAAAAAACAAGACATCACCTTGATATATTTCCGGTTCAAATTCACTTAAGTTTTGAACAGATTGTACATATGTTTCCTTTAAATTAGTGATTGTTTTATCATCAAGGCTCGCTAACGCACTTCCATCCTTTCTTAACAACTCTATGGCATCTTCGAGCGTTAGTGCATCTCCATTTACGCTTTCAGGATCATAACCTCCCAATGCAAGCAAAGCAATAAGTGCTTCTTCCTCATCTGGAACATTCTTAATTGGGAGAAAATGATTTGGATACGAATCTAACATAGCAACTAGCGCAACCTTTTCACCCTTTTTCTGCAGTTTTGTCGACATGGCTTGCATGATATTACCTCCGAGTGACCATCCCAGTAAATAGTAGGGACCTTGTGGTTGAACAGATTGTATCTGTTCAACATAATCCTCAGCCATCTCATCTAATGAATGGGGATGATTATCTGGATCGGAAATACCTCGTGCCTGAAGACCGTAAATTGGATAATCTTTGTTCAATTCCTTCATCAGACCTGCGTAACACCAACTAAGTCCGCCAGCCGGATGAACACAGAATAAAGGAGATAAGCTTCCACTTGTTCGAAGTGGTAACAAAACCTCTAGCGCACTTGTATTGTCACCAGTTTCCAATCGTTCTGCCAGACCCGCAACCGTAGGAGACTCAAAGAGATTCCCAATACTTAGGTCAATACCAAATGATTCTTTGATTCGAGTCATTAGCTGGACAGCAAGTAACGAGTGTCCCCCTAGGTGGAAGAATTCATCATCAATTCCCACATATGGCAAATCCAATACTTCCATAAATAGATTACATAATATTTCCTCCTGTGGTGTTCTTGGTCCTTTGTCTGTTACTTCCTCAGAATAATCTGGATCAGGTAAAGCCTTGTAATCTAGCTTCCCATTAGGAGTTAATGGGAATATATCAATCATGATAAATGCGGAAGGTATCATATAATCTGGCAAACGTTTAGCAACCCATCGTCGGATATCAACACCATTTTCACTTGCATCGGAATTTAATATTATATAAGCAAGCAGTTGATTTCCACTCGATTGGCCCTCTCTGCTGACCACGGTTACCTGTTCGATGCTAGGGTGCTCGGATAGCACAGATTCAATTTCCCCTAGCTCAATCCTAAAGCCTCTTATTTTCACCTGTTGATCAGCGCGTCCGATGTAATCTAACATGTCATATTCTTTCCAACGGGCTAAATCACCCGTACGGTACATTCTAGATCCATTTTCAACGAATGGATTTGCCACGAAACGGTCAGCCGTTAAACCTGGTCTTCCTAAATATCCCCTTGCTAACCCTGGACCAGATACATACATTTCTCCAATAACCCCTATTGGTACTGGCTGTAAATATTCATCCAATATATATACATTTAAGTCTTTTATCCCCTGACCGATAATACTATTCGCTCTTAGTGATACAAGAGCTTCATTAATTTCCATATACGTAACATGTACGGTCGTTTCCGTAATTCCATACATATTAATTAGTTTAGGTGCGTCCTCTTTATGACGCTTATACCAATCCTCTAGTCGATTAAGTTCAAGCGCTTCTCCGCCAAAAATGACATATCGTAATTGCAGCTGTTTACCTACTTCCTGCTGTTCTCTGTCCGCCTGCATTAATTGATAAAATGCGGAAGGAGTTTGATTCAGGACCGTTACTTTCTCATTTACTAATAGTTGTAAAAACTCATACGGAGAACGGCTAGTCTCATAAGACACAATAACAAGTCTTCCACCATAGAGCAGAGCCCCCCACATTTCCCATACCGAAAAGTCAAACGCATAGGAGTGGAATAAAGTCCATACGTCATCCGCATTAAATTGGAACCATTCGTCTGTAGATCCTAGTAGACGATTCACATTTTGATGGGGAATCACTACTCCTTTAGGCAGACCAGTGGAACCCGAAGTATATATAATATATGCCGGATGAAGAGCTTGTAACGGCTCTGTACGCTCTGCATCTATTGGATTCGTATCTTTTTGTTTACTAAGTACTTCCTGTGTATCTTCTGCATCTAAAATAAGTTTTGGCACCGCATAATTATTAGGTAATTTATTTGTATACTCTTCATTTGTAATCACCATCAAAGGCTTTACGTCCTCTATCATAAAGGTAATTCGTTCACTCGGATAATTAGGATCAATAGGCACATATGCAGCTCCAGCTTTTATAATACCAAGCATAGCGATTACCATTTCCATTGATCTAGGTAAAGCTAAGACAATATATTGCTCCGGTCCAACGCCTTGTCCAATTAATAGATGCGCAAGTTGATTAGCCCTTTCATTCAATGTTTGATATGTCATTTGTTCGTTTTCAAAGATGAGCGCTATATTTTTTGGTTCAAGCATGGCCTGCTTTTCAAATCGTACTGACAAACTGGATTCTTCCTGTTCATCATTCACTTTTACATCTTGGACCAGCTCTTTCTTTTCATTTTGATCTAAAATCTCCAGAAGTCCGATTGGTTTATCCTGATCAAGCACAGCAGATTCTAACAAACGAATCAGTCTATTCATCATCGATTCTATTGTCTCTTCTGTAAACAAGTCTGTACTATACTCAAGGAATCCATCTAATCCTTCCGCATACCCCAATTCACTTACATTTTCTCGAAACTCTAACGTCATATCGAATTTAGAAGCTCCTACGCTATATAATGACAATTCACTCTTCATTTCAGGTAAATCTAACTTTGGCTCAGGTGTATTTTGTAATGCAAGCATGATTTGAAATAATGGATGCCTTGATCTAGAACGCGGAGGATTCAATTCCTCTACCAATCTTTCAAAAGGTAAATCCTGGTTTTCATACGCATTCAAATTTACCTTTCTCACTCTACCAAGTAACTTCTTAAAGCTCGGATTACTAGATGTATCAGTACGTAATACTAAAGTGTTAATAAACAACCCCACGAGATTTGTCAAAGCATCATCATTTCTTCCAGCTACCGGACTCCCTAAAGGTATATCATATCCTGCCCCAAGACGAGTCAGTAACGCCGTAAGACCGGCTTGCAACGTCATAAATAAACTAACTCCGTTTTGTGCAGAGATATGAAGTAACTTCTGATGAAGCCTCGCGTCAATCGTAAAGCGATACGTTTTCCCTAAATAGCTAGATTCCACTGGTCGTGGATAATCTGTTGGGAGTTCCAAATGATCAGGTAAATCCGCTAAGGTATTTAACCAATAATCAAGCTGTTCTTTAACAAGACTCTCTTGTCCTTGCTTTTCTTCCAATAAATTCTCTTGCCAATATGCATAATCCGCGTATTGTACTGGTAGATTTGTCCAATTCGGCTGTTTGCCATTAACGCGGCTCATATATGCCTTCTTCAAATCTTGTGTTAACGGCGTCAAGGACCATCCATCGCCAATGATATGATGGAGTAACAGTACAACAACATGTTCTTCTTCCGCGGTTGAAAAGAGCTCAACTCGAAATGCAGGTTCCTCATCCAATTGGAAGCAATATTTAACAGTATTATTCAATCCGCTTGTTAACTCGGATGCTTCTATTTGGTGTACATGTAAATCTGGCTTAACCTTTTCTGGGTTTAATACCTCTTGCCTGGCTGTCCCCGCATTTTCGGGAAAAATAGTTCGCAACGGTTCATGTCTTTCTATTACATCGCATATTGCTTCTTGCAATGCGTTCTTTTCTAATTTCCCTGATAATCGAACCACTAGTGGTATATTATATGTAGGGCTTGGTCCTTCTAACTGATATAGGAACCATAATCGACGCTGCGCAAACGATAATGGGATATCACCCTTGGATTCGACTCTTTGAACAGGGGGCCTTCCTTTCCGTCCTGCCTCTAACTGTTTAACAAGTCCTACTACAGTCGGTGTTTCAAAGATTTTCCCTATCCCAACCTCCACTTCAAAGACTTCACGAATACGATTCGCTAACTGTACAGCAAGTAATGAATGACCGCCAAGATGGAAGAAACTATCGTCAATTCCCACTTGTGAAACATTTAACACTTGTTTGAATAAATCACAAACTATTTCCTCCTGTGGTGTTCTAGGATCCCGACTATCTTTACCTTTTTCGAATTCTGGAGACGGCAATGCTTTGCGGTCTATTTTCTTATTTGGTGTCAGCGGCAAATCGTCCATTATAATAAAGGCAGAAGGAACCATATAATCAGGAAGTAGTTCTTCCACATATTTACGTGTTTTAGCTAAATCAATAATCGCATTCTTTTCTGGCACGAGATAAGCTATTATACGGTTATCCCCTGGTTGGTCCTCCCTAGCAACAACGACTACTTGACTAACCTCCGAGGTTTTCGCTATGACGGATTCAATTTCTCCAAGCTCTATTCGAAAACCGCGGATTTTCACTTGATGATCTGACCTGCCAATATAATCAAGCTTTCCATCCGCATGCCAACGTGCAATATCGCCTGTTTTGTACATCCTTTCACCTGGATTTCCATATGGATTAGCAATGAAAGTATCTGCTGTTAAATCCGGACGATTAAAATAGCCCTGTGCTAATCCTTTACCTGCAATATATAAATCTCCACTTACCCCTGGGGGGACAGGCTGTAAACCGGCATCTAAAATGAATATTTGTGTATTATCGATCGGATAGCCAACAGAAGGAATACCCGTTTCCCCTGTATGTAAAGTAATAGCTGTGGACCAGATTGTCGTTTCTGTTGGTCCATACAAATTTGTCACTTCACAATCTAGCTCATGTAAAGATTTTACGAGTTTTTCAGGAAGCGCTTCTCCGCCAACCAAGATACGTATTCCACGAAGTGCTTCTGGATAGGTCGATACAAGCGCATTCCAGTGTGTGGGCGTTGCCTGCATAATGGAAATATTACGATCTTCAATCAATTGTGCTAATATTGCCGGGTCTTTGTTTGCGTTATCCTTTGCAATCACACAACATGCACCACTAATGAGCGGAAGAAATATTTCCAATGCTGAAATGTCAAAAGCAATTGTCGTAACTGCTAAAAGACGATCCTGATGACTCAAAGCAAACTTATTTTGCATCGAGCAAAGGAAGTTGGTTAATCCTTCAACTGTAACAACAACTCCTTTGGGACGCCCTGTCGATCCGGAAGTATAAATCATGTACGCTGGACTCTTGGGCGCTACTATTCTGTTCGGATAATCTATATCAGCATAAGCTGTTAGTTGATTACGAACAGCGGGATCATCCAACACGACATGATCTACATGACTGTCTAGTAATTGAGATTGTATGTCCTTATGTGTCAGGATACAAATCGGCTGTGCATCTTCCAAAATATAAGAAATTCGCTCAACAGGATATTCGGGATCAATTGGCAAATACGCTGCTCCCGCTCTTAAAACAGCCAACATTGCAATAACCATATCTACGGATCGGGGTAAAGCCAAAGCAGCAAACTTACCAGGTCCTAGTCCCTTTTCCTCAAGTAAATACGCCAGACAATTAACCCGTTTATTTAATGCTGCATAAGAAAGGCTTTCATCGTCGAACCTTAAGGCCTCGGCATGCGGTGTACGGGTAACTTGTTTTAAAAATATTTCTTGTACAGACATATAAGACAATTGTCGAGTTGTTTGATTCCAATTATTGATTACATTGTCAAACTCTCCAGGTAAGAGTATCCCTAATTGAGATATTGGCAAATCCGCATCTGCAGCAGCTATATTCTCAATCAAATTCACCAAACGATTTAGATGAAGAGTTACCTCATCCGGTTCATAAATATCCGCATTGGCATCCAAATCAATCCTTATCCCTTTTCCGTCTTGTTGATCATATATATTCAAGGATAGGTCATCTACTGGACCCGTATGGAGCTTATTTGTCGTTCCTTTACTACCAGCGAAGTCCAATCCATAATCAAATGGCATCATATTTATTTGAGGTCCGAACAAGCGTTGACCATCCCCTAACAACTTCAGATCATGCCGTAAATATTCATGACGATAATGCTGATGGGACCGCACTTGCTTCATTTCTTGATGAACTTGTTTTATCAACTCTATGAAACTCATTTTAGGTTGTATATTCAGTCTTAATGGTAGTAAATTCATCACCATTGCTGGGACATTTACTGAAGACGTGCCCATACGACACATCATTGGTAAACAAAGCACAATGTCCTCACTACTAGTTAAACGCTGCATATATACAGCAACAGCTGCTACAATCGTTTCATACCAGTTCCCCCCCCTGGAACTAGCTGTTTTCCTTAACCGCTCTATCGTATCTGCTTGCAAATAACTTGTCTTATGGATAATGCGTTTAGATAATCCTAACGATGAACCCTTTAAACTAACAATGTCTGGATGATCCTGGAATCGCCCCATCCAAAACTCACGGTCTTGAATAAATTTCTCCGAACGCACATACGATTGATGTTCATCCAATACCTTTTGAAAATCTCCCAACTCATTTCCCTTTATCGTTTCTTGCTTTACTAGGGCTGTATAAATCTGAGCAACACGTTGTACGATTAGAGAAAAACCGAAAGCATCTGCTGCAATATGATGAATACGCAAATACCAAAAACTTCGATTCTCGCTTATCTTAAATAGAGCCTGTTTAACAACGACATCTTTAGTTAAATCCAACGGTTTATCTATATCAGATTTCATCCATTTTTTTGCAGATTGATCTGGGTCCACTTCCCCAGTAAAATCGATAAGTTCAAGCGAAAAATCCCTTTTCCCGGAAATATGCTGCCATGGACCATTTTCGTCTGCTCCATATTTAGCATGAATGGAATCTGTCTCTTTCATTACTCGTTCTACAGCCTTCTTAAAATACTCCACATGTAGCTTTCCATTTATGTCAATATACTCCGCTGTATTATAAACAGGGTTATCCGACTCCAATTGCTGCGCATACCAAATTCCAGCTTGCGCACCCGTTAATGACTGATACTTCGTTAACACGCTAGACATACGATACCCCCTCCTTTATATTTATACTTTCACCATTCGGCTTTCCATTAAATCACGCCATTCAGCTAAAGTTTTTCTTTCCACTAAGTCCATAAAGCTTACTTCCAGACCTTGTTGTCTCCATGCTTCAACTAAACTCATAAGTCCAATAGAATCAAGCCCCATATAAAATAAATCATCTGTGTCTGATAGATCCTTCGCTTGTATATCCAGTAAGCAGGCAACTTGCTCATGAATTGTTTCAAATGTAAGGGATTCATTATTGCTATTTTCTGTACCTTTCGACAGTACTTTAATTAATTCATCTGTAGACGTCGTAACACCGCAACGTTTGGCGGCATAATCCAATGCCATTTTATGTTCATCATATGAAAAGTCGGCAACCGCATCTGCTACGAGGAAAGGCTGTATATCATACATGAATGCCTCTGCAGCCGTCATTAAACATCCTATATGGGCATAAACTCCACAAATAATTAGTTGGTCGCGCCCTTGCTTTTCTAATATATTCAAGAAATCTGATTTTTTAAACGCACTATAACGCCATTTAGTTAACATTAAATCATTTGAATCTGGTGCTAAATCTTTAATAATCCCTGTTTGAGCTGGATCATCGGATAATCCTTTTCCCCAAAAGTCAGTTAGGAGTGCCCGATCTGCCGCGTTCTGATTCCCTGGTTGCGCTGTATAGGCAACTGGAATCCCTTGCTTTTTGCACTGCTCTTTCAATTTTGCGATATTATGGATCAATTCTGGTATCGGTGATTGTTCCGTATCATAAAAGTTCAAAAAATAATTCTGCATATCATGTATGAGCAGAACTGCCCTCTCCGGATCCACCTGCCACGACACTTTATTTGTTGGATAAATAGATATATTCGGCATTTGATAAGATGGAATAGTAGGAATTCCCATGTAATCACTTCCTTTTCGTTTATTTTATTTATAGATAGGTGATAGTTTCTTTGTAATCATTTCACGCAATGCTTTTTTACTGACCTTTCCAAATGATGTTTGTGGAAAGGTATCCACTATTTCAACCCGGTCAGGAATCTTAAAATCCGCGATCCCTCTTTTTATTAGAAAATCCTTCATTTCAACTTTAGTTATCATCCCCTCATTAGGGATAACAAACGCACATGATCTCTCTCCAAGAAATTTATCCGGCATAGAGACGACAGCAACGTCAAATACATTAGGATGTGAAGCAATATGATCTTCCATTTCCTCAGCTGCTATCTTTTCACCGCCACGATTTATCTGGTCCTTAATACGACCTTCAACGACAATATTTCCCGCTTCGTCTAAGCTAACTAAATCACCTGTGCGATAAAACCCATTCGACGTAAATGCTTTAGCATTATGTTGTTCCGCCTTATAATATCCGCGAATAGTATATGGGCCCCTAGTTAACAATTCACCTACTTCACCTAGTTCAACTTCCCGATCCTCTTCGTCAACTACACGAATCTCATCGTAGGGTGACATCGGTCGTCCCTGCGTATTAATAATAGTCTCTTCTGGATCATCTAATCTTGTGTAATTAACCAACCCTTCAGCCATCCCATACACTTGTTGCAGCTTACATCCAAAGGTCTGTTGCATTCGTTTAGCTATTTCAGCATTGAAATGCGCTCCGCCAACTTGAATGATTTCTAAACTAGTGAAATCATATGAACGTGTCTTCAATGCTTCCAACCAAATAATGGCTATCGGTGGAACAAGTGCTACAATCGTTACTTTTTCTTTTTCGATTATAGGGAAAGCCTCGTCTGGACTAGATCCTGTTGCTAGCACGATCCTTGCGCCTGCATAAAGTGAACCGAGCACTCCCGGTGAACTCAATGGATAATTATGCGCAATTGCTAAAACTGCAAGGTACACACTATTCTCATCCATTCGACATATTTCATTACTCTTACGAAGACTATACATATACTCATCATGTGTTCGTGGAATTAATTTAGATAGCCCTGTACTACCACCAGATAATTGTAAAAATGCGATGTCATTTGGATAAACATTAGGCTGAATATACTCTTCTTCCAAATAAAGATCTGCTAACTGTTCCAACTCTTCAGATTCACCAAGTGTAATGATATGCTCTAAAGTACTTGTTTCACGCTGAATGGTCTTAGCCATTTCATGATAATGATATCCGGAAAAGTTTTCCGGCATTATATAAGCCTTTGCCTCGGACAACTCACAAAAATACTGTATTTCACTATACCGGTGCGACGGCAAAGCAAATACTGGCAACACTCCTAATCGGAACAAGGCAAAACAAACCTCAAAAAACTCAACTGTATTTGGAATTTGAATGACTACTCTATCTTCTTTTTTAAAACCAAGCTTTTGAAACCCGGAAGCAAGTTGATCCACTCTTTTATCCAAAGTTTCATAACTTACTTGTTTTCCCCCATCAGTTATTGCAATCTTATTACCGTGCTCTTCTGCTCTTTCTCGAAGCATCTGTCCAAATGTTTCTCCACGCCAACAATCCTTTTCACGATAAAATGCAGCTATTTCATCAGGCCATGGTTGACACCCTTCCATAAGTATTCCTCCCTGTTTACTTAGTTTTCGACATATCTATGCCCTTATAGTTTTTCAATACCCATAGCATCCAGCATTGTTTTGAACTTCGCTCCAGTCTCATTCAATTCTTCCTCGGGAATGGAGCCAGCAACTACACCTGCACCCGCAAATAATCGTATATCGTTTTCTTCAACTTCCGCACAACGAATCGTGACTATCCATTCTCCATTCCCATTTTCATCACACCAGCCGACCATTCCAGCAAAAAAACCTCTATTAAACGGCTCAATCTCATAAATGGCTTCACGTGCTAACTCTGTCGGATGTCCACATACCGCCGGTGTAGGATGTAACGCAATACCTAATTCTAAAGAAGATGTTTGTGCCTGTTTTAACGTTCCATATATTTCTGTTGACAGATGCCACATTGCTTCTGTCTTAATTAATGATGGTATTTCTGGAACATCCATCGATTCACAAAAAGGAGCTAATGATTCTTTTACCATATTGACAACCACAGCGTGTTCATATAAATCTTTTTCAGATTCCAAAAGTTCTAACGCTCTACGCTGATCTTCTATTGGATCATCACTCCGAGGTCTCGAGCCTGCTAATGGATTTGCGAATAATGTTGAATCGTTTTTAGACACAAGCAATTCTGGACTCGCACCAATTAATATACGTTTCCCATTTGTTGATACCGTTTCCTTATTACTAATCGTATTAACGTCTGATATATCAACAGCAAATGTGTATCCTTGCTTATTATGATGTTCCAACCTTTTTAAAATCTGTTTTACATCAATATGCTCTTTCGTTTTAAAATTCAAGGCTCTAGCAACAACTATCTTATCTATTAGTCCTGACGAAATCTTATCTAGGCCTTGATTTACACCTTTCATATATTCACTGGGCTCCGGAATATGCTGAATTTCATACGGCTGCAAAGGAATATTTTCCGGTTGGACACTATCTTTTACCAATGCGGTAGATACTTTTACATCCTCAGGTATGATCATTTTTGATGCTTCCGAGTAATCAAACGGAACTGCACCTACAACAATCGGATGCGGATGTCCTGCTCGTTTCGCCTGTTCAATCGCCTCTTCCACTCTATCCGGTAAACTACATATTTGATTTTTAGTCTTCCACGTCTCCTTTACAACTGAGAAAACGCCTTTCCCCATAATCGATCGCTTTGACGATGATAAAAAGAAATCTCCTAATTCATATTCATCTAAAATCGATTTTACCTTTGACATACTCACTTTACTCATATTTCTGTTTCCTCCTCGTTAAACACCTAGTGTGGCTCCACCATCAACAACCATATCGTGCATGGTTATATGTGATGCATCATCTGACGCAAAAAATAATACTGAATTCGCAATATCAGTTGGTGTTCCAATTTTACCAAGTGGAATACCTACTCGATATACCTCAGATTGTCCGTCTATCGTTTCTATTTCTCCCTCTTCATTACTCCAAAGTTTTCTTAGCATTTTTGTATCAGTAGATCCAGGCGAAATAACATTACAGCGTATATTATGCTTCGCCAGTTCCAAACCAAGACATTTTGTGAACATTGTTGCTGCCGCCTTCGAAGCTCCATAGGCCGCCATTCCAATTCTAGGAATGTGGCTGGCGTTGGAACTTACCGTAATAATCGATCCCTTTTCACGTGGAATCATTTGCCTACTGACTATTTTCGACATATGGAATACACCCGTTGCATTCACAGAAAAACTTGCATCCCAATCCGCCACATCCAAGTTATCTATTAAATCTAACTTCAGTAATCCTGCCACATTCACCAATATATCTATCGGTCCAAGCTTAGACTCAACTGTAGAAATAACTTCTTCTACAATCACTGGGTCCGTAACATCTGAAGGAAAAGCTGTAATTGGATATCCTCTTTCTTGCATCTTTCTAATACTTTTAACTAATTCATCTTTGTCCTTATCGATCGCCGCTATCACCGCCCCATGTTCAGCTAGCCGCTCAACTATTAATCGGCCTATACCGCCGGATGCTCCCGTGACAACAGCTATTTTACCTTCTAATTGACTCTCTCTCATTGTCCCATTCCTTTCGAGTTAAGGAGATGCAATTGATATTGATAATGATAATCGTTATCAATTACTAACCTCATGCTAATTTAATTAAAGACAACAATCAAGGCGTTTTTGAATTTTAAGAATTAAGACCTATATTTAGTTTTTGATATAGTTAACATTTTATTTGTATCTTTTACATAGGAAAAGATACATTAGAACAACTCTAAATAGTTAACGCCCTCATTAGGTAAAGGCTTTTTTACCTGGTGATCACCGCTCCATTGCCGGTATTCAACTCCTTGAACGCAATGATAATAAAATAAAAAGCATAAACAAAAAAAGCATTCCGAAAGTAAATATACCTAGCTCTTTGGCTCGATACCCTTTCAGTCTGCTTTTCTTTTCATGTTGCCGTATATTTTCACTTTTAGACGTTTTTTGAATATATCCATCGACTGTTATTTACCAGTTCATACTTTTTTCATTAACGAAGGCATAACCCGATTGCAAGGGAACCTCAACATTTTGCACACATTGTAAAGGAGTTAAGAACCGAAGATGCAATTAGCACAGTAAAGATGTTTGAGGACATTTGAATTCAAATATGCGTGAAATTTGAGTATAGAGTGTAATATATTTGAAAAAATTTCGCGATTAAGTGTTGCTAATTTAATTCCAACCAAAAAAAACACCGTAAACATTGATTTTGACAATGTTTACGGTGTTTTTTTATTCTTATCTAGATTTCATTTCATTACGTCCCAGGAGGGATTCGAACCCCCGACCGATGCCTTAGAAGGGCATTGCTCTATCCAGCTGAGCTACTGAGACAAACACCTGCAACCACAGGCACAAGAACTATTATATGCATAATCCAAAGATAAGTCAACACTATTTCATAAAACTATTTATTTAATATAATTTGGTCTCTTAATTCGTGGTTCATGCTATAAAAACTCACAGTATAAGCATCGTCGATTTCGATGACTGCGTATGTCGCTACCCTACCGCCACGTGGTTGAGTCGTGCTTCCCGGATTAATGAATAATACACCGTTGATCATCTCAGCCCCATATAAATGAGAATGTCCGAATAAAGCAATGGTTGCTTGTTGCTCAGCTGCTGCGTAAGAAAGGGTGAGCATAGAGCGCTTAACGTCGTGTTCATGGCCGTGGACAATGAATACAGTCTCATCGCCCACTTTCTGTACTATGGTTGCTGGAAACTGATCATCAGCGTCACAGTTACCACGAACAACATGAACTCCATTAAGCAATGGATCTTCTGCCGATAATTCGCTGTCGCCACAATGGAATATCGCGTCTGCTTGTAATGATTTAATCTGCTTTACTGTATTTACGTCGCCATGTGAATCACTTAAAACAGTCAGCTTCATTTTATTTCACCTAACCTCGTGATAAATTCTGGTAGCTGTTCTTTTAGCTGAGCTAGTGCCGCACCGCGATGAGAGATGGCACTTTTCTCTTGAGCGGATAATTCGGCCATCGTCTTTTCTTTATTAGGTACATAAAATATTGGATCATAGCCGAATCCATTCGTTCCTTGACGTTCATCCGTAATGATACCTTCACAGCTGCCAGAATAAGTAGTTGTCTTGATACCAGGACCGGCAATCGCCAGAACACATCGGAAACGTGCCTGACGCGCCGTTTCAGGCACTTCAACAAGTTTAGCTAGCAACTTATCGATATTCGCTTCATCGTCCGATGGCTCGCCCGCATAGCGTGCAGAGTAGACACCTGGCTCGCCATTTAGTACATCGACTTCTAGGCCACTGTCATCTGCAATTACTACTTTTCCTAGTAAATTTGCAACAGTTTCTGCTTTTAGTATGGCATTTTCAACGAAAGTGGTCCCCGTTTCTTCTACATCAATCGATTCTTCGATATCTTGCAATGTCAGCACGGTGATACCTAAAGGGCGAAAGAGAACTTCAAAATCTTTCGCCTTGCCTTTATTATTCGTTGCGATTAATACTTCATTCATTGTGCTTCGCCTACCTGTTGTCCGATCTTATCCGCCAATTCACCCAACACTTCTTTTTGAATTGCAATCAATTGCTCAATTCCCAATTCAGCCAGCGTCAATAAATCATTCATTTCCGCGCGGGAAAAAGTAGCTTCTTCGCCTGTCCCTTGCAGTTCCACGAATTGGCCTTGTCCCGTCATTACAACATTCATATCGACGTCAGCTGAAGAATCTTCTACGTAGTCAAGATCTGTGATCAATTGACCGTCAGCCAGTTTCCCTACGCTTGTAGCAGCAAGGAAGTCACGTACCGGGAATACGGGAAGCTTCTTTTCGATTTGTAATTTATTCGCAGCAATGACCAAGGCAACGAATGCACCTGTAATGGAAGACGTTCGCGTTCCACCATCTGCTTGAATGACATCACAGTCGATCCAAATCGTACGCTCACCAATAGCATCCAAATCAACCACTGCACGCAAAGCTCGTCCGATCAAACGCTGGATTTCCATCGTACGACCGCCTACTTTACCGCGGGAAGATTCTCGGATTGTCCGTTGTCCTGTGGCGCGTGGCAACATGGAATACTCAGCGGAAATCCATCCTTTTCCACTATTACGCATAAATGGCGGTACACGATCTTCAATCGTCGCTGTACAAATCACTTTCGTATTTCCAACTGAAATCAGTACGGAACCTTCTGGGTGAATCAAATAATCCTTCTCGATTGTTACTGTACGAATATCTTCTGTTGCTCTTCCATCATGTCGCATGCAATATCCTCCATTTTGATCCATTTATTTGGTGTGACCAGTTCTTCCAGTCTACGTTCAATCCATCTTACCATATTCACAGCAAAAAACCCGAAAACGACGTACTGTTTCCGGGTACTGCTATATATGTTAAAAAGTTAGCTTGCGTACGTCAGGATGAGGAATGGCAAGCCAATCTTCAACAATGACTTGAAACTTATCCATCGATCCTGTTGTATAAAATATCGGTTCTTCCGCTGAAATCGATAGTAATTGCTTCGCTTCAAGAATCCGTTCAACATCAATCACGGTCTCCGCCGCTGAAGAAATAACATTCTTTTGATTGGAGAAATGTGCTTCAATATGTTCTTGTAATAATGGATAATGTGTACAGCCAAGAATTACAGAATCAAACGAATAGCTATGCAAGGGCAATAACGTCTTGTCGACTATATTCCTTGCTGCCTGTGTACGATATTCTCCGTTTTCAACTATTGGCACAAATTCCGGACACGCAAGTGAATGGACTTTGGCTTCGGATTTCAGAGCTTGAATCGCTTGATCATACGCTTGACTTTTCACCGTGCCTTCTGTGCCTAGCACAGCAATTTCACCTGTTTGTGACGCATTGACAGCTGCTCTAGCCCCTGGTTCAATCACACCGACAACAGGAAAATCAAATTGTTTTCGTACTTCTTCTAGCGCGATAGCAGTCGCAGTGTTACACGCAATAACGAGCATTTTTATACCCATTTGCGCCAAACTGTTTACCATGTCCATTGTAAATTGCAACACTTCTTCCGCAGGCCGTGGACCATACGGACAACGTGCATCATCGCCAATGTAAATAATAGGTTCATTCGGTAGGTAGTTGCGCAACTCTCTTACAACTGTCAGTCCGCCAACTCCCGAATCAATTACTCCAATAGGTGCGTTCAATGTAATCCCTCAATCTCTTGTCATCTGTTCGTGTAGTGTAGCCAGCAATCCTGAGAATTGCTGAATTTCCTGCTCATTTGAATTCACAAGAACATCTTGCAAATACTCTTGTCTCTTCTGTATGACCTCTTCAATAATCCGTATTCCTTCAGGTAATAAATGAACACGGACAACCCGACGATCCTTTTCATCCCTCACCCGCTTCACTAGTTGACTATTTTCCATTCGGTCTACTAAATCCGTCGTGGTGCTAAATGCTAGGAACATTCTATTCGATAGATCTCCGATGGTCATATCACCATGTTCCAACAACCATTGAAGAGCGCTAAATTGAGGAGGTGTAATTGTAGATTTCTTTAATATTTTTCGACCTTGTTCCTTAATGATGGACGCAATGTATCGTAAGTCTTTTTCCATCTTTACGATATCAGTTGGTACGTTTTTCTGTTCATTCAACAAAAAATCAGCTCCCTGAAATGAGTCCTATCTTTTCATTGTACCGTTTTCATTGATGAACGCAACATTTTTTCCTTCGATTTTATGTTAGAGGACAAGTAATTGACACCGATTGCACAAAATTGGTCTATTATCCTAAGCAGGGCATCATTTTTAATTCAGCTGTAATTCTCCCAATCGCAATAATTCAACGATTGCCTGTGCTCTGCCTGATACACCTAGCTTTTGAATCGTATTCGAAATGTGATTTCGTACGGTCTTCTCACTAATGGTCAGCTGTCCAGCAATTTCTTTTGTTGTAAAATCATCTACCAGCAAAGTGAAAATTTGTCGTTCCCGATTTGTTAATAAAGAACGGTTTTGCATTTCATCCAAGATGCGCCCCTCCTCTTTACGCTTTCCCCTTAGGATATGTAAGCGTAAGGGCGGCTGTGTAGGCTTTTACGAGTTTTCTAGAAACATGCGTTTTTCTTCTTCTGTCCATGCAACAGGTCTTCCATCACCTTTTCCAATTTGAACGATAGCACTTCTACCTGTAAAGACGATTTCATCGCGTTCATTCTTAGCCATATAGTGCAGATCAACTGAACTCGTGCCCATACTATTAGCTTTCACATGGATCTGTAGCTTCTCGTCAAAGTACACTTGCTTCGCAAAATCGCATTGCAAATCCGCTACGATTGGAATGGTTGTGCCCTTCGGATCGATCCACTTTGCCATATGGTTTAGATGTTTCAAAAACTCAATTCTTGCATACTCAAAATAGGCAAATACTTTCGTGTTATTCAAATGTCCATACATATCCGTCTCTGAAAAACGCACTGAAACATCGGCATGAAAATGAAATCCTTCTATCCATTCCTCTAAATCATCAATATAACTTTCTCTCATTTACATGCACCCCTTCATAATGAATGATTATTCATTGCCTTATTATATCAAAATACAAATTAACGTCAAATGACATAACTAACATTACTGGCAATGATGAGTTAGCTAGTGAGTACGAAGGGATTGAAGCTCCAGCTGGCGGACACTTTCCCATGGGCTCGGCTTGAGCCGCTTCCTACGCTTCGCTTCGTCCAGAGTCTCAAGGCTTTCGCTGATCCATCGGGAGTCGCAGCCAGCTTCCGCTTCAATCCTACTTTTATAGTGGAAGGACGTAGAACACTCACTGACAATAATGTATATATTATTGTTGTCTTTGAACTTTGTTAAGATCAAGTACAGAACTAACTACAATTATCAACAAAAAGTAATATCCACTCGCAATGCAAGGATTTGCGCGTAGGATTGGCGACTCCCGCGGGATAAGCATGAACCTTGAGATCCCGCAAGTAGCGAAGCGGAAGAGGAAGCTCAAGCCATGCCCGCAGGCAAGCGTCCCCCTGAAGCGCAAATCCGCACCCCAACACCAATTCTCACTCTACTAATTCCAACGTCAAAAAAGCTGCCACAAAAAGTCGTAGAGTTACGACTTTCTGGACAGCTTTGATTATAGCAATTAATCTACTTGGTGGTCACTTCCGAAGAAGTTCTTGAACATTTGGATTGTTGTGGCTCTACCGATTGCACCGATAGAAGTCGTCAATGGAATCCCCTTAGGACAAGCAACTACACAGTTTTGTGAGTTACCGCACTCAGTGATTCCTCCGTCTCCCATAACAGTAGCCAAACGCTCATCTTTGTTCATTGCACCAGTTGGATGTGTATTAAATAAACGTACTTGTGACATCAATGCAGGACCCATGAAGTTTGTCTTGTCGTTTACGTTTGGACAAGCTTCTAGACATACACCGCAAGTCATACATTTAGATAATTCATACGCCCACTGACGCTTACGCTCAGGCATACGAGGACCTTCACCAAGATCATACGTACCATCGATTGGAACCCATGCTTTGATACGCTTTAGCGAATCGAACATGAATTCACGGTCAACAACCAAGTCACGAACGACTGGGAATGTACGCATAGGCTCAAGTTTAATAGGTTGTGTTAACTGATCTACCAGCGCAGTACATGACTGACGAGGGCGACCGTTTATAACCATTGAACATGCACCACAAACTTCCTCCAAACAGTTCATATCCCAGTTGATAGGAGTCGTTTTTTCACCTTTAGCATTTACTGGGTTACGTCTGATTTCCATTAGAGCCGAAATGACGTTCATATTCGGGCGATATGGAACTTCAAATCTTTCTACATAAGGGCGTGAAGTGGCAGTATCTTGACGATGAATGTCAAATACGACAGTTTTTGTAGCAGTTGCTGTTTGTTGTTCGCTCACTTTTGTCAATCTCCTTTCTTCGCTGAGTAATCGCGGATACGTGGAGGAATCAGAGAAGTATCTACTTCTTCATACGAAATTATTGGTGCAGATACTCCATCAAATTCCGCAATTGTTGTTTTCAAGAAGTTCTCATCATCACGATTCGGGAAGTCAGGCTTGTAGTGCGCACCGCGACTTTCATCACGATTCAATGCGCCTAAAGTAATTACACGTGCTAGATATAGCATGTTTTTCAACTGACGTGTAAACATAGCTCCTTGGTTCGACCATTGCTGTGTATCCGTAATGTTAATATTTTCATAACGCTCAAGTAACTCGACAATTTTGTCATCTGTCTGCTTCAACTTATCATTGAAACGAACAACCGTTACGTTGTCAGTCATCCATTCGCCAAGCTCTCTGTGAAGAACGTACGCATTCTCTGTACCGTCCATCTTAAGAGTGTCTTCCCATTTCTGCTGCTCTTCTTTCACTGCATCTTCGAAGATCGTCCCAGGAAGTTCATCAGCAGTACGCTTCAAATGCTTCATGTAATCGATCGCGTTTGGTCCTGCGACCATTCCGCCGTAGATAGCAGATAGTAATGAGTTAGCACCTAGACGGTTTGCACCGTGTTGTGAGTAATCACATTCGCCTGCTGCGAATAGACCTGGGATGCTTGTTTGCTGATGATCGTCAACCCATAATCCACCCATTGAGTAGTGAACAGCCGGGAAGATTTTCATCGGCAATTTACGTGGATCGTCTCCTGTGAACTTTTCATAAATCTCGATAATTCCACCAAGTTTAATATCAAGTTCTTTAGGGTCCTTGTGGGATAGATCCAAGTACACCATGTTTTCACCGTTGATACCTAGTTTTTGGTTTACACACACGTCGAAGATTTCACGTGTTGCGATATCCCGCGGAACTAAGTTACCATAATCCGGATATTTCTCTTCTAAGAAGTACCATGGCTTACCATCTTTATATGTCCAAACTCGTCCACCTTCACCACGTGCAGATTCACTCATTAGACGAAGTTTGTCGTCTCCAGGAATTGCTGTCGGGTGAATTTGGATGAATTCGCCGTTTGCATATTTTGCACCTTGCTGATATACGATGGATGCTGCAGAACCTGTGTTGATCACAGAGTTTGTAGACTTACCAAAGATAATACCAGGGCCGCCTGTAGCCATGATGACAGCATCTGCTTTAAATGCTTGGATTTCCATTGTCTTCATGTTTTGAGCTTTGATTCCACGGCATGTACCCTCTTCATCTTTAATAATTCCGAGGAATTCCCAGTGCTCATATTTTTGTACTAGTCCTGCTACCTCGTGAGAACGCACTTGTTCATCAAGAGCATACAGTAATTGTTGTCCAGTTGTCGCACCTGCATATGCTGTACGGTGGTGAAGTGTACCACCGAAACGACGGAAATCCAATAGACCTTCTGGCGTACGGTTAAACATAACACCCATACGGTCCAATAAGTGGATAATTCCAGGAGCTGCTGCCGTCATTGCTTGTACTGGTTTTTGATTCGCTAGGAAGTCTCCACCGTAAACTGTATCATCAAAGTGAATGTCGACAGAGTCGCCTTCACCTTTCGTATTTACAGCACCGTTAATGCCACCTTGGGCACATACGGAGTGGGAACGTTTTACTGGTACTAGCGAGAACAAGTCAACCGGTACACCAGCTTCTGCTGATTTGATGGTAGCCATTAGTCCAGCTAGTCCTCCACCGACGACAATCAATCTGCCTTTTGCCATTATTGTGTCACTCCTCATTTATACGTAATTTCATTAGTTAGTTTTTTACACAAAAGCTAGAAGTGCTTGAATTCCAATTACAGAAAGTATTAAGAATATAACTATTGTGATGTAAGATACGATTTTTTGTGATCTTGGTGATTGTGCAATTCCCCAAGTAACACAGAAAGACCATAGTCCATTTGCTAAGTGGAAAGTAGCAGAAACAACACCTAGGATATAGAATACAAGCATAAATGGATTCGACAAGATATCGGCCATCATGTTGAAGTCTACTTCAGTTCCAAGCGCCTTTTGAATACGAGTTTCGTATACGTGCCACGCAATGAAGATGACTAGGAATACGCCTGTGAACCGTTGGAGCGTGAACATCCAGTTACGGAAAGTACTGTAATGGCCCACGTTGTATTTCGCTGAGAAAGCTATGTACACTCCGTAAAAAGCGTGGAACATGAGTGGAATGTAAATAATAAACCATTCCAAGAAAAATACAAACGGCAAGTTCCCCATAAAATTAGATGCTGTGTTGAATGCTTCCTCACCGCGTGTTGCAAAATGGTTAATTACTAAATGTTGGGCAACAAAAAGTCCAACTGGAATTACACCAAGCAACGAATGTAGACGGCGTAAGAAAAAATCTGTTTCTTTCGACAAGTCTTTTACCCTCCCTTATTTCTGAGATTATACTGTAATGATGCGGTTCTCTATTTGGTTCGCATTCACCAGTATCTCTCTTCATGGTACAATATGATAACATGTATATTGTACTCCTCTGTATAGGACAGGTCAAGACGCTGTGTGCTTTTCATAGTAGATTATGATTTTTCTAAAAACGTCGAATCACACATTGCTTTTCCCTATGATCCGACAACACGTGACATAGTTCGAAGCCCATAGGAGTAAGGATTTGAGCATTCAGCTTTTCGTTTTCTTACACTACGTAACTTATTTATTCCTGAAATTTTTATCTCTAATTCCGTTAACTGGATATTCAAATAAAAAATACCGACAGTCAAATGTCTGTTAGTAATCTGAAAACTAAACTATATATATCAATGAAAGCCCCTTGACTTATTACTCAGTCAGGGGCTTTTCAGTTGTTTCAGGTTGCTGGAAGTGAGCGATTAACTCATCAGCTACTTTCTTCGGCATCCCTGCTTCTTTTAATTGTTCAGATGTTGCTTCACGAATTGCTTTCACTGTTTTAAAGTGTTTCAGTAATTGCTGTTTACGTTTCGGTCCAACACCTTCAATTCCATCAAGTGAAGAAGTGAGTGAAGATGCCCCCCGCCGCTGTCTGTGGAACGTAATAGCAAATCGATGCACTTCGTCTTGAACACGTTGTAATAAGTAAAATGCTTCACTTGTTTTCTTTAATTGGACTATTTCTGGCGGATGACCGTACAGTAATTGCGCTGTATTATGTTTATCATCTTTAGCCAGTCCAGCTATCGGAATAGAAAGCCCGAGTTCATCTTCTAGCACTTCACGAGCAATTTCCATCTGCCCTTTCCCACCATCAATGACAATTAAGTCAGGTAAAGGCAACTGATCTTTTAATACACGTGTATAGCGTCGTCTAACGACTTCACGCATTGCGCCATAATCATCATGGGCTGCAGCAGTTTTGGTTTTATACTTTCGATAATCTTTGCGATTAGGTCTTCCATCAACAAAAGATATCATCGCGGATACCGGTTCCACGCCATGTGTATGGGAGTTATCAAACGCTTCAATGCGAAGAGGCGTACTGATATTCATCGCTTCTCCAAGTTCTTCACATGCACCAATTGTACGTTCTTCTTGACGCTCGATTATTTGGAATTTGGCACTCAATGCAATAGACGCATTCTTGGCAGCGAGTTTGACAAGTTCTTTTTTCTTTCCACGTTGTGGTATTAACACAGTCGTATCAAGCAATTGATCTGCTAACGCAAAATCAACGGTTTCCGGAAGAAGTATTTCTTTCGGCAATAAATGTTGAGCTTCTCCATAGAAACGGCCGAGATACGTCAGTAATTCTTCTTCAGGATCTTGATAGGCTGGAAAAATGGATACATCGCGTTCTATCATTTTACCTTGTCTGACGAAGAACACCTGCACACACATCCAGCCTTTATCAACTGCATAACCAAAAATATCACGATCTGTAAAATCATTCGCATTCATATTCTGCTTTTCCATAACGGTTTCGATATTAGTTATTTGATCACGATATTCTTTCGCCCGTTCAAATTCTAATTCTTCCGCTGCTTCATTCATTTTTTGTTGAAGTTCTTTTTTCACTTCTTTATAACCGCCATTGAGGAATCGTGTAATGTCTGCAATCATTTCGGTATATGCATCGGCAGGCACTTCTTTAATACAAGGCGCAAGACATTGACCGATATGATAGTACAAACACGCCCTTGTAGGAATACTTTGACATTTGCGGTATGGATATAAGCGATCCAGTAACCTTTTCGTTTCATGAGCGGCCGTAGCATTAGGATACGGTCCGAAATATTTACCGGATTTTTTATTCACTTTACGTGTAATGATTAACTTCGGATGACGTTCGTTAGTGATTTTCAAGTAAGGATATGTTTTGTCATCTTTAAGCATGATATTGTATTTTGGATCGTATTTCTTAATCATGTTCAACTCTAAAATTAATGCTTCAATTTCAGAATTGGTAACTATATATTCAAAGTCCTCTATTTCCCCGACCAATCGCTGTGTCTTGCCATCATGGGAACCTGTGAAATAGCTACGTACACGATTTTTCAACACTTTTGCTTTCCCGACATAAATGACAGTACCTTGACGATCCTTCATAAAATAGCAACCCGGCAATTCGGGGAGGATCGAAAGTTTGTGCTCAATGATTTCATTCATTATTTTCACCTACTAAAAGACCGGGCTGCTCTTGCGGCCCGGTCTCTTGTATTTATGCGTGTTTTTCTACTAGTTGTGCAAGTGCTTCTTTAGGTTGGAAGCCAACTACCTTCTCAGCTACTTCTCCATCTTTAAAAAGAAGTAGTGTTGGAATCGACATGATACCGAACTGGCTAGCAGTTGCTTGGTTATCATCCACGTTCACTTTTACAATGTTCGCTTTTCCTTCAAGTTCACCTGAAAGTTCTTCAAGTACAGGAGCGATCATTTTACATGGTCCACACCAAGGTGCCCAAAAGTCCACTAGTACTACGCCTTCTTTTACGTTTTCAGCAAAGTTCGAATCAGTTGCATTAATAATTGCCATTCTTATTTCCTCCTTTAGTCTTTAACTATATTCGTATTGTATCATGGAGGTATAGAAGGAGCTAAAAAAATGCCTGTACCCATTCATTAGCTGACTTTGATCTTTTGAATTTCTTCAATCATGATCGGAATGATCTCGAAGATGTCCCCTACGATACCGTAGTCTGCAATTTTAAAGATGTTCGCTTCTGGATCTTTGTTGATTGCCACAATGACTTTCGAGTTGGACATACCTGCTACGTGCTGGATCGCTCCAGAAATTCCTGCTGCAATATACAAGTCTGGAGTAACTACTTTACCCGTTTGACCAATCTGTAGTGAATAGTCGCAGTAGTCTGCGTCACACGCTCCACGTGAAGCGCCGACTGCACCGCCTAAAAGATTTGCCAATTCTTTTAAAGGCTCGAACCCTTCAGGTCCTTTGACTCCACGGCCGCCAGCTACGATAACTTTAGCTTCAGATAAATCTACACCTTCTGTGGATTTACGTACTACGTTTTTAATAATAGAACGTAAGTTTGTAATATCCACAGTTTTCGCTGTTACGTCACCTGAGCGGCTTGCATCATGTGCTAACGGCTCAATGTTGTTCGGACGGATTGTGATAAATTGCAGACCTTCTTTAATTTCCACTTTTTCAAATGCTTTACCAGAATAAATTGGGCGGATGAATTCTGCATCATCGCCTTCTCCTTCAATCTTTGTCACATCTGAAATTAATCCAGTTCCAAGCTTACTTGCAATTTTGGGTGATAAGTCTTTACCCATAGCTGTGTGTCCGAATACAACACCGTCGGGAGATTCGTCTTCGTAGACTGCTAAGAACGCTTGGCCAAAGCCGTCTGGCGTGTAATGCTTCAAATGTGGGTGCTCAACCGTTACTACACGATCCGCCCCATAATGAATCATTTCTTCTCCAAGTGACTGAACTTGGTCCCCTATAAGAACAGCGACAACTTCTCCGCCACCTGAAATATTCTTTGCTGCTGCAATTGTTTCAAATGATACGTTACGTAGTTCTCCATCACGTGCTTCACCTAATACCAACATTTTCTTTGACATAATGTAGTCCCTCCTAATTACGGTTCTCTATATGAATTAAATTACTTTCGCTTCGTTACGCAATAATTTTATAAGTTCAGCCGCTTGATCTGCTGGCTCTCCTTCAAGTACACGCCCCGCTGCTTTTGCAGGTGGTAGGAAGACTTCTTTTGTTTCAGTCTTCGCTTCTACGTCATCTTCCTCTAAATCTAGATCATCGAACTCTAGGTCTTCAAGAGGTTTCTTCTTTGCTTTCATAATGCCAGGCAAAGAAGGGTAACGTGGTTCGTTCAGACCTTGTTGTGCTGTGACAAGAAGTGGCAGGGATGTTTCAATAGTTTCCGAATCCCCTTCTACGTCTCGTACAACAGTTGCGTTCGTTCCGTCTATCGTTAATTCAGTAATTGTCGTGACATAGTTAATGCCAAGCAATTCTGCTACACGAGGTCCTACTTGTCCTGAACCGCCATCGATTGCTACGTTACCTGCAAGAATTAGATCAGCATCTTTGTCTTTTAGGTAATCTGCAATGACTTTCGCTGATGTGTATTCGTCAATATCATCAATGTCGTCTTCAATATTGATGAGTACCGCTTTATCTGCACCCATCGCCAATGCTGTACGTAGTTGTTTCTCGGAATCTTCGTCTCCGATTGATAGTACAGTTACTTCCCCGCCGTGTTCATCACGTAGTTTAATAGCTTCTTCTACTGCGTACTCATCGTATGGGTTGATAATGAATTCTGCACCATCTTCAGCAATGGCACCGTTTGAAATTGAAATTTTTTCTTCCGTATCAAATGTTCTTTTTACTAATGCATAAATGTTCATTAATAGAACCTCCTATTCGATAATTACTTCCCGTTAAATGTAGGTTGACGTTTTTCAATAAATGCTTGAATACCTTCTTTGGCATCTTCAGAGACGAAAACTTCTCCAAATGATTTCGCTTCTTCTTCCACACCCTCATAAAATGACTTATCTTTTGAGTAGGAAAGCATACGTAATGCATGTTTCACTGCGATCGGGCTCTTCTGAGAAATCTTCTTCGCCATCTTCAAAGTTTCAGCTGAAAGTTCTTCGTCTGAATATGCATGATTTGCAAGTCCCCACTGTACTGCATCTTCACCTGAGATTGGATCACTCGTCAACATGATTTCTGCTGCCTTCGCTACACCAACCAAACGTGGCAAACGTTGCGTACCTGCAAACCCAGGAATAAGGCCTAATTGCAATTCCGGCAAACCTAGCTTTGCACTCTTCGTAACTAAGCGGATATGGCAAGCCATCGCAAGCTCTAAACCACCACCAAGTGCTGCTCCATGAATGGAAGCGATTACAGGTTTAGGGAAGTTTTCTAATCGCTCGAAAACTTCTTGTCCTTTACTAGAAAGGTTCGAGAATGCTGCGCCTGTGTCGACTGTTGTGAATTCTTTAATGTCTGCACCCGCTGAGAAGAATCGACCTTCACCATATAGAACAACAACGCGAACATCGTCGTCGTGCTCTACGCTGGTTAACAGCTGATCCACTTCTTCAATCAATTTCGAAGACAGTGCGTTCGCCGGTGGATGGTCAATTTTCGCTAATGCGACATGTCCGTCTTTCTCCAAGTTAATCAATGTCATCTACTATCTCTCCTTTAATGCAATGCTTACTGTTGTTCATAGCCATGCAATAGCATGTAGCTAACTTTTGGGGCTAAGCTAGTTAAATCAAATTTCTGTTCGTTCATCACCCAAGAGGTAATTGTCTCGTCCATTGTGCCAAATAGCATCTGCCTTGCTAGCCTAAGGTCAAGTTTAGGAGATAACTCTCCTTTCTCTACCCCTTCTTCAAGCAAAGTATCCAACAAAACCATATATTCTTTCAACACATTATTGATTTGGAATCGCAGATCTTTATTTGACTGTCTGAGTTCCAATTGTGTGACGATCGCTAAATGAGGATCTTCTTGTAGTACTGTAAAATGATTTTCTACAACTAATTGCAGTTTTTCTGCGATTGGAAGATCTTTCTTTAAAATTTCTTTAATGTTTTCTACAAAAATCGCCATTTTTTCTCTGAATACGGATATGAGAATGTCTTCTTTATTTTTAAAGTACAAATAAATGGTTCCATCCGCAACTCCAGCTTCTTTAGCTATTTTTGAGACTTGTGCTTGGTGGTATCCATTCTCTGCAATAACAATTACTGCAGCATCCACAATTTGTTTATATTTAGGTTTTGTTCGCTTCATTAATGATTCACCACCAAAAAGAAAATATGAATGATGATTCATTCATATTTTCATATTAATATTCTTTTGGGTTATAGTCAAGCATTTTGTTATGAACTTTTTAATGAATCTTGAACTTCCGTTAATTTTCTTCGTTCTTCCTCTACTAATGTTCTACGCAAGATTTTACCTACTGCTGTTTTAGGAAGATCTTCGCGAAAATCATAATGCTTTGGAACTTTAAATGCAGCAAGCTGTTTTCTGCAATACGTATCTAATTCTTTTTCCGTTATGGAATATCCTTCTTTTAAAACAATATAAGCTTTAACTGTTTCACCACGGTAAGGATCTGGTACACCTGCTACGATACATTCTTGAATTGCGGGATGTTCATATAGGACTTCTTCAATCTCACGTGGATAGACATTAAATCCACTTGCGATAATCATATCTTTTTTACGATCAACAACATAGAAATAACCGTCTTCATCCATATACCCTAGATCCCCTGTCAAAAACCATCCATCACGGAATGATTCCTGTGTGTCGTCTGGCCGATTCCAATAACCTGTCATTACTTGAGGTCCTTTTATCGCAATTTCTCCAATTTCTCCTATTGGCAACGATTCTGATGAGCCTGGTCCAAGAATACATGCATCTGTATCAGGCCACGGAACACCGATAGAGCCTCGCTTTTCTAGTCCATCCCACACAAAGTTCGCCATAGCTACTGGAGAGGTCTCTGTTAAGCCATAACCTTCTACAAGCTTTCCACCGGTTACCGCTTCAAACTTTTCTTTCACCTCAATGGGTAATGCAGCAGATCCACTGATACATGCTTTAATAGAAGAAAGATCGTACTTTTCCAAATCAGGATGATTCAACAGACCAATATAGATCGTCGGTGCACCTGGGAATAATGTGGGTTTTTGTTTATCAATATCTTTCAATGCAGTCTTAAAATCAAACTTGGGAATCAAGACCATTTTATGACCTTTCATTACTGCGAAAATCAAAACCGTCGTCATACCATATACGTGGAAAAACGGTAGAATCCCCATAATCGTTTCTTGGCCATCCGTTGTTTTGTATAACCAGGCACTACACATCTCAGTATTGCTAATTAAATTGGTATGAGTCAGTTCCACACCTTTTGGCGGTCCTGTAGTTCCTCCGGTATACTGCAATAATGCAATATCCCCTTTCTCATACGCTATATGAATCGGATCAGGTTGTGTCGTTTTCATTATTTCGGTATATAAATGGTGAATACCACGATGCTCCACTTTAACCGTCAACTTATGCTCTTTTTTCTGAATGAATGGATATACTAGATTTTTAGGGAATGGGAGATAATCTTTAATCCCCGTAATTATTATATTTTCAAGCGCAGTTCCATTCATTGCTTTCGTGACGCGAGGGAACAAAATATCCAGTGAAATAATCACTTTTGCACCTGAATCAGAAAGTTGGTAGTGCAATTCCCGCTCTGTATACAAAGGATTTGTCTGCACTACAATAGCACCTGCGTAGAGAATTCCAAAGTATGCGATAGCACCTTGTGGACAGTTCGGAAGCATGATAGCTACGCGGTCACCCTTCTCAACCCCTAATTTTTGCAAATAGGTTGCAAATTTTAGAGCAGACTCGTGAAATTCTCTGAACGTGATATCTTTCCCCATAAAATGAATCGCTGTGTTATTTGAATACTTTTTGCTGGACCTCGTTAGATAGTCTTGCAATGGAATATCTTCATATTCTAAAGTAGTCGGAATTTCTTTCGGATATGCAGCAAGCCAAGGTTTTTTTGTCATCTATACAACTCCTTTACGTCAATGTAATTGTTTGAACATTCCTTATTCATTAGTATATCGATAAACTAATTAGTTTACAAGATAAATATGAAAGCGCTTTATTCGTTTACATACATACCTCTTAGTCTATGTGAGAGTAATTACCTTTATACATTTTATAAATAGAGAGGTTAATATTATCTTGCGTTGGGATTTCCGCTTCAGAAGAGATGCGGTCCCGCGGGAAAGCATCCGCCACTTGAAGCTTCGATCCCCATGCAATACCTATGTAACTATCCTCTTTTTGTTTTTGTTCTCCCATATTTCAAATACTAAAAAACACCAAGACCGAGGTCAAGGTGTGTTGTTGAAGAGCCAGTAGACTCCGACGAGGACGAAGAGTACACAGACTACTAATAGTATTTTAATTAATCTTTCCATAATATGCGGTCTCCTATGAAATACTGGCGCCTATGACGAATGACAGACCTACCGAAATACAGAGTGAGATGAAGCCAACTGAGCGATTGTCCGCCTGAATCTCCTCATCTACCTTGAACTTCGGCGTTAGGAATTCGAACAGCAAATAGGCAAAGACGAGAAGTACGAAACCGAATAAGCCCCAACCCATCATCTGCGGCAGACTATTGTGCTGCTCGATAGAATAGCGAAAAATATTAGCGACACCAAATATTTTTCCACCAGTCGCCATCGCCACTGACAAATTCCCTTTACGGATCTCTTCCCAGTTTTTATATTTTGTTACGATTTCAAATAGCACCATCGACACGATCAAGCACAGTGTAACGACACTGAAATACCCAGCAGTCTCAACTAATGGATGACTCCAAAATCCCGTATGATTCATAATGCTACACCTTCTTTATGTTCTTTTGCTTGTCATACGGTACAAGCAGCTGAAAGGTTTCATTTATTTTAATTCTACTACGGTAACGCCACTGCCACCTTCGCCTGCTTCGCCAAAGCGATAGGATTTCACGCGTGAATGTTTTTTTAGATATTGTTGAACGCCTTGTCGAAGTGCCCCCGTCCCTTTACCGTGAATAATGTTCACTTGATGGTAGTTGGACAATAACGCATCATCAATATACTTCTCGGTTCGCACAAGAGCATCTTCATATCGTTCACCACGTAAGTCAAGCTCCATTTTCACATGTTCGGAACGATCCCTAACTGCTGAGACTGTAACATGTTTCTTTTCTTTTTCAGGCTTCGTATACTGCAATCCAGATTCCGGTAATTTCATCTTCAAAATACCAATTTGTACGATCCATTCTTTTTCTGATACTTTTTCGACAAGTGTTCCTTTTTGTCCATATGCGAGTACTTTCACTTCGTCCCCTTGTTGTAATGGACGAGGTCCTGCTTGAGCTTTAATGGTTTTCTTTTTCTTTTCTTCAGGTGCAGCGCCTTCCAAACGTTTCCGAGCTTCGATTAACTCATGCTCTTTCACACTAGCTCCTGCAGTCATTCGTAGAGCACGTAGATCTGAAATAACCGCTTCAGATTCTGTTTTTGCCTGATCTACGATTTTTTTGGCTTTCTCTTTTGCCGCATCTGTTAATCGGTCTTTTTGCTCTTCGAATTCTTGTAATTTATCGTGTAATTCTCTTTTCAGCTTTTCTGTTTCTAAAAGTACGTCATGTGTACGTTCAGCGTCTTTTTCGGATTGCACACGACTCGTTTCAAGGGAGGCAATCATAGAATCTACTTCTCCACGATTTTCTCCTGTAAAGCTCTTTGCACGATCGATTACATGACTTTGTAAACCTAGTCGTTTGGAAATTTCAAATGCATTACTTCGTCCCGGTACACCAATCAGTAAACGATAAGTCGGGCTCAACGTGTCGATGTCGAATTCAACACTTGCATTGGTTACACCTGGCCGGTTAAAGCTATACGCTTTTAGTTCCGGATAGTGTGTGGTCGCCATCACTCGTGCGCCAGTACCATGCACTTCATCTAAAATGGAAATAGCAAGGGCAGCACCTTCTTGAGGATCTGTCCCTGAGCCTAATTCATCAAACAATAATAGAGAGCGGTCGTCGAACTTCTTCAATATATCCACGATATTAACCATATGGGATGAAAATGTACTTAAGCTCTGTTCGATCGATTGCTCATCACCGATATCTGCGTATATAGAATCAAAGACTGCAATTTCAGAACCATCGAGTACTGGAATAGGCAGACCTGATTGCGCCATCAATGTACAAAGTCCAACTGTTTTTAGCGTAACTGTCTTACCACCTGTATTCGGACCGGTGATCACAATCGTTGTAACGTCGGTACCGAATTCAATTGTATTCGCTACTGCTTCATTAATTGGTAGAAGTGGGTGACGCGCTTTAGAGAGTCGCATATAGCCATCTGCGTTAACTGCTGGTTTTGTACATTTATTTGCAGTACCGTATTTGGCTTTTGCTAAAATGACATCTACTTCTGCCAATAGCTGCACTAATGTGAATAGCTCATGAGCGATTTCTTGAATACTGGCTGATAAGGCAAGCAAAATCTTTTCGATTTCTTCTTGCTCTTTGACTTTCAGTTCACGAATCTCATTATTCGCTTGTACGACTGCATCTGGCTCGATGAATAGTGTTTGGCCAGATGATGACATATCGTGAATTACACCGCCATAGTGAGAACGATATTCTGCTTTAACTGGAATACAATACCGATCATTACGCATCGTGACGATTGCGTCAGATAACATTTTCGATGCGTTCTTCCCTCTCGTATAACTTTCAAGACGTTCACGCACGCGACTTTCTTGAATACGCAAGCTCTGGCGAATTGAACGTAACGCGGATGAAGCACTGTCCATCACTCGACCATTATCATCGATTGCCGCATTGACCTCATGTTCAATTGCTGTCAGGATCGGCATCGCTTCTTTACGTGCGATTAAATGGGGAATAGAAATCTCACCTTCAGCCATAACAGCCTCTAAAAACTGACGTAGAATTCTACTCGCTCGGATCGTGTCTGCAATTTCCACTAGTTCCATGGCGCTTAACATTCCGCCAATTTGTGCTCGTTTAGCGTGGGATCGAATATCGTGGATTCCACCCATCGGGACATTGCCGCGAATTCGCAAGAGTGCCAACCCTTCGTCTGTTTCCTCAAGTAACCGATTGACATCTTCAAGGTTTGTTGAAGGTACTAACTGCTCTATATGTGCACGGCCCGCAATGGACGTACATTGTGCCGCTACTTGTTGAATGATTTTATCAAATTCAAGTGTTTTTAAGACACGCTTTTCCAATGTCTTACACTTCCTTTCATCTACGAATCACTTTCTCAATAAATGTTTCAAGTGCCCATGTGTTGACTACCTGTTCAGCAGGAAGCCAAGCTTTTTGGGCGTACTCTACGCCAATTGGCATAATGTCAAGTTGTTCTATCGCATGCGCATCTGTATTGATCGCAATATTGACACCAGCTTCCATCGCTTGGATTACGTGTTCTGTGCGTAAATCCAAACGATATGGACTTGCGTTCACTTCTAATATTTTGCCGTATTCGCTCGCCCACTTAATGAGCTGTTCGATATCCGGATTATATCCTTCACGCTGGCCTATTATACGGCCTGTTGGGTGGGCAATCATGTGCACGTGAGGATTCTGACAAGCAGCATGCAATCTCTCCATGATTTGCTCCTGTGGTTGATTGAAACTTGAGTGAATCGACGCAATGACAAAGTCTAGTTGCTCAAGAATTTCATCATCAAAATCTAATGTCCCATCCGGAAGAATATCCATCTCGGTTCCGCAGAATACTTCGATGTCATTATACTTCGCGTTCACTTCGCGAATTTCCTCAATTTGCTTTACTAAACGCTCAGGTGTTAAACCGTTAGCTACTTTTAAATACTGTGAATGATCGGTGATAACCATATGTGAATAGCCTTTTGCACGGCAGGCTTGCACCATTTCTTCTATGGAATGCCCGCCATCCGACCAAGTAGTGTGCATATGAAGATCGGAACGAATCAGTTCAGGTGTGACAAGTGTAGAAATCTCACTTGCCCGGTCGAGTTCCGTACCGTCTTTGCGAATACTTGGTGGAATAAATGGCAAATCAAAATGAGCGAGAAATTCCTTTTCACTAGAAAACGTCTGCACATGTCCTGTTTCATCTTCTACTCCGTACTCACTAATTTTCTGTTTACGATTTTTAGCCAACTGACGCATCCGTATATTATGCGCAGCAGAGCCAGTAAAGTGATGAAGTGCTGTCGCGAATTGAGCTTCCGTGACAAAACGAAAATCTGCATCGATTGGGTGTTCTGTATCAAGCGAAATCGATAGTTTAGCATCGCCCGCTGCGATTACTTTTTCGATCGGTAACGCAGCCAAGATTTTTTCACGAACGATTTGCGGTTCTTCCGTTACGAGAATCCAATCCACATCCGAACTTTCTTCTTCTCGCCTACGATAACTGCCCGCTACTTGATACTTCTGAATTTCATCGATCAGCTGTAATTCAGCCTGAACGATATCCACGATTTTTGTTACTTGCCAAATTGGCGTCTTGCCGGAACGACTTGAGAGTATTTCAATTTCACGCAATATGTTTTCTTCAGTCTTTTTGCCGAATCCCGGAATTTTACTTACCTCTTGTCTTTCGCAAGCTGCTTGAAGAGATTCAATCGAATCTATATTCAACGCTTCCCGTAGTTTGGCTATTTTCTTGCCGCCGAGTCCAGGAATATTCAAGAGAGGGATCAAACCTTTTGGAACCTTCTCTTCAAGTTCCGTCAAAACATCTGAAGTTCCTTTTTCCATTAAATCAGTAATGACTGCACCGGTTCCTTTACCGATTCCCTTCAACGACAAGATATCATCCATTTCAGCGAGACTTCTTGTGTCCAATTCCAGAATCGAAGCGGCTTTCCTGAACGCAGCTACCTTAAAATGGTTTTCTCCAAGTAACTCCATATACAATGCAATTTTTTCAAATGTACGAATTATAGTCTTTTTATTCAAGTCAGTATCCTCCCCACTCTGTTAAAAAAGCTTCCACGCGTTCGGGAAGCTTTTGGTTCATATGTACAGTACATTATTTACAAGCGTTAGCCTATATAAACGAACCACCAATTTTTTATTGCCGAGGAAATAATTGGCGTGTGTTCGAACATTGCTTTTGCCAGCAATGAATGACCTAATGAGTTTTGAATGACTTCAACAGGAAGCATCGCAAGTAAAGATAATACGAAAAAGATGATAACGTAGAATTCAATAAAGCCCAGTCCTGCGCCAATCAGACGTGCGCCGAAACCAAGAATTGGAATATGCTTGATAAAGTCCAGCATGGAACCAACTAATTGCAAAATCAGCTTCATTCCGACAAAAATCAAAATAAATGCAATCAATCGGTAAAACGTCATATCCATATCCAAGTTTTCAAACGACCAGCTCAGTGTATCTGCTGCAGTCGCCCCTGGATAAGGTATCCATAATATTAATTTTTCTGCAAATGGCTTGTAGAATTTATACGCCACGATTACCGATACAATCAATCCTAACATATGGATGAGCTGTACGATGAATCCGCGCCTAAAGCCTGCAATTAGACCGCCTACAAGCAGTAAAATAATGAGTAAATCTATCATATTTTGCCCCTCAACCCTTCAATTTTTTCACTTCATCTTCTAATTCTTTTACTCTTTCTTGTAGTTTTAGAAATTCATGCACATTATTTACCGCCGTCAGGACAGCAATTCTTTTACTGTCGAGATGTCGATTATGCTTACTGATTTCGCGCATTTTTTCATCAACGAGCGAGGCTACATAACGCACATGTGAAGATGGTTCCGTACCAACAACCGTATATGTTTGTCCGTAGATATCAACTGTCACTCTTGCTTTTTTATTGTCCGCCATTTTTATGCCCTCCCTCTAAAAACCCTCTCATAATCATACCATGAAAATCAATTACTTGTGAATCAATTATGCCTCAAACTGACACTAGGTTAGAATTTCAGACATTATCTTTCATTTGAAACTCTAGTTTCAGGTATACTGAGGAATAGATCATTTCAAGGAGTGTGTAAATAAATGAGTAATCAGGTCATCGTCCTGTCTGAAAAAGAAATGCCGGAAGTTGTTCGCTTCTATGAAACAAATAAAGTCACCCGTAATGCACCAGGTGTCATCTTCGCAGCCAAGATTGCTGACACCTCCATTACCGCTTACCGGTCAGGTAAAGTGTTGTTTCAAGGAGCAGGCGCAGACAGAGAGGCTGCACGCTGGGGGACTATAGGTACAGTAACGAAAGTGACGCCGTCTGGAGCAAAAGGAGATACATTACCAGCAAACTTCGCATCGTTATCCGTTCTCGGTTCGGATGAGACAGGTACTGGCGATTTCTTCGGTCCCATTACTGTAGCCGCCTGTTATGTTAGTAGTGACCAGATCGAATTGGTAAAAGAACTGGGAGTAAAAGATTCCAAACAACTTACAGATGCGTACATGCAACAAATCGCAGAGGATTTGAAACAAGTTGTAACCCACTCCGTCCTGACGCTTGATAACGTCAAATACAATGAAATTCAAAGCAGAGGATGGTCGCAAGGTAAGATTAAGGCTATTCTTCATAACCAAGCACTTCAGGAAGTACTGGACCAGATGCATCCCGTTTTACCGGAACATATTCTTATTGACCAGTTTGCGGAGCGACGTGTCTACTATAATTATCTAAAGGATGAATCTAGTATCATTCGAGACAAAGTACTTTTTTCGACAAAAGCTGAAAACCTACATGTATCGGTAGCTACAGCCTCTATACTAGCTCGCGTCGCTTTCCTTGAAGCAATGGATCAATTAAGCAGTAATGCGGGTGTAACATTGCCTAAAGGTGCTGGCCCCAAAGTTGACCAAGTAGCTTGTCAGCTCATCCGTAAAAAGGGAGAGCCATTTCTACAAACCATTACGAAAGTGCATTTTGCCAATACACAAAAGGCATTGAAACTCGCTTATAAAAAATAATGTGACTGCAGTAAAATAAAGCAGGCTACCCGTCAGAAAACTGATAGGTAGCCTGCTTATTTATTATGATCGGAGTTGTGCGTTCGCTTGTACAGTTAACGCGTCCAATACTTTACTATGCGCCTTGACGACGTCTTCATCCGTCAACGTACGCTCAGGATCGAAGTAGGTCAGAGAGAACGCAACAGATTTTGTTCCTTCTTCTACGTTCTTTCCTTCGTATAAATCAAACAACTGAACTTTCTTCAGTAATTTACCGCCTGCTTGCTGGATAATCTTCTCCAAGTTCGCAGCAGATGTGTCTCGATCCACAACTAAGGCAATATCACGAGAGATGGAAGGATAGCGAGGAACGGCTTCATACAACAGCTCTTCGGTCGCAGCTTGCATAATAGACTGCAAGTTCATTTCCATGACATACGTTTCCTGCAAGTCCCGCTGATTTTGAACAGTTGGATGCACTTGACCTATGATCCCTACTGACTGATCGTCTAACCATACTGTCGCCGTACGACCTGGGTGCATTTGATCCACTGTCGCTTTTGTGAATTGCAGTCGTTCAAGCAAACCTAACTGCTCAAATAATCCTTCTACAATTCCCTTCATGACGAAGAAGTCGACTTTTTTCGTTTCGCCTTGCCATGCATGATGAACCCATTTGCCAGTCAAGACTGCTGCAACATGTTCTACTTCTTTTGGCAAACCGTCTTCTTCGATACCTAGGAAAACTGATCCCGTTTCGTAAAGTGCAATCGAATCATTCCGACGAGCCACGTTATACGTTGCAGCATCAAGAAGGTGCGGAATTATGCTTTGACGAAGAACACTGCGCTCTTCACTCATCGGCATAAGCAATTTCGTTACAGGAGCTGTCTCCAGTGCGAAAGCTTGCGCATCTTTCGGTGAAGCCAATGAATACGTCAGAGCTTGAGATAGACCTGCCGCTTCAAGATATCTGCGGACAATGCGACGCTTCGCCTGATAAGGAGTCAAACCGCCTGGTGTACTTTCTACGATCGGCAACGTTTTTGGGATTTCATCATAACCATATAGACGCGCGATTTCTTCAATTATGTCTTCTTTGATTTTCAAATCTTGACGTCGTGTCGGGATATCCATCACGAGTTGGCCGTTGATTAATTCCGTCGGGATCTGCAAACGGTCCATAATCGTTTTCATTTCATCCATAGCAATCTTCATACCTAGACGATTATTTACATAGTCCGGTGAAAGAATGATTTTCTCAGATGTTTTGTCGAGTTCGTCGAACGTAACGGATCCTTCAAGAACTTCTCCACCAGCAAGTTCAGCCATCAATTGAGCCGCTCTCTCTGCTGCTTCTGCTACACGATTCGGATCGACACCTTTTTCAAAACGTGTGCTCGCATCACTGCGTAGGCCTACTTCTTTAGATGTTTGACGAACAGAACCTGGTGCGAAATAAGCTGACTCAATGACAACAGTTGTAGTACCTTCATACACTTCTGAATTAGCGCCGCCCATTACACCCGCTAGTGCAACCGGCTCTTTGCCATTCGTTATGACTAGTTGATGATCATGTAAAGTACGTTCTACTTGATCAAGTGTCACCATCTTTTCGCCTTCACGGGCATGACGCACGACGATCTCTTTCGTTTCGAGACGGTCATAGTCGAATGCATGAAGAGGCTGACCATATTCCATCAATACATAGTTCGTGATATCAACCACGTTATTATGCGGTCGGATACCAGCAGACATTAACGTGTTTTGCAACCACTGAGGTGATTCCGCAACTTTTACGTTTTTCACTACTTTTGCCACGTACATAGGATTGTCTTCAGCTGCTTCTACGGAAAGCTTCAACAAATCTTGTGCTTTCTCAGTAGATGCTGAATAAGAAATTTCCGGCAGTTTAATATCTTTCGATAATATTGCCCCTACTTCATACGCAACACCGAGCATACTCAGTGCATCAGATCGGTTTGGTGTTAAATCAAATTCCAAAATACGATCGTATAATCCAAGATGCGTCAATGCGCTATCTCCAGCACGCACATCATTTGGTAACACATAGATTCCTTCTGCATACGCTTTGGGAACCAACTTTCCTTCTATACCGAGTTCTTGCAGTGAACAGATCATGCCGTTAGACTCTTCGCCACGAAGTTTCGCTTTCTTAATTTTCATTCCACCAGGCAACACAGCTCCCGGACGTGCGACAATAACATTTTGTCCCTCTGCGATATTTGGAGCTCCACAAATAATTTGTGAAATCTCTCCACCTACATCGACTTGACAAATATGTAATTTATCTGCTTCAGGATGTTTTACACAGCTTTTTACGTGTCCAATGACGATATGATCCATACCGAATGAACGATCAATAATACCGTCTACTTCTATTCCGGCACGAGTGATTTTTTCTGCCAGTTCTTCTATGGAAAGTTCATTCCAATCTACGTAATTACTTAACCAATTTGTTGATACTAACATCAATATTCCTCCTTATGCCTCTGACCGGTGGAATTGTGAAATAAACCGAATGTCATTTGTATAGAAATGACGAATATCTTCCACTCCGTATTTTAACATCGCAATTCTTTCCGGCCCCATGCCGAATGCAAATCCTGTGACTTCTTCCGGGTTGTAGCCAGCCATTTCCAAAACGTTTGGATGGACCATACCTGCTCCTAAAATTTCGATCCAGCCTGTTTTCTTACACACGTTACAACCTGATCCGCCACATTTGAAACAAGAAATATCCATTTCAACTGAAGGCTCTGTGAATGGGAAGAAACTTGGACGCAAACGAATTTCACGCTCAGCACCGAATAATTTCTTTGCCAGTAAATCAAGTGTACCTTTCAAGTCGCTCATGCGAATGTTTTCGCCAACAACAAGTCCTTCGATTTGTGTAAATTGATGAGAGTGCGTCGCATCATCCGAGTCTCGGCGGTATACTTTACCCGGACAAATGATTTTGATTGCAGCTCCATCTTTTGCTTCCATCGTACGAGCTTGGACAGGAGATGTATGTGTGCGCAATAAGATGTCCTCTGTAATATAGAAAGAATCTTGCATATCTCGAGCTGGGTGACCTTTAGGCAAGTTCAACGCTTCGAAGTTGTAATAATCCTTTTCTACTTCGGGTCCTTCTGCGATTTCATAGCCCATACTAATGAAAAAGTCTTCAATTTCCTCTACTACTCGTGTTAAAGGATGATGATTACCAAGTTCTACTGGACGGCCTGGTAATGTAACATCAATCGATTCATTTTCCAATTGTTCTTGGATTGCTTGCTGTTCGAGGATTTCTTTACGTTCCTCAAGGATTGCCGTTACACTTTCACGGATTTCATTGACGAGCGCCCCCATCTTCGGACGTTCTTCAGCGGGAAGTTTACCCATCCCTTTTAGTAGGTCGGTAATCGGACCTTTTTTCCCGAGATACGCTACGCGCACATCATTCAATTCTTTGACAGTATGGGATTCTTTGATTTTCAGCATTACCTGTTCTTTCAGTTCATGCAACTGTTCTTTCATGTTTACTTGCTCCTCTCTCTATTTGGCGGTTACGTAGCTAAACTTTCCGGAAAACAAAAAAACTCGCCCCTATAAAAGGGACGAGGTCGATTTCGCGGTACCACCCTGATTAGTTTGCATCAAAAAACGACGATGCAAAATCACTTAAATTGGAATAACGGTCCTATGCCGGCACGCCTTTACATGTCTGGTCCAAGCGTGCAGCTCGCGGGGTGAACTTCAATGGAGCATCGTTTTTCACACTTTCAGTCAAGGTGTGAAATCCCTGATAACGCATCTCACCATTTACTTTTCCCGGTCATTGCTGTTTTCTTTCATTCGCTTTCTAGTATACCGTAAATCGATTACGCCTTCAATAGAGATGTCATTGCTGTCGAAGTGTGTACAGCAAAATACCTGTCGCAACTGCCACATTCAGTGATTCAGCCTGACCGTATAACGGAATTTTCACTACATGATCAGCTTGGGATAATAATTCACTATCAACACCACTTCCTTCATTCCCTACAAGCAGTGCAAATGAAGTTTGTGCCTCTAATTCGTTAAGAGAAACAGCTTGCTGTAAACCTGTGCCGATAATCGGGACTTGATTGGCTTTTAAACGATCTATCCACACTGTCAACTCTTCACGTACAACAGGAATATGGAAATGAGAACCTTGCGCAGAGCGAACCGTTTTTGGATTAAATGGATCCGCACATCCCTTCCCTAAAATTACCGCATCTAAACCTGCTGCGTCTGCAGTACGGATCATCGTACCGATATTCCCCGGATCCTGTACAGCGTCAATTAGCAACACTCGCTTCCACTGATGTTGATCTGTTTCTTCGTATTGAGGCTGTCTACAATAAGCAAAAACACCTTGTGTCTGCTCTGTTTCAGAAATTTCTTTTGCAACTGCAGTTGTCAGTTCAATAATCGGCGCAGTCCAATGTGTCGGAATTTCAATATCCTCGCGTACAAGTAATTGAATAACTAAATCCGGCTGTTTAATAGCTTCTTCGACAAGATGGAAACCTTCCACAAGAAACTCTTTCGTCTGATCTCGTTCCTTTCGAGTCGTAACTAATTTCTTCCAATGTTTCACTAATGAGTTCTGAGTTGATTCAATTCGTTTATTCAAGAGGCTGAACATCCTTTTTTCTTTTTAGTGTATCAAATCAGCGTATATTTAGCGACTTTTGTGGAAAAGATGAGAATAAAGGAGGCTGAAGAACATGAATTTCCAAATACGCGATGCCATCTCAGCAAACATGACAAACAATAGCTCCACTGACGTACGAGGTGTTATCGACGATGCCATACAACGAGGCGAAGAACATCTATTACCAGGATTAGGTGTGTTTTTCGAGCAACTATGGAAACGCGCAGACGAAACAGAAAAAGCAGAAATCACCAACGAACTATCCGAAGCATTCGCACAAGCACAATAAAGATAAAGATAAATTAAACAAAAGCCCTTCACTTCTATAATTTAGTGAAGGGCTTTTGATTTTTTGTTTTTGTTTTTGTTTTTGTTTTATCTAATTATAATCACACATAAAGAAAACTAAACTAGTTGATCGTAAGTGTAAGGCGGCGACTCCCGGAGGATCAGCGTGTGCCTTGAGACCCCGCAGGAACGCTAGTGACGAGGAGGCTCAAGCCACGCCCTCGGGAAAGCGTCCGCCTGAAACGTCGATCAACGGCGCCTTTCCCTATCCAGTCTCACTAATCTTTACTTACTTCTTCGTATAATGCTCCTTCAACTGATCCCGTAAAGCCGCTTTCAAAAACTTCCCGACAGACGTCTTTGGAATCTCCTTGACAAACAAAATCTCATCCGGAATCCACCAACTCGCAAACTGCACCTTTAGCGAATCTTTCAACTCCTGCACTTTCGCGTCATCCTCTGCCACATTCTCATTCAACACGACACAAGCCAACGGGCGCTCCATCCACTTTTCATGCGGAACTGCGATCACCGCTGCCTCATACACATCATCATGTGACATCAACGCGTTCTCCAAATCAACAGAAGAAATCCATTCGCCACCACTCTTGATCAGATCCTTCGTTCGATCCGTCAACTTCAGATAGCCGTCCTCTGTCATCACCGCAATATCTCCTGTATACAGCCAACCATCTTTAAAAGCTTCTTCCGTTCGCTCATCTTTATAATATTCACTAGCAATCCACGGGCCTCTGACAGTCAACTCACCCATCGTTTCACCGTCCCATGGTACCTCTCCGTTTTCATTGACTACACGAATATCGAGTCCAGGCATAACCAACCCTTGCAACGCACGCACATCGATTCTCTCATCTGTCGTCAAATTATCCATGGAAGATGTTAGCACTGATAAACTGACAAGCGGCGAAGTTTCCGTCATGCCATAGCCGACAATGAATGGAACTTTGTATTTCTCTTCAAATGTACGAATTAAGCCTTTTGGCGAAGCAGAGCCGCCACAAACAATACCACGCAGTGAAGATATATCTCGTGGATTCTGCTCCAATTCTTTCAGTACAGCGAGCCAAATCGTCGGAACGCCTGCAGTAATTGTCACCTTTTCACTTTCAATTAAATCGAGTAGAACGGCTGGATTAAACCCTGGACCTGGCAAGACTTGTGTCGTGCCATAGAAAACGCCGGCGAAAGGAATTCCCCATGCATTAACATGAAACATCGGTACAACAGACATGGCAATATCCCGTTCACACACACCCATTGCATCCGATAATCCAAGTGCGTAACTTTGCAGAACCAATCCTCTATGCGTATATATAACGCCTTTCGGTAATCCTGTAGTAGCTGATGTGTAGCACAGACCCGCTGGAGTATTTTCATCCAAGTCTTGTGGATAATCGTACTCATCTGACGCACTTTCTAAAAGCGCTTCATAGGAATGCACATTTTCTAATGTAGTCTCAGGTATATCTTTACTGTCGCCCATAATCACAAAATGTTTTACCGTCTTTAGCATCGGCGCCATTTTTTCAAGATGAGGGAAAAACTCTGCATCCACTAGCAAAATTTCATCTTCTGCGTGATTGATAATATACATAATATGTTCAGGCGATAAGCGAATGTTGATCATATGAAGGATTGCACCCGTACAAGGGACCGCGAAATAAGCTTCTAAATGCCGGTGATGGTTCCATGCAAATGTGCCAACTTTCGTACCATGCTCCATGCCTAGCTGCGTCAGTGCATTCGATAGTTTCCGCGTTCTCTTTGCCCATTCACGATACGTAAAACGCTGTATGCGCTGTTCTCCTGTTCGTGAAATGACCATCTTATTCGGAAAAAACCGTTCTGCCCGTGTGATAAATGTAGATAGAATTAGTGGTGTTTGCATCATATCCATCCGCTCCTCTTTCGTTAGAAGTCAAATTATCAATCCGTCGTGCACGTTTCAAAGCATGTACTATTCATTTCAATGAAATCAATGCGCAGATGGAATGATTCTCAGGATGTACTCTATGCGCAAACAAATTACTCTATGAATACTTACTAACGTTACTTTCTGAATATAGTATATACGTTGTCTAACTATTCTGTCTACATAAATCGGTAGTATATCGCTTATCCCACTTTTTGACGTGTCCAAAAGAATGCATCTACTCCGAGAACGGTTAGTGTACCAAATACAATTGACCAGATAGCTAGACTTAGCAACAACCAGATGGCGGTCTGTGATTTAGATGAGCCTAGGGCAAGTGCTAGGAACGCCGCCAGATGGGAGCCAATCAAAACAGGTCCAAGCAAAGCTAGACCTGGAACACCATAGCGTGTCCAAATTTTCTCCGCACGGGCTGTACGCTTTGAAGATGTTTTCACGTCGGTTTTCTTCTTACTTTCCCACCATTTTTTTAATTTCTGAAAAACTAAAATTTCCAGCACTATAGTTAAAGCGTTTCCTGCAAAACCAACCATAACAGCTGTCGCTAGGGACATACCACGTAGAATCCCTAAAGGAACCGCCACTAAAACTTCAAATCCCGGTGCTGCACCGGCAAGAAATACAAGCAAATATGTAATCAACTATTTTCCTCCCCTATTTCGATTCCATTCAGTATATCAAACGAAAGATAGCAGACCATAAAAAAACTGCTATCCAAATAAAATGGAAAGCAGTTGAATGATTTATTATAGTAACGATGCAAGGATCGCTTTTTGCGCATGCAGACGATTTCCGGCTTGCTGGAATACATACGAGTTATTACCGTCGATCACAGAAGTCGATACTTCTTCTTCACGGTGTGCTGGAAGACAATGCAAGAACACATAATCTTTCTTTGCATGACCGACTAATTGGTCATTAATTTGGAAATCTTTAAAATCGACTAAACGCTTCGCTGCTTCTTCTTCTTGCCCCATACTTGTCCAAACATCCGTATAAATTGCATCTGCATCTGTGGCAGACTCAACCGGATCATACGTTGACGTCACGCTTCCACCATTTGACTCGGCAATTTTCTTTGCTTTTTCAAACAAGCCTGAGTGGTATTCATAGCCTTTAGGTGTCGCCACAGAAACGTGCATGCCCATATGCGCACCAGCAATGACTAATGAATGTGCTACGTTGTTGCCGTCTCCAATATAGGAGAGTTTTAAGCCTTTCAAATCGCCTTTCACTTCTTTGATTGTAAGTAAATCTGCCATCGCTTGGCACGGGTGAAATAGATCAGTCAATCCGTTTATGATTGGAACTGAAGTATGTTCTGCCAACTCTTCCACCATTTTATGAGATTTCGCACGGATCATCACACCGTCTAGAAACTCGGATAATACTTTCCCAGTATCTGAAACAGATTCCCCGCGTCCAATCTGCAAATCTCGCGCATTCATGAACAGACCATGTCCGCCCAATTGAATCATGCCCACTTCGAATGAAATACGTGTACGAGTGGAGTTCTTCTCAAAAATCATGCCGAGTGTCTTACCTGCCAAGATGTCCGGCTTCTTACCGGCCAATGTATCTTGCTTCATGTCATATGCTAGTTGTATAAGATACGCAATTTCCTCACTAGAATAATCGAGTAATGTTAAAAAGTCGCGTCCTTTTAAGCTATCTTTGTCTATACTTGTAGTTGTTTGATTTGTCTTTACCATTTATTAATCCCCTACCATCCATTTGAAGTGTGTATAAACTAGTATACAATTGTATATTTATGAAGTCAAATGAATTTTTATAACTTATCATATTATTTCATTAAAAAACAGCGATGCTTTTTCGGCACCGCTGAGTGATCGTATAATTTATTCAAATGTAATGTTTTTCACTGCATCTGCGTCCAAACGCTTAACAATTTCAACTAACAGTTTCACTGTATTCTCAAAGTCTTGACGGTGAAGCATTGCCGCATGACTGTGGATGTACCTAGTTGGAATACAGATAGCCAATGTGGGGATCCCTGTTCCGCTCACGTGGATTGACCCACCGTCCGTTCCGCCACCGGACATCGTTGCGAATTGATACGGAATATTAAGCTCTTCTGCTGTATCGACTACGAAATTGCGTAATCCTCTATGAGATACCATTGAAGCGTCATACAACAAGATCTGTGGACCTTCACCCATTGTACCAACAGATTCTTTTGCTGTAATACCCGGTGTATCCCCTGCAATACCTACGTCAACCGCGAAGCCAATATCCGGTTGAATTTTATTCGTTGCGGTTTTCGCTCCACGCAAACCAACCTCTTCTTGAATCGCACCAACACTATACAAACGGTTCGGATGCTTTTCATCTTTCAACCGCTTCATCACTTCAATGGCGATGGCACAGCCGATCCGATTATCCCATGCTTTTGCCAGTAAGTAATTTTCATTTTTCATAACAGTGAATTCGAAGTAAGGCACGATCATATCACCTGGAAGAATGCCCCATGACAGAACTTCTTCTTTTGACTCTGCGCCTACGTCAATGAACATGTCTTTAATATCGACAGGTTTCTTGCGAGCTTCAGGCGGCAGAATATGTGGCGGCTTTGAACCAATTACGCCTGTAATCGTCTCACCTGAACGTGTCACGATGGAAACGCGTTGTGCCAGCATAACTTGTGACCACCAGCCACCTACTGTCTGAAAATATATGAAGCCTTTATCATCGATTCGTGTCAACATGAAGCCTACTTCATCCAAGTGTCCTGCAATCATGATCTTCGGCCCGTTTGCATCGCCTTCTTTGCTAGCAATCAGTGAACCGAGTCCGTCATGATCGATTTCATCTGCATAGGGTTTGATGTGCTTCGTCATGACGTCTCGTGCTTCGCGCTCATTGCCCGGAATTCCTCGTGCATCTGTTAAATCTTTTAGCATCTCTAATGTCTCATCCAGTTTCATAAAAGATTCTGCCTCCTCATTCTACATTCCAAAATAATTTACCAGGTATTACAGTAATTCTTTACGAATAACTGCAGGTGATTTAGGTGATAACAAGCCGGGTGCGATGTCATAAACTGTTTTCGCTCCAGTATCGCCTTTTTGCTGCAATTTATAAGCCGCTCTTGCATATGCGACTAGGACACTTGATGTGAATTCGGGATTGCTATCTAATTTAAGTGAGAACTCTATGACTTGATCTGTGTGTTTACCCGTGTTGCCACTGCGAATGACGAAACCGCCATGTGGCATTTTCGCATGGTCTAGACGAAGTTCTTCTTCCGTAATAAAATGAACAATCGTATCGTAATCTGCGAAGTAATCAGGCATCGTAACAATCGTTTCACGTACTTGATCTGCACTAGCTCCTTCTTCAAGAACGACATAACATTCACGTGTATGTTTATCTTTTGTCGAAAGCTCAGGGTGCTCACCGTTACGCACACGATTGATCGCATCTTCAGCTGGCAATGTGTACTGAACGCCTGCTTTCACGCCGTCAACACGACGCACTGCATCGGAGTGACCTTGACTTAATCCTTTACCCCAGAACGTATACGTTTCACCTTCTGGCAAAATGGATTCACCCATTAAACGATTGATCGAAAATAAACCCGGATCCCATCCGACAGAAATGATAGCTGTTGTTCCTGCCTCTTTAGCTACTTCATCAACTGCCGCGAAATACTCTGGAATCTTGGCATGCGTGTCGAAGCTATCTACCGTTGTAAAGTGTTTCGCAAGGGCTGGCCCTTGTTCTGGCAAATCATTTTTAGAACCACCGCATAAAATCAAGACATCAATATCATCTTTAAATGATTCTATTTCATCCAGCTTATGAACAGGTACTTGCTCTGAAAGTAATTGTACGTCTTTTGGCTCTCTGCGCGTGAATACACCAACTAATGTCATATCTTTATTTTGACTGATTGCTGACTCTACTCCACGCCCTAAATTACCGTAACCAGCGATACCTACTCGAATTTCTTTCGTCAAGATCACTCATCCCCTTATGCTTTGTTGTTTACGTTTTTCATTTTACCGTGAAGGATGATAGATTGCGAATATTTATCTTTGAGCAGTTCGGTTCTATTCGAAAAGTTTCATGTTAAAATAGATAGGAGTTGAATTTTTTGTAAAGTGAGGATCTTTTATGCGCTTTTTTGTCTATCTAATTGTTTTCTTCTCGTTCTTTGATTTATTTTCACAGTTACCGATCATGAGTCCGTTCGCTACAGGTCTCGGCGCTTCTGCTTTTATCGTCGGATTATCGGTCGGTATTTACTCGTTTGCGAATATTTTCGGTAATATCATTTCAGGTATTTTGACAGATCGTAGAGGACCATTCTATATTCTATTATTTGGTTTGTTCACATCCGCTTTGTCGTTGTTCTCATATGGATTGATTTCTGGTTCAGGATCATTAATTGGCATTCGTTTTGTGCACGGCTTAACGGAAGGTTTGATCATTCCAGCTGCCTTCACGTTTCTAGCTAACGGTTCCGAACGTTCCAAGCGTGGTAGAAATGCTGCGATCTCAGGTGCGTTTGTCGGACTTGCTGCCATTTTCGGACCTGCTTATAGTGGGATCGTTTCCGTTAAGACAAGCGTTGTGACCATCATGGCCATCAATGGGGTCTTCATGGTTCTGCTAACAATTGGCGCCGTTATTTTTTTACGTTCGTTTACATACGTAAGAAAAGTAAAGACAGCGAAACAAAAAGCAGTCAAGCCGTTAGCGTTTTTCCGCCACCCAGGTATCATACGAGCTTTTCTTGGGGCGTTCTTCCTGATGTTTTCACAAGGCGTGTTGGCCTTAGTACTCCCACTAAAGGTCGAGTACCTTCAGTTTGATGCAAAAACGACAGGCATGCTGCTAAGTGTTTTCGGTTTAGTTGCTGTGTTGATTTTCGTTTTGCCGATCAATCGTATTTTTGATATCGCTCGTCCGATGGTCACATTGGCAATCGGCTTGATTTTGATGAGTGGCAGTATGTTGTTCTTATCACTAGTTGACGAACTATCATTGATGATGTTGGCGATGGTCGTCTATGGAACCGGATTTGCATTCCTGTTCCCTTCTATTAACTCATTGCTTATTGATTCCACAGAACCCGAAACAAGAGGGAAAGCGTACGGATTCTTCTATGCATTCTTCTCGTTTGGCGTGGTAGTAGGATCTAGCGCTATTGGTATATTGGACTTGGAATTCCATCATGCCTTTATGCTTGCAAGTGCGATTTTGTTGATCGCAGCCATTTTTACATTAATCGGTTTGCGAAAAGATACTCGTCCATTCGAGGGTCAACGCTCTGCACAGTAAATAGGATAAAAAAGGTATGTCTGTTGAAGTCATTTGACTTTAATGGGCATACCTTTTTATATGGAGATTGTCGATTAATAAGTGATTTTTAAACTCGTTAAGTTCAAAAGCAAGCGCGGGGAAAAAGTGAGTTACTTAGTTAGTACGAAGGGATGGAAGCTCCAGTTGGGGGACGCTTTCCCATGGGCCCGCGGTGAGCCAACCAGTTCGCTTTGCTCTCTTTGGTTGTCTCACCTGATCGGGCTGATCCATCGGGAGTCGCCCCCAACTTCCGCTTCCATCCTACATTGATAGTGGAGATACTTGTATCACTCAATGAAGGTAGCGTGTGAATTATTATTTTATCTTAACTTATTTAAATTCAAATCTAGAAGTTCAAAATTCATTAAAACACTTATTTCAATATGCAATAAAAAGTATTATCTTCTTACACTGCAAGGGATTGGCGCTACGGAGTGGAGACTCCCGCGGGAATAGCATGAGCCTTGAGACCCCGCAGGAAAGCAGTCCTCCCTACCGCCAATCCCAAACCCAACACCACTCCTAGCCTTTTTACTTCATTATCATAGTCTTAAAATTAAAAAAGACATCACAAGGAGTCGAAAAGCAACGACTTCCTGTGATGTTTCCTATTTACGCTTGCTGCGTTGAAAATGAATCGATAATCTCAAGGAATACTTCCCCGTAACGTTCAAGCTTTGTTTCGCCTATCCCTTGCACGGTTAATAACTCTTCATTAGTAGCAGGCATTTTCGCTACCATATCTCGTAATGTCTTGTCCGAGAAAATAACGAATGGTGGGACACCAGCTTCTTGCGCCAGTTTCAAGCGCATCGCTCGTAGTTCGTTGAATAACGGATCGTCCTTAGCGACGATAGTTGTCACCATCTCGCCTTTACGCCAGACTTTTACTTTTCCTAGTAAGACATCTTTCCCATCTTCACTGACGAAAATAGTTGGATACGGTCCACTTTCAACTTGTAGGTAATTCTTTGAAATCAAAAATTCGATAAAATCTGCCACGTCTTTGGCATTGCGCCCTTTCATCAAACCATATGTCGAAAGCTCATCAAAGTTCAATTCTTTGAGCTTCTTATTTCTCGATCCTGTCAGCACTTGCGCTACCATCGTCTTACCGAAGCGTTGCCCCATACGAATAACACAGGAAAGCACTTTTTGCGTATCCACTGTTACATCAAACTGTTCGCGCGTGTCGGTACAGTTACCGCAACGACCACAATCTTCCACATCATCTTCGCCGAAATACTTGATGATATGTTTTTGCAGACAGCCTTCCGTATGGCAGTAATCTACCATCACTTGCATCTTCTTGATTTCATTCGATACACGGGAAGGTTCGGGAGACTGTTCGATGAGGAAGCGTTGTGTTAAGACGTCTTGCGAAGAGAATAACAAATAACAATCACTGTCGAGCCCGTCACGCCCTGCCCTTCCAGCTTCCTGATAATAACTCTCCATATTCTTCGGCATTTGATAATGAATGACGTAGCGAATATTGGATTTATCGATTCCCATACCGAACGCGTTAGTTGCGACCATCACGCGTGCATCTTCCATGATGAATCGGTCTTGTTGCTGTTGGCGTTCATCAATGGGTAACCCTGCATGATACTTTGCAGCTGGGATACCACTTTTTTCAAGTAATAAATAAACTTGCTCCACTGCTTTTCTAGTAGCGGCATAAATAATGCCCGATTCATTTTTGTTTTTCTGAACATATTCTTTAACGAATTGGTCTCGATTTTGACCTTTGACTACAGAGAACACCAAATTGCTTCTTTCGAAACCAGTTACGACGCGACTTACAGGCGGGATATGCAATTGTTGGCATATATCATCCTGTACTTCGGGTGTAGCCGTTGCGGTTAGTGCAAGAACAATGGGCCGGTTGTTTAAATAATCAAAGATACGATGGATATTTCGGTAACTCGGCCGGAAATCATGTCCCCATTGTGAAATACAATGCGCTTCGTCGATCGCAATTAGCGGAATCGTCATCCGCTGTAATTGATTAAGAAAGGATTCGGAATCCAATCGCTCTGGAGCCACATATAATAGTTTATATTTCCCTTCAAGCGCGTTATCCATCGTGCCAAAGTATTCTTCCGATGATAATGTACTGTTAATATATGCCGCTGGAATACCCAACTGATGCAATGCATCGACTTGGTCCTTCATCAAAGATATCAGCGGCGAAATGACAAGAACAGTTCCTTCCATCGCTAGCGCAGGTACTTGATAACAGACAGACTTACCACCACCTGTTGGCATGACGCAAAGTGAGTCATCACCTTGTAGTACTTGATCAATAACTCGCCGCTGCCCTTCTCGAAACGCTGAATAACCAAAATACTTTTCCAATATATCTAACGGATTTTGAATGATCGCCACCACCTTCCCTTAGTTACTAGTTTTGTTATTAAAATAATAAACGTTCTTCTTCTCTGCTATGTAATTCATTCACCACGATTAAGCCGTTGAATTTCTGCATAATTTCAGTTGTGACGGTTGGATCCTCCTCACGTAATGCCTCGATATCTGCAACGAGGATTCGCATCAAATCGTGGTCGCGTGTAAGCTGGATAATGTCTCGCGCAAGCTCTGGCTTCTCTTGCATTACCTGTTTATAAAAGCCTTCTTCTTCAGCATCCGCATGACTGATCACGCGCGTCTTCCAATAATCTAGTAAATGATCGCAAGCCTGCTGAACCATTTCCGTTTCACCTTGTTCTACATATTCTAGTAAATCATCTGTTTTCATTACGGCACCAGAAAGTCCACCTTCATGAATGGCTTTATGTGAATGAAGCTGTCTTAATGCGGGTCCTGACATACTGACCACTCCTTCTAGTTTTCCTTAAGCATAACAGAATTCCTGAGTCAGTGATAGCTTCCTACAATGAAAAGAGCCTTACAGAAAATTCTCTGCAAGACACTTTTCACACTTTCGCTATACGAATACGACTGACCATAAGCCATGCAAGTATACACATATAAATCACAAAGTAAGGTGCAATTAAATACGGAACTACGAAGTAACTCAATGTAAGCAAGACACCAGCTGCTGTTATAGGCATGCCATAATAGGAGCCATCGAATTCTTCGACGTTATAGCGAGCTAAACGGACTGCGCCTGCCAAAATATAAAAAATTACAGCGGACAAACCAATCCACATCGTATCAGACAACGCGGTGTCATAGAGTAGAATAGCAGGTGCTACACCGAATGAAACTAAATCGCTGAGTGAATCAAGTTCTTTACCAAATGCCGACTCTGCCTGATAATGCCTGGCCACCATTCCATCGAACCGATCAAATAATGCTGCGAAAAATATGAACATCAGACTCATATGTGCATGATCTTGAAGCACAAGTAATATCGCTATAATCCCTAAACTTAAATTAAAAAGTGTTATGATATTCGCCAACTGGGATTTTAGTTTAGTATAATTAAAATATCTAGATGAAAACAAGTTACGACCTCCTCGTACACTTCTTTAGTATATGCTTTAAATGAAAGGAAGAAAAGATGAAAACACGTATTTTTAAATCATTTGTTGAATTAACTGGGTCACCGGTCAGTTCGGCTTTGCTTAAACAAGTCACTACCTCACGTATTAGTAAACCGTTAATAAAGCCTTTTGCGTCATTCTATCATATTCAAGTAGACGAAGCGGAATACCCAATAGAACATTATAAAAGTCTCAATGACTTTTTCACCCGTTCATTACGGACTGGTAAGAGACCAATTGATAGTAATCAAAAGACTTTAATCTCTCCAGTTGACGGTGTTTTGAGCGACTCAGGCATTATAGATACACAACAACAATTTAGCGTGAAAGATAAAACATACAGTCTAGCTTCATTGCTTGGCGGCACAGAAAAAGCTGCCCGCTATACGAATGGCTATTATTATCTATTCTATCTTTCTCCTAGACATTATCATCATTTCCATTATCCTATTTCTGGAACGTTAATAAATCGCTATGCATTAGGTTCTACTTCATATCCAGTAAATGATTTAGGAATTCGTATGCGTAACGATGTATTTTCTTCTAACCATAGGGTCATTTCGGAACTCTTGACTGATTACGGACATGTAGCTGTCGTCAAAGTAGGCGCCTTAAATGTAAACAGTGTCCGCATTGCAAATTCTGAAACTACTTGTGAAAAAGGGCAAGATTTTGGTCATTTTGCATTTGGATCTACTGTTATTTTATTCATTGAACAAAATGATGTATTTAAGCCAGAAAAAATATCGTTTACGGAAGTTCAAGTTGGTGATAGGATCGGAGAATGGCAATCTTAAGTAGATGAGGTTTTCTGATGGAACATCTTCAAGAATATATAGTGCAGTATGGCTATCTTTCTATATTTTTATTTTTGGCTCTTGGTATTTTTGGACTTCCTTTGCCGGATGAAGTGCTTGTAGCATTCGCCGGTTATTTAACTTCAGCAGGTACGTTTCAATTTGCCTTCACAATCATTTTCACACTATCCGGAGTCATGGTCGGAACATTGTTCACCTATATGATTGGCAGAAAACTTGGTAAACCATTAATCCATCGTTTTGGAAATCACTTATTCCTTACGCCCCATCGTATGCACAAGATCGAGCGATGGTTTATGACTTACGGCTCGTGGACGGTGACATTTGGATACTTTGTTCCAGGTATGCGCCATTTCATTTGCTATATTTCGGGGATGAGCGGTATGAGTGTTAAACGATATGTGTTGTTTGCTACACCCGGTGTGATTGTTTCGACTACAGTTTGCTTGTTACTTGGCTATTTCATTCATCTACCTTTTTTCTAAGCGATAGTGAGATGAAAGCAAAAGGCATAGTTTATTAACAATGCCTTTTGCCTTCACGATATTAGAATTTAAAACGACGATGTCCTTTGTGTTACAGAAAGGACATCGTCGTTTTTTCACTTGTTCATGATAGTCACCGTAATTCAAGAAGTTTATATACCTTGATCTAATGCATATAGCTGCTGATATCTTTCATTTGTAGCTAATAATTCTTTATGTGTTCCGTTCATAATGACTTCCCCATCATCCATGAAAATAATACGATCCATTTTTTCCATGCCCATTAAGTGATGTGTGATCCATACGACCGTTTTATCTTCTAGAGAGTGATGAAGCGTTTCTACAAGAGAGTGCTCTGTCACCGGATCCAAACCGACAGTCGGCTCATCCAAAATGACAACTGGCGTTTGTTTCAATAAAATTCGTGCCAAAGCAATCCGTTGACGCTCTCCACCTGAGAATCGTTGCCCTGTTTCTTCCATTTGAGTTTTCAAGCCTTCTGGTAGTGATTGCAAATACTCAAATAAACCAACTTGTTCAGCTACCCGCTGCACATCTTCGAAAGTAGCAGATGCGTCACCAAGTTTTATATTATTTTGAACTGTTGTTGCGAAAAGGTATGGCTTTTGATTCAAAACGCTCATAATTTCAAATATAGAATCTCCATAGAGTGAAGCAGCTTGTTCATTGACATGTACCTGTCCGTCTGTCGGTTGAACGGTTCCAAGTAATAACTGGATAAGAGTGGACTTTCCTGCACCACTCTTACCAAGTACCGCAACTTTTTCTCCTGGTTGAATCGTCAGTGAGATATTCTGTACCGCATTTTCTTTCTGGCTTTCATAACGATAACTAACATTGTCGAGGACTATAGACACTTCATCTATATTACCTAGCTCTATTGCAATTTGTTCCTCAGCAGTGTTTTGCTGATGAATAGTATCAATCCTCTGCAAAGAAGCTTCATAAGCAGGTAAACGTTCGATCGCGAATGACACTGGGATCAGGCCTTCTAAAATCGGCAACGTAACCAATGTAAATGCAGCGATATACGTAGGTGCCAACGAACCTGCTGCGGCTTGCTGTCCTGCCCAAACTCCGACGACTAAGACCAGTAATCCCGAGAAAATTTGCAATTGCATCGTCCGAGATTGTTGCCAATACGCCAGCTTTTTATCAATGGCATGGCTTGCATGACTTTCTTCTTTAAATGACGCAAGGAATTGTTCTTTTCTGCCACTTATGATCCAATCACGTAAACCAAAAACACCTTCTGTCATCGTATTATACAATTGACTGTGAAGTTTTTTCGATTGCAGCTGGTTTTTCTTCATCATATAGAGTGAAAGCATAGGATACATAAACGTCACGATTGCTAGTAACACAGCCATAATAAGCGCAAATTTCCAGTCATAGACAGCTAGTACAATCACAGAGAAACTGAATAAGAATAATCCAATGACTGTCGGAAACAACGTACGGATATACACATCCTGTAAATGTTCAATATCATCCGCTAGTGCACCAAGTAAATCTCCCGTTTGAAAACGTGAACGAATGAATAATGCTTGCGGCTCCAGTACGTGATATAGCTGTACCCGCATATCGGCAATAATTTTCAATACGGCATTATGGCCAAGCAAACGCTCTACATATCGTAAGGCTGCACGCGAAATACCGAATGTCCGAACTGCCACGATCGGAATATAAACGAGTAATATCGTTTCAGGCCTTTCCGATGTACGGGATATTAAATATCCTGATGTGAAGGTCAACATCGCAGCCGAAAGAATAGTCAGTGTTCCGAGAAGTATAGTAGATAGTATGGTTTTGTTATATTTACGGGCATAGGGAAGTATATGTTGTTGGTACAAGTTCATACAGCATGCCCCCTTCCACGCGCTTCAAGTAAACGACAGTAGGCTCCATCTCGCTGCAATAATTGTTCGTGAGAGCCTGTTTCCACCACTTTACCATTTTCAAGTACTACAATGGTATCCATTTCCTGCATCCAATGAATCCGATGCGTAGCAAACACAACGAGTTTATCTTCGAGAAGCGGTAAGATCATTTGCTTTAATTCATGCTCTGTTTCAATATCCAAATGTGCAGTCGGCTCATCGAATAATAATATTTGACGACGTTGCAGTAACGAACGAGCTAGCGCAATCCGTTGTTCTTCTCCACCACTCAAAACTCTTCCACCTGCTCCGATCCGTTCTTCATAACCTGCCGGGAACGTTGCGATCAACTGATCCAGACCTACCCGCTCCGCCGCATCTTGTACTTCCTGCAATGTAGCATCTGGTTCATAGAAGCGAATATTTCCGATAACAGTATCCGGAAAAATCGTAGGATGTTGTGGAATATAAGCGATTTGTTTTTGCCAATCAGCAATAGCTAAGTGCGGTAATACTTGTCCGTCCAGTATGCAACTTCCATCAGTCGGAAGTGTGAAACCTGATAAGACATCAATAAGTGTTGATTTTCCTGCTCCCGAGTGACCAATGACGCCTACTTTTGTAAATCCTTGTAACTCTAAATCCAATCCTTCAAAAATCATTTGTTCATCGATTTTGACTTCGACATTTCGTAACTCCATCTTTGACTTGTCGTTCCAAGCAGCAATCGGCGAAACCATCACTGGCTGAACAACTGTTTCCTCTTCTAAGATACTGTGGATTTGTAAGCTTGCATCCTTGCCGTCAGCTGTCGCATGGAAGTCATTCCCTAACTCTCTAACAGGCGAGAAAAACTCTGGCGCCAAAATCAAAATAGCAAGTGACGGTTCAAGAAGAATCTGTCCATTAATCAATCGCAGACCCAGTTCAACCGCCACTACCGCTACGGAAAGACTCGCAAAGAAATCCAATGAAAATGAAGACAGAAACGCGTAGCGCAATGATCGATTCGTTGCAATACGATATTTATTACTGACTATAGCAATAGATTGCTCATGTGCTCGGCTACGCCCTAAGTATTTCAGTGTCACAATTCCCCGTAATGAATCGACAAAGTGCCGTGAAAGTAAGCGGTACGTATCCATCTGTTCATCAATTTTCTTCTTAGAAACCAATCCGATCAGTATTAAGAAAATGATCAGAATCGGCAAAACTATAATGAGTGTCACAGCAGACATGATATCTAAAGTAAAGACATATACCACAATGACAAAAGGAACAATAGCCATCGCTAACGTCCGTGGTATGAGCAATTCTAGATACTTTCTGAACTTCGGAACACCTTCCAAACCAAGTGTTACCAAGTGTCCAGAACCATATTTTCCAACTACTTGAGGACCAAGGTCAAAGATTTTCTTCAGTAATTGTTGCTCATAATCCTTTGCTGTTAGATCGGCAAAACGATACGAAATACGTTCCTTCGCCCATTGGATCACATGACGTACACTGTTTGCTACGACAAAAATCACAAATGACCGAAGTGCTTCACTCCAGTCTGCACCTTGGAACAATTGTGTAATCGCTTTTGCTAAATAGATCGCTTGAATAACAATGGCGATTGACTGAACTACAGTAAGTAGTCCAATCAATGCCATCACTTGTTTACTTCCTTTGTATTGAAGCAAGTATTTATCCATTAGTATTCTAGATGCTCCTTATCACCTGTCAACCGTTTACGGAACACGTAATAACTCCAAATTGTATACGCCAAAACGATTGGCACCATAGTAAACGCTACGATCGTCATGATTTTCAATGAATAGTCTCCTGAAGCCGCATCTGCAATCAACATATTAAATGCAGGATCCATTGAACTGATCATCACATTCGGGAATAGCGCGATGAAAAAATTAGCCATGATAATGATTAACACTAAACCAGTCATCGTAAAGCTCAGTCCTTCTCGTTTTGATTTCAAGAAGAAGAACAGTAAACCGTACAATATAACTGCCAGACCATACGTTGGAATCAAAATAGCGCCATGATCTGCAAAGGCATCTGTATCCAAATACGTAAAGATGATAAACAATATGAGGAATACACCAGTCAATGCATACACTTTACGTGCAGTTGCATTTGCTCGCTCACGTAACTCCCCTACAGTTTTTAAGCCGATGAACAGCAAACCATGCAGATACGATAACAGAACAAACGTCACACCGCCAATAACTGTGTAGACATTTACAAAATCAGTAAAGCTTGCATACATGTTCATATCTCCATCAATCGGTAATCCGCGAATTAAACTCGTGAAGAACACGCCAAATAGGAATGGCGGTAAAATACTACCGATGAATACTGCCCAGTCCCACGTCTTGACCCAAGCTTTCGAATCGACCTTATTACGAAACTCGAATGCTACGCCCCGTATGATGAAGGCTAGCAACAAAATAACAAACGGTAAGTAGAAACCACTAAATGCTGTTGCATACCAGTGTGGGAATGCAGCGAACATCGCACCACCCGCAGTAATCAGCCATACTTCATTAGCATCCCAAACGGGTCCAATTGTATTCATGACAACTCGTTTTTCCAAATCATTACGTGCTAAGAACTTCGTACTCATTCCGACACCGAAGTCAAATCCTTCTAAGAAGATAAACCCTATGAATAGGACAGCGATCAATATAAACCAAATATCACTTAATGGCATGTCCCGCACCTCCTGTTTCAAACGGATCTGTTGCTGATACATCCTCTTCCGGTTGTTCTTCCGGACCACGCTGGATGAATTTCACGAACAATACGACCATGATGATACCGAGGATCGTATAGATGGTAGAAAAGGAAATAAGTGAAAACAGAATCTGCCCTGCTGAAACGTTTGGTGAAATACCATCAGCCGTTTTCATCAAACCGTTGACTACCCATGGCTGTCGTCCCATTTCAGACATAATCCAACCAAATGAATTCCCTATAAACGGTAGGAAGATACCCACTACTAGAAGTCGTAAGAACCAAACGGACTCAACAATTTTCTTCCGGAACATTAGGAACAAACCAAGTGCACCTAACCCAAGTAGTGTACCGCCTGTGACCACCATTATACGGAAACTCCAGAAAGTCGTCTTAACAGGTGGAAGATATTCCCCTTCCCCATGCTGTTCAATCATTTGTTGTTCCAATGCGTTCATACCTTGTACTTTCCCTTTAAACTCACTGTATGTTAAATAGCTCAACATATAAGGTATATCAATTCGTTTCGTTGTCTCTCGATTTTCCACATCAATCTTTGCAAACAATGTCCATGCAGCCGGATCTCCACTATCTTCCCATAGCGCTTCTGCCGCGGCCATCTTCATTGGTTGTGCATGCATCAAGTACTGAGCTTGTGCGTGACCCGTAAATGCAATTCCGAGACCCGATAACATACCGATGACTAATGAAATTGCCAGAGACTTTTTAAAGAAGTCTACATTACGTTTTTTAATCAAATACCATGCGCTAACACCGACTACGAAAAATGCACCAGTAGCAAAACTTCCGAAAATCGTATGCGGGAACGCAACCCATAATTTTTCATTTGTCAGCAAGGCGACCACATCATTCATTTCCGCACGGCCATTTTGTAATACATAACCTGTTGGATTTTGCATAAATGAGTTAGCTGCCAAAATCCAAAATGCGGACATGACCGTTCCGATAGATACTAACCAAATACAAGCTAAATGTAATTTCTTCGGTAGCTTGTTCCAACCGAAGATCCAAATTCCGATAAACGTAGATTCTAAGAAAAATGCTAGTAAAGCTTCAACTGCTAGTGGAGCACCAAAGATGTCTCCAACAAATCTAGAGTAAGCCGACCAGTTCATCCCAAATTGAAACTCTTGAATGATTCCAGTCACTACGCCAATCGCGAAGTTGATCAGAAAGAAAACACTCCAGAACTTCGTCATTTTTAAGTAGATTTCATCTTTCTTCACTACATACATCGTTTGCATGATCGCTATAATCAGTGCTAGGCCGATGGACAAAGGGACGAAAATGAAATGGAACAATGTAGTAGATGCGAATTGGATTCTCGCTAATAAGACTTCTTCCAACATTTTGTTGATCTCCTTTCGAACTGTCTTTCTACTACCTAGAATAACGCAGAACGAAAATTAGTTCGTGAACTATGTACGATATTCCTGTTACAAATCTGCAAACTTATGACGAAATCGTCTAGAAGTTATGGCGGCTTTGTAACAACGCGTAAAAGATGGAGATTCGACCCGATTTCAGTGATTTTCCTCTTACAATCTACGGTTGTAAGCTGGGATTTCTGTTGTAGTTGCGAATGCTTTATATTCTATTATTAGGAAGAGGACTAAATTGAGCGGGTAACGAGTATTATAGAGCGGGTGTTTCGTAGGTATGAGCGGTTAGAACATGCCATAGAGCGGGTATGCAAGAACTATGAGCGATTGACGAAAGCTTTGAGCGGTTAAGACGTTACTATGATCATTTGTAAATTCACTATGCCTCCTTACAATACGATAATCCTCCAATGTAAAAAAACGACCAGCTCCCCCTTTAAAATAGGAAGCCAGTCGTTTTAATTAGATGTTATCTATTATTTTCATAATCTCATCATAATCAGGATGTCCTTTGTGGAGATATATAATGAAGTGATCTACATTCTTTACGGCCAACTGCTCGGTCTTACTGCCGATATACACAGGAAGATTGCCGGTTTCTTCAACTATATCAAGGCGCTTGTCAGAGGGATCTAGTTTATAGAGATGTAATGGAAGTAATGCGTCTCCATTGATCGTTAATACCATGCCACTTTCCGCTCTGAACATATCAATCGCAGCTTCATCTGGTTCGCTTACTGTTAAACCCACCTGTTCTAGCTGACTCACTACTTTTTGATATAACTCTTCATCATCCACTGCTGCAACGATGACTTCCTCTTCTTCTGGAGTTTCAGGAGTCAGTTCGGGTGTTTTCTCTGGTGGTGCTGTTTCTTCTTTATCATTGCATGCGACTAATACCACTGATAAACAGCTTAGTACAATGGCATAAAGAAACCATTTTTTCATAGTGCTCATATATCGATATCCTTTCTATGCGAAACATTTTCTATCATTATTATACATCATTCTACAATTATACTTAATATAAATCGTATTTCTAGACAATTAGTTGGCGACAAATTATGATAAATATACAGTACATAATAACCTGTACTTATTAGTAGTTATTATTAATTGATAATAATTATAAATAAGGCTTTATTTTTTGATTAAGCTTTGATATAATAGTATTCATAGGTTACTAACCAACAACTGAGGAGGAATGTATTTTGAATAACAATGATAATAATTCTCAAAAAAGAAAATTGACGACTGCTGCGGGTGCACCTGTAGTTGATAACCAAAACTCTATGTCAGCGGGTCCAAGAGGTCCACTTCTATTACAAGATGTATGGTTACTTGAAAAACTAGCGCACTTCGACCGTGAAGTGATTCCTGAACGTCGTATGCACGCAAAAGGATCTGGAGCCTACGGTACTTTCACTGTAACGCATGATATTACAAAGTATACGAAAGCAAAGTTATTTTCAGAGATTGGTAAACAGACTGAGATGTTCGCACGCTTCTCCACTGTTGCAGGCGAACGTGGTGCAGCAGATGCAGAGCGCGATATCCGCGGATTTTCTTTGAAGTTCTATACTGAAGAAGGTAACTGGGACATGGTCGGAAACAATACGCCTGTATTCTTCTTCCGTGATCCATTGCAATTCCCTGACTTGAATCATGCCGTAAAACGTGATCCACGTACAAACTTACGTAGCCCGAAAAACAACTGGGATTTCTGGACTGGACTTCCTGAAGCATTACACCAAATCACTATTGTCATGAGCGACCGTGGTATTCCTCGTTCATTCCGTGAAATGCACGGTTTCGGTAGCCATACATTCAGTATGATTAATGAAAACAATGAACGCCACTGGGTGAAGTTCCACTTCCGTTCCCAGCAAGGTATTGAAAACATGACAGATGAAGAGGCTGCAGCAACAGTTGCATCAGATCGTGAAAGTTCACAACGCGACTTGCTAACTAATATCGACAATGGCAATTTTCCTAAATGGAAAATGTACATTCAAGTGATGACAGAAGAACAAGCAATGGAAATGCCATACAATCCATTCGACTTAACAAAAGTTTGGTATAAAAAAGACTTCCCATTAATCGAAGTCGGTGAATTCGAATTAAATCGCAATCCTGAAAACTACTTTGCAGAAGTAGAACAAGCTGCCTTTACTCCAGCAGCAGTCGTTCCAGGCATTGGATTCTCACCTGATAAAATGTTACAAGCTCGTCTATTCTCTTATGGCGATGCGCAACGTTATCGTCTAGGTGTCAATCACCACCAGATTCCTGTTAACGCACCAAAATGTCCGTTCCATAGTTTCCACCGCGATGGTGCAATGCGTGTGGATGGCAATATGGGCTCTACTACTCACTACGAGCCAAACAGCTATGGTGAGTGGCAAGAACAACCAGACTTCAAAGAGCCACCGCTAAAAATTCACGGCGACGCAGATCACTGGGACTTCCGTGAAGATGACGATGATTACTTCACACAGCCTGGTAAGTTGTTCAATATTTTGAACTTAGAAGAGCAACAGCGTTTATTTGAGAACACTGCACGGAATATGGGTGACGCTCCGAAAGAGATCAAAATCAAGCATATTCGTCACTGTTACTTAGCAGACCCGAAATACGGTGAAGGTGTAGCGAAAGCATTGGATATTCCGATGGCGGACGTAGATATTGAAAATACAACAACAATTGTAGAACAATAAAATTATATGAAAAACCGCTTGGAGCAAATCTCCAAGCGGTTTTTGTATTTTACGCTTTATCCCCTACACCATTTAATATATTGGCAATTAAAAGGCCAAGGACGATGGCGATAACACTCATGACAAACGGCGTACCACTTTCAGGCATGCCAGGGTAAATCACAAAAATCGAACCGATGATTAATCCCATGATGATGGCAAACATTCCGGTATGGAAATTGGCAAGAAGGTAGCGTATTAATTTACTGCTAATTACAAACCCAAAGACTATTCCACAACCCGTCGCGATGATAATTGGTATGTTAAAGTCTGAAATTGCCGTAATGACTGAGGCATAAACGCCTAACAATAGTAGAATAAATGATCCACTGACACCTGGTAACAGCATCGCCATACTACCTGCCCAGCCCGATAGGAAAAGGATAACGGTATTTTTCACTGTTAAATGTGTAATCGTAATGGGATCAATAGGATTCATAAAAGCTGTAGAAGCTAATGCTGCTGCCACTACTACCATCAATAAAATATGATGAAATTTAAAGTTCTTTCTCAGTCCTGCTTGCTTTGAAACAAATGGAATGACACCAACAATTAATCCTAAAAAGAAGTATTGAGTTGGTTCATGATAATGCTTCAGTAAATAAGAGATCACTTTACTGAATAGAATGATCGTCGCTCCCATTCCGATACCAAGAGGAAGGAGAAACCCTATATGTTTCTTCCAGTCTTTACTAAAAAATCCACTTATCGAAATAAGCAATCGATCATAGATCCCTAATATAAATGCAATCGTTCCGCCACTTACTCCGGGAACCAGGTCACTGATGCCCATTAAAAAACCGCGGTATAAATTTCTCCATTCCATGCTAATTGTTCCCCCAATGATTTCATTCCGTTTAGTATATCATGCAGTGTTGTACTAATAATAGTTCACCACTACTTATTTTCTTCATATGTTACAGCTATTTGGACAGCATATGAACTTCTATACGTAAATAGGACTTTACAAAACAAAAGTTGTTCCATTGTTAGACAAAAACAATGAAACAACTTCACATTAATAATCGTCCATTTCAGATACTGTCACGAATTTATAACCTTGAGACTGCAGATTTTCGAGTACTGCGTCCAGTCCATCTGCTGTGGATTTATGAATATCATGCATTAAAATTATACTTCCTGCTCGGGTAGCTTCCATAACATGTTCTAATAACAGCTCTGGATCATGATGCTCCCAGTCTAATGTATCCACATTCCATAACACTACAGGTAATTTCGTACTTTCTCGTACTCGATCATCAACAGCCCCATATGGAGGTCTGAAAACAGTTGCAGGTTGTCCTGTTATCGCTTCAATGATATCGGATGTACCTTTCACTTCACTTTGAAGTGCAACATCAGTAACCCCTGTCAAGGAAGGATGATTCCAAGAATGGTTACCTATCTCATGTCCAGCTTCAGCTACCTTCTTGGCAATTGAAGGATATGAATGAACTCTATTGCCCAGCATAAAGAATGTAGCTTTTGCATTATATTTCTCGAGCGTCTCTAAAATCCTGACTGTATAGTTTGGATCCGGACCATCATCAAACGTCAAAGCGATGGTTTTTTCTTTCTTATTATCTTCTGTCGCCACTTGGAATTCCTTTGCTAAGAAGGAATTCAATTTTCGTAGTGGGATTTCTACTGTTGCCGGTCCAGCTTGCTTCTTTGTGAATTCACCAGTTCCAAAATAAAGAATTAACGAATCGTCTGTTAAAGCGAAGTTACGATAGTTTACCCACATTGGTTCAGTAGGTTGCCATACACTTTCCTTAATCACATCATCTTGCAGTGACGGACTATGATATATTTCGTTACGCACTACACTCGCAATTCGTTTTAGCTTTTCCAGATCATGATCTACAATATCTTCAATCGTTAGTTCGTCCCCTGTTTCAGGATTGATATGAAATGTTTGTATTTCCTTGTGACTATCTTGATCAGCAAAGTACGTAACAGCTTGCATAACAAAAGAATAATTTCCCGAAAGATGCTGGAGTGTTTCAAAAGATACATCTAACTTAGACACTCTATTTTTCTTTTGTTGTTTATTGGCATAAGCCGTTTTCAATTCATCTACAGAGTCTAACACTTGCTGATTAAAGCCATCGTACTCTGTTAGCGGATAACGAATGACAAAAGGATACTGTGATTCATTGGCTTTCTCAGATAAATTTTTTATACCTGGGTAGGGTGATGTACTCGACTCTACCGACACTTTCTGCTTCGGTGCAGGTATGACTTCATGTGTTACCTGTTTAGTAGAGCTAGTATCTTTAGTTTTCATTACATTCACTATTAATAATAGCGTAATAGACACCAATGTTATGATTGTGATAATTAACGCACTATCGATCCATACTGATCGACGTCTTTTATTTGAATCTTTCATGAAAGGACTCCTTTACTACTCACTGCCTAGCACTGATTGAACATCACAGTTTACTAGCGACAGAACTACTATACCCTTTACGATCAAAAAGTATTCTGTATTCAACTCATACATTTTACAATGAGCTATCTTTAATTATAATCGACATGTATGAAAGTATTTCCATCTCCTAGTATACAACAAATTAGTGATGATACAAAGCTGTGTTTAGTTGTGTTTAGTTGTGTTTCGCTTTCAAAAAGGGCATTTAGGTGAAATAACTTTTGAATCCTTTGCTCGAAAATGAAATTATGCTATACTATTCTGGGCCCGATTCTTGCAAATTCGGGTTCAAGGGACACACGATCCCTTTGTACACACCGATCTCGGCTGTTGTCTATTGCAAAGATCAAACAGAAGGCGGTAATTTACATGGAAAAGAAAGACTATCGAGTATTATTGTTTTATAAGTATGTAACAATTGAAGAGCCAGAAGAGTTTGCAGCTTCACATTTGGAATTCTGTAAAGAAACTGGTTTAAAAGGACGTATTCTTGTAGGAGTGGAAGGCATCAACGGTACTTGTTCCGGAACAATCGAACAAACGGATGCGTATATGGAGCATATGAAAGCTGATCCACGTTTTGCTGATGTATGGTTTAAAATTGATGAAACAGATGGCCACGCATTCAAGAAAATGCACGTTCGCTTCCGTCCAGAGATTGTCAATCTTAGCTTACCTGAAGATGTCAATCCGTTGGAAATTACGGGTGAATATTTAGAACCTGAAGAGTTCTTACAGCAAATGCAAGATGAAAACACCATTGTATTAGATGCTCGTAATGATTACGAGTATGACCTAGGTCATTTCCGTGGCGCAATCCGCCCGGATATCGAAAACTTCCGTGATCTTCCTGAATGGGTAATGGAAAACAAAGAACAACTTGAAGGCAAGAAAATTCTTGCGTATTGTACGGGTGGGATTCGTTGTGAGAAGTTCACTGGCTGGTTGAAACGTGAAGGATTCGAAGATGTAGCCCATTTGCACGGCGGTATCGTTTCTTACGGTAAAGACCCTAAAGCAAAAGGACAGTTATGGGACGGTCAATGCTACGTATTTGATGAGCGTATTGCAGTTCCAATTAACCAAGTAGAACATGTCATCGTAGGCCGCGATCATTTTGACGGCACACCATGTGAACGCTATGTAAACTGTGCAAACCCGGAGTGTAATGCGAAAATTCTATGCTCAGAAGAGAACGAGCACTTCTATATGCGCAGTTGTTCAGACGATTGCCGTACACATCCTCGTAACCGTTATTTTGTGGAACACGATATGACAGTGGATGAATACGACGCACGAATGGCAAAAATTGAAGCAGCACGCACGCACGAAACCATTTCTTAATACATGAACAGCCAGCATCCTCTTATAGGAGCTGGCTTTTTACTTTATTATGTAACGACTTACGCTAGTTTCCATTTGTTGCTCTGCAACCATTTAACCAAACTTGCCTGCAATATAATCTTTCGTCTCAGAATTTAATGGGTTATTAAATATTGCCGCTGTCTGTCCATACTCTTTTACTTCACCATTTAGAAAGAAAGCTGTGAAATCAGATATTCGTGCGGCTTGTTGCATATTATGCGTGACGATGATGATCGTATAGTGCTCTTTTAACGTTTGGATTAGTTCCTCCACTTTAGCAGTAGAGATTGGATCTAGAGCTGAAGTAGGTTCATCCATTAATAATATCTCCGGCTTGGTCGCTAAAGTTCGTGCGATCGTTAAGCGTTGCTGTTGCCCGCCTGAAAGTCCTGTAGCAGACTGATCTAAGTGATCTTTTACTTCGTCCCACAAAGCAGCTGCGCGCAGGTTCTCTTCCACAATTTCATCCAGTACTTTTTTATTTCTTTCTCCATGAATACGAGGCCCATACGCAATGTTTTCATAAATCGATACCGGAAAGACAGATGCATGTTGAAATACCATTCCAACCTTCTTTCGCAATTCTACTGGATCAATAGATGATTCTGTTATATTTTCTTTACCGATCCAAATTGCTCCTTCGGTCTTCACTCCAGGAATTAAATCGTTCATACGATTCATTGTCCGCAAAAAAGTTGATTTTCCACATCCTGATGGCCCTATAAGCGCAGTGATTTTCTTCTCTTCAAACTTCAGATTGATATCTTTTAGTGCATGGTGAGTATCATAATAGAATTGCAGATTTTCTGTTTGTATGACTGATTGTTCGATAGTTTCCACTACATTCATTTCAATCTCCCCTATCCAATGCGTCCGTTCATATAATGTGCGGTTTGTTCATGACGTGGATTAGTAAAAATTTGTTCAGTGGGTCCATGCTCAATGACTCGCCCCATATAAAAATATGCTACTTCATCCGAGATCCGTGCGGCTTGCTGCATATTATGTGTAACGATCACAATCGTATAGTCTTTTTTTAATTGTGAAATCAGTTCTTCGATTTTTGCTGTCGAGACTGGATCAAGTGCAGATGCAGGTTCATCTAGTAATAAAACGCTCGGCTGCAGTGCAAGTGCTCTAGCGATACAAAGACGTTGTTGCTGCCCACCTGAAAGGCGCAAAGCAGATGTATGTAATTGATCTTTTACTTCTTCCCATAGTGCCGCTTTTTTCAGATTCTCTTCTACAATTCTTTGTAATTCCTTCTTATCTTTCACTCCGTAGCGCATGGGTCCAGCTGCTACGTTTTTAAAAATAGATTTGGCAAACGGTACGGGTCTTTGAAATACCATTCCAATCTGTTTACGTATTTCATGTAAATTTACATGGGGTGAGTGCAGATCTACCCCTTCGTAATAGATCGCTCCTTTTGTACGACAGGAGTCGATATCATCATTCATCCGATTAATAGAACGCAGAAAAGTGGATTTCCCACAGCCCGACGGACCGATTAATGCCGTGACGGATTGTTTTGGAAATGATAGACTGACTTGATCCACAGCACAATGCCCACCATAATATACCGATAAATCAGTAGTTTGTAACACGGAACTGTGTTGTAAGTCGGGACTGTCAGCTAGTTTAATGCTATTCGTCCTCATTGTGACAGGCTGTAAAGCGACCGATTGCATAAAGATCCTCCTTTTAGTTAGCACCCATTTTTTTAAACAACAAGTTCCCGATAAAGCGTGATGTGAAATTAAAGAATAAAATCGAGATGATCAATAATGCCGCCGCGCCGTCAGAGATTGCCGCTGCGTCCGGCATAATTCCTTCACCATTAATTTTCCAAATGTGAACCGCCATGGTTTCAGCCGGTCTAAATGGATTTAAAGGAGATGTTGGTGACAACGGATTCCAATTGGTGAAATCTATAATTGGTGTGCTCATTCCCGCTGTATAAATCAAGGCGGCCGCCTCTCCGAATACTCTTCCTGATGCCAGTATGACACCGGTCACAATGCCAGGTAGTGCCGCCGGAAGTATGATGGTCGTAATGGTTTCCCATTTTGAAAAACCAAGCGCCCAGCCTGCTTCGCGCTGTGATTTCGGCACGTTATGAATAGACTGCTCAATGACTCGCACGAGTAATGGCAAATTGAATACCGAAAGTGCGAAGGCACCTGATAAAATGGAAAAACCCCATCCCATATACAAAACGAAGAAGAGAAATCCGAATAATCCTACCACTATGGAAGGTAATGAAGACAGCACTTCAATCAGTACGCGAATACAACGTATGACCCAGTGGTCTTTTGCATACTCCGCTAAATAAATACCAGCCCCAATTGCAATCGGCACCGAAATAATAAGTGTCAAAACTAGTAAGTAAAAGGAATTAAATAGTTGTGGTCCTACCCCCCCACCCTCTTTGAAAATCTGAGGTGGAGACGTGATGAATTGCCAACTAAGTTGAGGTATACCTTTTACAAAGACAAATCCAAGCAATCCTGCCAAAACTGTAATGATGATGCCTACAATGACATATAATCCAGCCGTGGCGAGTTGATCTTTCCTTTTAGCAGACATTAGCTACTTTTCCCCTTTCCAATCATTCGCACGGTGATCGTGAAGAAAAGCGACATCAGTAAAAGTACAAGCGCTAGTGACCAAAGTGCATTATTTTCTGCTTGTCCCATCACTGTATATCCCATGCCCATCGTTAAAATACTAGTGACTGTAGAGGCCGGTTCAAACAATGAATGCGGGATGACAGAAGCATTCCCAATGACCATCTGTACAGCTAGGGCTTCACCAAATGCTCGCGCCATTCCAAAAATGACAGCCATCATTAAGCCGGGTTTCGCTGTTTTCAATACCACTTTACAAATCATTTGCCATCTTGTTGAACCAAGCGCCAGTGACGCTTCGCGTAATGAACGTGGCACCGCCTGAATAGCATCCAGTGCTAAACTCGTAACTGTCGGTAAGATCATGACCGATAGCACAATAGTCCCCGCAGCAATACCAAATCCGCTACCTGGAAATAGACCGCGTAAAAAAGGAACGACGACAGTTAATCCGATAAATCCATAGACAACGGAAGGAATACCTACTAACAACTCGATCACTGGCTGCATGATTCTCTTGCCCGCATTTGGCGCAATCTCGCTCATGAAAATGGCTGCGCCAATGGCAAGCGGTCCCGCAATTAGGGCGGATATTCCTGTAACCGCTAATGAACCTGCTAAAAATGGTAAGGCCCCAATAATAGGCTGACCCAGGGAATTTACTTCCGCTGGGTTCCAAGTCGTACCTGTGAAAAAGTCTTTAACACTTCCATCATTTATGATGAACGTAGATACACCTTTCGAAAAAACTAGAAATAGAATCGCTGCAGTGATGGTTGCAGTCAAAGCCACTGAGAGAAAGGTAAGCCATTTACCAATTCGCTCCATACGCATTTTATTACTTTTTCTATACAATGGATGTTCCGTCTCTTTGATCATCTTCGCCATCATGTACGCTCCTTTCAAGAGTGGAGAGAAGTGCAAGTTTCTATCATTTTTTCGTGATAGTTCCTTCCGCATCTCGTTCTACTTGCATCCCCGTTACCGGTAAGTAGTCCATTTCAGGAAGGAGTGTTTCTTGTACATCATCCGAAAGCATATAATCGATCAAGTCCTTGGCGAGACCTGTTGCTTCTCCATTTGTATACATATGCTGGTAAGCCCAAATTTCCCATGTATTTGACTCCACGTTTTCTTGGTTTGGCGCAACACCATTAACCTGTAGAGCTGTAGTCGTTTGATCGAAATAAGAAAATGCTAAATAGCTGATTGCTCCCGGTGTTTCACTGACAATCTTTCGTACCGTCCCCGAAGAGTCTTGTTCTTGTGCCTCGATTGGTTGTTTTCCTTGCAACGCAATGGTTTCAAAAGTAGCCCGTGTCCCAGATCCTTTTGCACGGTTGATGACAATAATCTCTTGATCGATTCCACCAAGCTCTTTCCAGTTTTTGATTTCTCCTGTAAAGATTCCAAGTAGTTCTTCAGTGGTAACGTCTTCAACGCCTGTATCTGGATGACTTACTGGACCCATTCCAACAACCGCCACTTTATAATCGACTAAGTTCGTCGCGTCCACGCCTTCTTTTTCTTCTGCGAATATATCCGAGTTGCCAATATCTACTGCACCTTCGCTAATTTTACTTAAACCAGTTCCGCTCCCTCCACCTTGGACATTAATAACGGACCCTGGATTTTTTGCCGAATACTGCTGTGCTGCTGCTTCTACTAAAGGTTGTAGTGCACTTGACCCTACTGCCGTGATGGGTTCAGTTTCTTGTTTTGCTTCTTCTTTTTCACTATCGCTCGCTTTCGTACTACTACAAGCCGCGATTACCCACGTACAAATTAAAACAAATGCCAATACAGTTATTCGATTACGTTTCCTCATCACTGTGCCCCCTAGGATTTATCGTTTTAGTAATAACTCTCTACTGCTTCTTTACTATAAGCAATGGATATTAAAGAGTGATGGATGAAACGTAAAGGTTCTGTAAAGGTTCTGTATAAATAGATACTACTCTAGATTTTTAAAACCTAAGAGGGAATAATAAAAAGCCGAAGACGCAATCCTATATGGATTCGACTTCAGCCTACGTATGTATCTACAGTATTTAGTTTGTTACTTCTTCAAATTTATAACCAAATCCCCTGACAGTCTTAATATAGACTGGACTTTTTGTATCGGGTTCGATTTTTTCCCTCAGGTGACTGATATGAACATCTACGATCCTAGAATCTCCAGTGTAGTCATAGTTCCATATCGCATTTAACAACTGCTCGCGGTGTAGTACCTTTCCTGAATGTCGCATTAAGTATAAAAGGAGTTCAAATTCTTTTGGTGTTAATTCTAATGGGCTTCCATCTAAAAAGGCTTCAATTCTTTCTGGATGAACTAGTAAACTTCCATGACTAAGTTCAGCTTCCGATTCTTTTCCTTGAATAGAATCCTGTAACTCTATTCTGCGCAAGATCGCTTTCACACGGGCAAGTACTTCTCGTGGACTGAATGGTTTTGTTAAGTAGTCATCTGCTCCAAGTTCCAGTCCAAGGACTTTATCAAATTCATCGCCTTTTGCCGTCAACATTAAAATAGGTGTATGAATCTTTTCCTGGCGAAGTTTTTTGCATACATCCATGCCATCCATTCCGGGCAGCATAATATCGAGCAATAGTAAATCTGGTTCTTCAGAAAGAGTCATCGAAATTGCTGCATTACCATCTCGGGCTATGTAAACAGTGTATCCTGCCTGCTCCAAGTTGTATTGCAAAAGAGTAGCTATTGACTTTTCATCTTCTACAACCAAAACCTTTTTCATTTGGTTAGCTCCTTTACAGCTAGATCATTAATTTTTCTGAAAGTCTACGTCTCTACTCTACTTTGACGTCAAGAAAATGTCCACTCAAATCATTATTGAATATTCATTAATCGACTCATTTAAATGAATCCTGATGACCTTTTCATGTCAGTGCAATTAATTGACATCCATACTGCATGCTAGTAACCTTGTACTTAAGCTTACTATTAGTTAGTTGATAAGTTGAAATGTAGATAAAACTGGAGGAATTACTATGACACAAGAAATGCAAAGAGAAATTCATTTAGCAAACCGACCGAAAGGCTTGCCTACTATGGAAGCCTTCAATTTTGTAGAAAAACCTATGCCTGAGCTAAAAGACAATGAAGTTCTTGTTCGTACGCTATATGTATCTGTTGATCCGTACATGCGAGGAAGAATGATAGATGCAAAATCTTATATTCCGCCTTTTAAACTAGATGAAGTGATTACCGGTGGGGTTGTTGGTGAAGTTACAAAGTCTACTTCTGATTCATTCAAACCTGGAGATTTTGTTGTTGGGAACTTGAATTGGGCAGAATATACGGCAGCTGCTGAGAAAGAAGTACGTAAAATCGATCCAAATATCGCCCCTATCACTACACATTTAGGTATTCTTGGCATGACAGGCCTAACTGCATACTTCGGGTTACTCGATATAGGTAAGCCACAAGAAGGTGAAACAGTCGTCGTTTCTGGCGCTGCCGGAGCAGTTGGTTCAGTTGTGGGCCAAATCGCCAAAATGAAAGGTGCTAAAGTAATCGGAATTGCAGGCTCCCAGGAGAAGATCGAGTACTTGAAAAATGAACTCGGCTTTGATGAGGCAGTCAATTATAAACTAGATAGCTTCAAAGAAGACTTAGCTAAAGCTACAGCTGACGGTGTAGATGTCTATTTCGATAATGTAGGCGGTGAAGTGACGGATGCAGTCTTCACATTACTTAATAAACATGCACGAATTGCACTATGCGGCGCTATTTCCTCTTACAATAAAGAAGGACAAGACGTAGGTCCTCGTATTCAATCTACGATGATCAAAACAAGTGCTTTGATGAAAGGCTTTACCGTAGGAGATTATGCGGCAGACTTCGCTACTGCATCAACTGATTTAGGTACATGGCTTTCTGAAGGTAAATTGAAGTATGAAGAAACGATTGTTGAAGGCTTCGATAATATTCCAGATGCGTTTCTTGGTTTATTCGATGGAACAAATTTAGGTAAACAACTGGTCAAAGTCGCTGATTCTGAAACGACAAAGTGATCATCGACTCACAATGAAAAAGGCTATCTCGAGAATTATCTCGGGATAGCCTTTTATCGTCCTTGTAAAAAAACACCTTGTACAGTGAAAAACTCTCCATACAAGGTGCTTACTATTTTATTAACCGAATATGCTCGTGCTGTGCAACGGTTGTACTTTTGCCTTCGGATCTAGGAACGCTTTCGCGTGGCTAATTGCAACAGGTGCTTCGCCCATACCGACCGCAATCAATTTCACTTTGCCATCGTATGTTGTGACATCACCAGCTGCATAAATGCCTTCGATATTCGTCTCCATGCGAGAGTTAACCTTAATAGAATTACGATCCATTTCTAATCCCCAGTCTTTCAATGGGCCGAGTGAGGAAATATTGCCGTAGTTAACTACAACATGATCGAATTCAAGTTCTTTCACGCTACCGTCTTTTTCTTTCAGTACAACTTTATCCAATGTGTCTCCGTCGCCCTGTAACTCACTTACAGCATGCGAAGTTAAAACATTGACACTAGACGCGCGCAGTTGATTGACACTTGTTTCATGCGCAGTGAAACGTTCTCTACGGTGAACAAGTGTTACCTGACTTGCGATATCTTCAAGCATTAATGCCCAGTCCAGTGCAGAGTCTCCCCCACCACAAACACAAATATTTTGATCTTTAAACATAGACAAGTCTTTGATACCATAGTGTAATGTCTTGCCTTCAAAAGTAGGTTCTTCTTTCAATCCGATTTTACGCGGTTGAAAAGCTCCTATTCCTGCAGTCAATAAAATGGTACGTGTCAAATGCTGTCCTTTATCCGTCGTTAAAACAAAGTGATCGTCCTTCTTTTCGATGGACATCGCTGCTTCACCTAAACAAATCTCAGGCTTTGCATAGTGCGCTTGTGTCACTAAGTTTGCCACCAAATCCTTCGCCAAAATTTTAGGGAATCCGCCTACATCATAAATGTATTTATCAGGATATAGTTCGATCAATTGGCCGCCCAGCTGTGGCAAACTATCGATAATTTTGACAGACATCTCACGCATTCCCGCGTAGAATGAAGAAAATAATCCAGTTGGGCCTCCGCCGATAATCGTAATATCCACTATTTCTTGATTCATTTAAAACACTCCTATAATTAATTCTTTAATGAAAAGCTATTGGGGTGTACCACTTATATTTCTCTAGTCTATTATCCCCTATTCTAAAGAGAATAACATCTATTTTGTATTCAGATTTCAGGGAAATGTTCCATGCAGTATTGCTCTGCTGACGCTTGTTCTTCTTCGTCCCACTCAACGTCAAATGGACTTTCCGTTGCCAATTCATAAAATTGGTATGTTAACATCTTTCGCTGGCCATCCTTCACAGAATATAGCAAACGTAAGCCAGTACCCTCTTCATTGAACAGTTCATCTTCTTCATCGAACTTAACTGTCAATAGAAATTCGTAGCGCTGACCATCGATAATACCTGTTGGATCGACCAATTCTTGTACTTTACCATTTAAAATTTGCATTAAATTTCTCCTTCTTCCCGCTCACTTAGAGTTTACTCTCTCTATCCTACATCATTTCATAAGATTGTGGCAATTTATGAACGTCATTTTTGGTTAATTGTTTGCTTTTCTTTACTGGTTGCTAGAAAATGAAGGGATAGTCACACTATATACGAACTAGGAGGAGTACAATGCTTACTTTTGAAGATTACGAGTATACTCGCCCAGATATTGAAAAACTACAAATAGAATTTAAGACGGCACTTGAACAGTTTAAGCAGGCAAACTCATTCGAAGATCAAGCCAAAATTATGGAGCATATAAACATGTTGACGAGTGATTACAGTACGGCAGAAAACATCATGTATATACGTTCTTCGGTTGATACGAATGACAGCTTCTATCAAGATGAACGGGATTATTTTGATGAGATTGGACCACAATTCCAAGCTTTGCAAAGCGATTATTACCAAGCCGTCATCACCACACCCTTCCGAGCACAATTGGAAGAGAGATGGGGTCCACAGCTATTTAAACTTGCGGAGAATGCCGTTCATTCATATTCTGATGAAGTCTTGCCACTTTTACAACAAGAAAATAAACTAGTTTCTGAATACTCCACCCTTGTCGCTTCTGCACAAATCGAATTCCAAGGCGAAATGTTGACATTGGCACAACTTGGACCCTTTAAAGAGTCACTCGATCGTACGGTTAGAAAAGACGCTATGATTGCTACGGCTGATTTTTATGCGTCAAACGAAGATCATTTCGACAGGATTTTTGATCGACTCGTGGCAGTACGTCATGAAATTGCTACAAAGCTCGGATTTAAGAGCTTTACAGAACTCGGATACATACGTATGGATCGAATCGGCTATGATGCACATATGATGGAAAACTTCCGTAATCAGATTCGAACACATGTAGTGCCATTAGCCGAGAAGATTCGAGCTATGCAAAGTAGAAGAATAGGCATTTCTCAGATGAAGTTTTATGATGAACCATTGCATTACGCTGAGGGAAACCCTCAACCTAAAGGTTCTCCTGAATGGATTTTAGAAAATGGGCAAAAAATGTATCAGGAGTTATCGCGTGAAACCGGACGCTTTTTCGATTATATGAAACGAAAAAACTTATTGGATTTGGTAGCAAAAAAGGGCAAAGAAGCTGGCGGCTATTGTACATTTATAGAAAATTATGATTCACCGTTTATCTTCTCTAACTTTAATGGAACTTCAGGTGATATTGATGTTTTGACACATGAAGCAGGCCATGCGTTCCAAGTTTATTCTAGTCGTTCGATTGGCATCCCTGAATATATATGGCCAACGACTGAAGCAGCAGAAATTCATTCCATGAGTATGGAGTTTTTCACTTGGTTCTGGATGGATCACTTTTTTGGCAGTGATGCAGAACGTTATCGCTATGCGCACTTACTTGAAAGTGTATTGTTTTTACCTTATGGAGTGGCGGTGGATGAGTTTCAACAACGCATTTATGACCATCCTGAAATGACACCAAGTGAACGCAAAGCCGTATGGAAGGATCTTGAGAACTTGTATTTACCTAATCGGGATTATGATGGACATCCCTATTTGGAACACGGCGGTTTTTGGCAGAGACAAGGTCATATCTATGAAGTACCGTTTTATTATATTGATTATGCTTTGGCGCAAATCTGTGCTCTCCAATTTTGGCAACGCTCACTAAACGATTTTGACGAAGCATGGACAGACTATTTGGCACTATGTCAATTGGGCGGAAGTAAATCATTCTTGGAACTCGTTGCAACAGCCCACTTAAGATCACCATTTGAAGACGGGACTATTGAGTCGATCATGGATTTCGTTAGTGAATGGCTAGTTGATCATAAGATATTTTAATTATTGCGAATACAAAAAAGGATGTACAGAATGTCATGTTGACGACTTTCTGTACATCCTTTTTATGAATCAACTTTTGATAAAAAAAGCAAAAAGCCGTAATGGCTCTTTGCTAATTATTTTTTACTATGGGAAGAATATTACATTAACCCTTTCGCATTACCAGCCGAATCGACATCCATATTGAGTGCTGCCGGTTTTTTTGGTAAACCAGGCATAGTCATGATGTCGCCTGTTAGACAAACTAAGAATCCTGCACCAAGTTTCGGTAAAATATTGCGGATTGTAATTGAAAAGTCTGTCGGACGTCCTAACTTTTTTGGATCGTCGGAAAACGAGTACTGAGTCTTCGCCATACAGACCGGCAATAGATCCCAGCCATTCTTTTTGATTTCGGCTAAATCTTTCTTTGCTTGATCGGTCAATACGATGCCCGTGCCACCATATACTTTTTGAACAATCGCTGTAAGTTTTTCTTCTACTGATTGCTCTACTTCATAGATCGGTGCGAAATTATTTGGCTCTTCCATCACTTTTAGGACTTCTTTTGCCAATGCTTCCCCGCCTGCTCCACCGTCTTGCCAGACATCAGTTAAAGCCATTTTCACGTCATGATCCTGGCACCACTTCTGGACTTTCTGCAATTCATTATCGGAGTCCCCTACAAAACGATTAAGCGCGACGACAGGCTGCACTCCGAACGATAGAATCGTCTCAACATGCTTTTCCAAATTGACTAAACCATTTTCTACAGCTTGACTATTCTCAGCTTTTAATTCCTGCTTGGCTACTCCGCCATGCATTTTGAGCGCACGAATTGTTGTCACAAGAACGACTGCATCCGGTTGGAATTTACCGATGCGTGCTTTAATGTCCATAAACTTTTCTGCGCCTAAATCCGATCCGAATCCTGCTTCCGTCACGACATAGTCAGCCAGATTACGCGCTGTATTCGTTGCGATCAATGAATTACAACCATGCGCAATATTTGCAAACGGGCCACCGTGAATTAAAGCTGGCGTACCTTCGATCGTTTGGACGAGATTGGGTTTGAATGCATCTTTAAGCAGAAGCGTCAACGCACCCTCTACACCTAAATCACGCACAGTCACAGCTTCTTTTTCATACGTATAGCCAATCACAATATCGGACAAGCGCTCTTTCAAGTCTTGCAAACTAGTCGCCAGACAGAATACAGCCATGATTTCAGATGCAACTGTAATATCGAAGCCATCTTCGCGTGGCACGCCTTGTGATGGCCCACCTAAACCAATTGTCACATGACGAAGCGCACGGTCATTCATATCCATGACGCGTTTCCAAGTAATGCGGCGAGGATCAATGTGTAACACATTCCCCTGATGCAAATGGTTATCAATCATAGCGCTCAACGCATTATTAACCGTTGTAATGGCATGAAGGTCTCCAGTGAAGTGCAGATTGATGTCTTCCATAGGCAGTACTTGTGAGAAGCCACCGCCCGTTGCTCCACCTTTGACACCCATTACCGGTCCTAATGAAGGTTCACGTAATGCAACCACTGTTTTCTTACCTAAACGGGAAAGTGCGTCACCAAGACCAACAGTCACTGTCGATTTTCCTTCTCCAGCCGGTGTTGGACTTGTAGCAGTTACGAGTATAACTTTGGCTTGTGAAGTTTGTTTTGGAATGAGGTCTACATTGATTTTCGCTTTGTATTTACCATATAGCTCTAGCGCATCCAATGGAATTCCTGCTTTGTCTGCAATGTCTTCAATTGGTTGCATAGTTGCTTTTGAAGCAATTTCCAAATCTGTCAGTGTCTTTACTTCTTTCGTCACTACTTCCACTGCCTTTCTATACCGGTTATATTGTTTAATTCGAAATGGCCAAAACGATTTTACCGAATTGTACACTGTCATCTAGCTTAGTAAATGCCTCATTTGCTTTTTTAAGAGGGATCACTGAATCAATCACAGGATGAATTTGATGTTCTTCAACTAATGCTAACATATCCCGTAATTCTTCACGACTTCCCATCGTAGTGCCTAGTAACGAATACTGACCATAAAAGAATTCGCGTAAGTTCAGTTCGACGGTATCTTCTGTCGTTGCACCAAACACTACGATCCGACCACCTTTTTTAAGAATTTCAAGAGAACGATTGAATGTTGCTCTTCCCACACTCTCAATCACAAGATCCACACGTTCATCTTTTAGTTCTGTTGGCCAATCACTATTCGTATCAAGCGCTACATCTGCACCAATTTTTATTGCGTGTTTTCTTTTATCTTCACTTCTTGAAGATACGATAACACGCGCTCCCATTTTCTTCGCAAATTGAATCATATAGGTCGCGACTCCACTTCCTGCTCCAGGAATAAAGACGGTTTGTCCTTCTTCTATACGGCCCCTCGTCACCAATGCTCGATAACCTGTAAGCCCTGCTAGAGCGATGACTGCAGATTCATTCCATGTAAGATGTGATGGCTTTTTCTCTAGCTGTTCTGAGGAAATGCAAATCTTCTCAGCAAACGTACCATGATCCGGCATACCTAGAATATCAAATTCAGCCGGTGGCGCATCGCTTTCTTCGAACCATCGAAGTGATGGATTGATAATGACTTCATCTCCAACATTCCAACCGGTTACACCTTCTCCGATTGATTCGATCGTACCTGCGCCGTCTGAGCCTAATGCCAATGGTTCTTTAGCGTCTCCACGTCGTTTAGGTATAGCAGTATCACGCCGATTGAGTCCTGCCGTTTTCAATGCGACAATTACTTCACCGTTTCCAGCTGAGGGATCGGCGATATCTGTATAGTGCAACTCACCATTTTCATGAACGAATGCTTTCAATCAATTCATCCTCCTTGGGTTTATCTACGATTCTATCATAACGCATTTCTTTCTATTTTCCTATATTTCACGCTATTTGATTATTAATTATTTGGGAATAATGGGGGTGGTTGACGAGGTGTTAGGGGTGGGGATTTGCGCTTCGGAGGGGACGCTTTCTGGAGGGTGGGCGGTGAACCACACCCCTTCGCTTCGCTCGCTGGGTGTTTCACCTGTCCCACTGATCCTCCCAGAGCCCCTCCTACGAGCCAATCCCTTGCAATGTGAGTAAGTGATACTTTTTGTTGTGCATTAAAATAAGTGTTGTAATGAGTTTTGAACTGTACAACTTGAAACTAAAGAGGTTAAGACAAAACAATAACTCACCACTTACAGTGAGTGATCTAAGTACTAGCACTATCAAAGTAGGATGGAAGCGGGAGTTGGCGGTGAGGTGCAAAGATGTGCTCCTAACGCTTCGCTTTTACTCGCAAAAGCCGTTCTTCGTTTCAGCTCTTCCCGCAGGCGCATGGGAAAGCGTCCGCCAACTGGAACTTCAATCCCTTCGTACCCTCTATGCTTATCCCACTTATATTTTTAAACGTCAGGTCTATGTAAAAACGATGCCCCTCGAAGTGTAATTACTTCAAGGGACATCGTTTTATAGTGTACGTCTTTTATATTTAGCAAGCTCTAGTAGTTCTAGTACATCTTTCTTAGGAAGACGGATAGCTAACTCCATCAGCTCTTTTTCAGCCGAACGACGTCCTTTTCCGCTGCGATACTTCTCTTTATTCACCGCGTCGATTTCTGCATATAGCTCATCAATTTCTGTTGGCCATTTACCAGAGGTTTCGACATTCATCGTTTCACGAAGACGATCATAGAGTGATTCTACTGTATTACCTGTTGCTTTGAAGTATGGAGTAAATGTTACCTCACCCATAATTAACTCATCGGTAGAAACAGAAAAACGCTCTGAAATTTTAGCGATCCATGCAGCGGACGGTGCGTTCTTACCACGCTCCCAATCTTTAATTCGGCTAGCCGATGTGCCGATTGCCGCGCCAAATGCCATCATCGATAGTCCTCGACGTTCTCTCAGTGCCTTTAAACGCAATCCAAAATCATCCTTACTCCATTCGTTCAACGAAATACCCCCTGTATGACCTGTATTATATTAATTTTATTATCAAAACAGTCTTTTTGTCAATTTATTTATTTATGAAATTCTTACTATAGTTAAAATTACGATGAAGTGAATGGTACTGTTTAATATCCACTTCTTTGGCGTGCGTAGTTCTCTTCATTTTTATCAATATATGCTTGAATAATTTGTTCTTCAGTAAATCCGAGCGTATTCGCAAGCACACCGTAGTTCACCCAGATTTTTTTATAATCATCAAATGTTAATGAATCCAAAAATGCATAAATAGATTGGCCTGTTTGAATGAATTGTTGTGTCAGATTTTGATCTGTAGCCTCACCTGCTGGCCATTCTTCCAATCCGTCAAAGCTTTTTTCGATTCCTAAAGACAATAAGAAATGAATAGAATCTACATATTCTTCTAAAATGACGTCATCTGCTGAAGGACCTTTTGTGCTCCAGAATTTAAAACAACGTGTTTCGTTAGCTAACTCCGAAAGTTCGACTACTAATGCCAAACCTCTTTCAGTAAACGTCTCATTCGTTTGATGATTTTTTTGAATATATGTATCGAGCGCTCTTTGCATTTCAAATAGTTGATGTAATTTCATTCAAATTCCCTCCACCATTTTATTATAAAATGAATCCTTTTCTCATGCTCATCCGTATAGTAAAGTACTATATCGTTTGCAGGAGCTGATTTCATGGTTTTATTGATCCGCGTCTTTATTATAGCACTTGTGATTTATTTATTTTATGCCGGAATTCGCTATTTGACAGACGCTAAGCGAAAGCTGGATGAAGCGTATGAAAAAGAACAATATTATTTTTATGATGACGTTAAAAACATCCGTAAAAACTTCTTTATTACGTATAAAGGTGCGATGTTTGAAGGTGAGAAATATCTAGGCACCACGACTGATTCCTTTGATGTTGTTTCCATTTTCATTTGGGTGAAAAATGAAGCAAAGTTACAAGGTATGACGAAAGAGGACTTTCATTTCCTTGAATCCGAAGTACGGACGAATTATCCTCATGCCGAGATCAATTGGAAGAACCCCATTGAACAATTAATGAAATCTTGAGTTGACGGAAATAGCTTAGAAAAGCTATTTCCGCTTTTTTATATCAAAATGTCATTGTTGTTGGCAATTTCACACCATATATAGCAAGTAGCAACACGATATCAATCATCATTAGAAGTAGAAATCCAATACGGAAATTGGTCTTTCTTGTTTTGTGATGAAAGAATTGCATGCCAAAGTACGCACCCACTCCACCGCCAAGCAATGCTAGTAGCCATAAGTTTCGTTCTGGCACACGTTGCTTTTTCTTTTGAGCTTGTCTTTTATCGTATCCCATTGCCCCAAATGCCCAGAGTGACAGGATGACCATATAAATCAATAGAGTTTGCGCCATTTCAGCCATTCCTCCATACGAAAAAATCCACCTTCATTTCCATATAAGAATGAAAACGAAAGTGGATTTTGGTTCATCTTATTTTGCTACAGATTTTTTTGCTGTTTCTGCAAGTTGTGCAAATGCTGGTGCATCTGTCACTGCAAGTTCTGCAAGCATCTTACGGTTAACATCGATGCCAGCTACTTTCAAGCCGTGCATTAATGTGCTGTATGAAATACCATTCACACGAGCAGCCGCGTTGATACGTGTAATCCATAGTCTACGGAAATCACGTTTTTTGTTACGACGGTCACGGTAAGCATAGTTATAAGATTTCATTACCTGTTGGTTTGCTACCTTATAAAGTCTATGTTTTGAACCAAAATAACCTTTTGCTAATTTCAATACTTTTTTATGACGCTTGCGCGTTACTGTTCCACCTTTTACGCGTGGCATAGTGCATTACCTCCTGCTTATCCTATAAGTGTGTGTTCGGTCTTACTTCATGTTTGTTAGCATTTCGCGAATACGCTTGTAATCGCCTGAAGAAACTAGTGAAGACTTACGTAAGTGACGCTTAGCCTTCGTAGATTTGTTAGCAAATAGGTGACTTGTGTAAGCACGGCCACGTTTTAATTTACCAGATCCAGTTCTTTTGAAACGTTTCGCGGAACCGCGGTGAGTTTTCATTTTTGGCATGTTCTGTTCCTCCTAAATTGTTCGTGTTACTGTTACTCTTACTGTTTCTCGGCAAGTGGGGCAAGTATTAAGAACATGCTCCGACCTTCCATTTTTGGTTTAACTTCAACAGTTGCAACTTCTTTGCAAGCTTCTGCAAAGCGATCAAGTACTCGTTGGCCAATTTCTTTGTGCGTAATCGCACGACCGCGGAAACGAATCGAAGCTTTTACCTTATCCCCATTTTCAAGGAACTTGATTCCGTTACGAAGTTTCGTTTGGAAATCATGCTCATCAATTGTAGGGCTAAGTCGAACTTCTTTTACGTTGATGATCTTTTGATTCTTACGTACTTCACGCTCTTTCTTTTGCTGTTCGAACTTGAACTTTCCATGGTCCATAACACGAGCTACTGGGGGCTTCGCTTGTGGAGCAACAAGAACTAAGTCCAGGTTTGCTTGAGCAGCAATATCTAAAGCTTCATTACGTGTTTTGATACCGAGTTGTTCGCCGTTGTGATCAATTAATCGCAACTCACGTGCTCTGATACCATCATTTACGTACATGTCTTTGCTAATAGTAATCCACCTCCGAATATTGTCTCGTGAATACATGTTTTGGTATATCGGACATTCCGATTTCAAAGTCCCATAGGTCTATTCATTTTACAAAATAAAAAAAGTAGACAAATATGATTTGTCTACCCGCGTAAGTATACTATGCTAGTACGCATAGATATAAACTTATTGTGCTAACCTGGCAACAACTTCATTGCGTCGATCAGGTGAGAAGCGGGTAGCCTCTTCTTATACCACAAACTGTATTCAGTTAACCTTATTAATAATAACATCTTTAGTATCAAGTGTCAATAACTCTGCAGATCTCATTGTCGGATGCACAGGTTATGTTTGAATTAATTCAACTTTTTAAGTATAGCTTATTATACATTGGATTGCAACTACTATTTTCAAAACTTTAGAAAAGCGGAATAAATAACAGCTATAACCCCACTTCAACGCTTGCGGCTGGTTAACGCGATTGAACCCAGACAAGATGAACCCTTGTCTGGCACATCGCTACGCCTACCGCATAAAGCCTTGTGTAATAAGTGGAAAGCATTCCTAAAAAACAGATCCAAGGTGCTTATTTCTTCTTTTAGTCTTTCTTCACGTCTTCTTTGATTAGCTCAAGGAACGCGTCGAATGACATACTTTCAGAATTTTGTTCACCGTATTTACGAACGTTGACTTCGCCGGCTTCCATTTCACGATCTCCTAGTACAAGCATATACGGAACCTTTTGTACTTGCGCTTCACGGATTTTATAGCCAATCTTCTCGTCACGGCTGTCTACGTCTACTCGGAACCCTGCCAATATCAGTTTCTCTTTAACGTCCTCGGCATAATCAAAGTGAACGTCAGGTGATACTGGGATGAGTTCTACTTGGATTGGCGCTAACCATGTTGGGAAAGCTCCTTTGTATTCTTCAATTAAGAAGGCAACAAAACGTTCCATTGTAGAAACGACACCTCTATGAATGACGACTGGACGATGTTGCTTCCCGTCTTCCCCGATGTACGTAAGGTCGAAGCGTTCAGGTAATAAGAAGTCCAGTTGTGCAGTGGAAAGTGTTTCTTCCATGCCAATTGCTGTTTTAACTTGTACATCCAGTTTCGGACCGTAGAATGCTGCTTCGCCTTCTTCTTCTGTATACGGAAGCTCCATCTCATCCATTGCTTCTTTTAACATCGTTTGTGCGCGTTCCCACATTTCATCGTCATCAAAATATTTCGTTGTATCTTCAGGATCGCGATACGATAGACGGAATGAATAATCTTTGATGTTGAAGTCTTTATATACTTCGATGATCAACATGACAACACGTTTAAACTCTTCTTTAATCTGATCTGGACGCACGAAGATATGCGCATCATTCAATGTCATTCCGCGAACACGCTGAAGACCTGAAAGTGCTCCTGACATTTCATAACGGTGCATTGTGCCGAGTTCTGCCAAACGTAGTGGCAAGTTACGATACGAATGAATACCATTTTTATAAATCATCATATGGTGAGGACAGTTCATTGGACGTAAAACAAGATCTTCGTTATCCATGCTCATAATTGGGAACATGCTATCTTGATAATGATCCAAGTGACCTGAAGTTTTGTAGAGATCTAAACTTCCAAGTACCGGTGTATACACGTGCTGATAGCCTAGTCTTTCTTCTTTATCTACAATATAACGCTCTACTACACGTCGAATTGTTGCGCCTTTTGGCAACCATAATGGTAGACCTTGTCCAACTTTTTGTGAATTCGTGAAGAGATTCAATTCTTTACCGATTTTACGGTGATCACGCTCTTTCGCTTCTTCGAGCATACGCAAGTGTTCTTTCAGCTCGTCTTTTTTGAAGAAAGCTGTTCCGTAGATACGCTGTAGCATTTTGTTATCAGAGTTTCCTCTCCAATAAGCTCCTGCAATGCTTAACAATTTAAATTCTTTTAGTTTACCTGTAGACGGGACGTGAATACCACGGCATAGGTCGAAGAATTCTCCTTGTTCATAAATGGACACTTGTTGATCTTCAGGAATTGCTTCAAGAAGTTCCAATTTGTATTCATCATCTATTTCTTTAAAACGTTTTTCGGCTTCAGCGCGGGATACATCGTGACGAATGACCGGCAAGTTTTCACCGATGATGCGTTTCATTTCTTTTTCTAATTCAGGTAAGTCTTCAGCTGTAATTGGTGTAGGTGAATCAATATCATAATAGAATCCATTTTCGATAGTAGGTCCTATTCCAAGTTTAGCATCAGGGAATTTACGTTTGACGGCTTGTGCCAAAAGGTGAGCCGTACTATGGCGCAGAATTTCCAATGCTTCATCTGATGTTGGCGTAATGATACTAATATCTCCATCTGTATGGATTGGTGATTTCAAATCGATCAGCTGATCTCCAATTTTCCCTGCCAATGCGCTTTTACGCAATCCAGGACTAATGGAGCCTGCAATTTCTTCTGTTGTGACGCCATCCTCGAATTCTTTTACTGCTCCATCTGGAAATGTTAAATGAATATTTTCTGGCATGTGTATGACTTCCTTTCTTTTTTTGAACGCAAAAAAGCCCCATCCCTAAAGGGACGAGGCTTGAGCTCGTGGTTCCACCCTTCTTCCTTCCATTCGCAAAAACGCGAAAAGACCGAAGCTTTCGATCGGCTAACGGGCCGCTACCGTCATCAGCTACTTCATTTCACTGATGCTGCTTGGAGGTGGTAAATTTATCTTCTGCCTACAAGGGTTTCAGCCGTGCCCTTGTTCTCTGGATAGGTGAAAAATAAATTATTGTCCTCTTCGATGCATTTTAACATTTTATGAATGTTGAACTGTGTAATAGTATAGAAAAGTCTGAGCGTAATTGCAAGTGTAATTGAATAATTCTTTCAACAAAGCATTTTTTTTAGGAGAAATTAATCCCGCCAGTTCTCCCCACCCAGTTTAAATGGCTGGCTGACCATGCGAATTCTTTCCATAATACGTGCAGCTTTAATAGGCTCTTTTTCTCCACGTTGACTCGTTGTAAGATGATGTTCTAATTCATCATAATTAAAGTTGGACGTAAAGAATACGGGTAGCTTTTCCGCCATACGGTACTGTAGGATTGTGCCAAGCACTTCGTCCCGTGTCCACGTCGACATCGTTTCTGCCCCTATATCATCGAGCATCAAGACAGGAGCTCGCTTCACAAATTCCACTTTTTCGTCCAATGTTTGGTTTTGAATAGATTGCTTCATCTCACGCAGGAATTCCGGCACATAGACGACAACAGTCTGTATACGTCGAGTGGCTAATTCATTCGCCAACGCACCTAAAATGAAGGACTTACCAATACCAAAATTACCGAATAGATAGAATCCCCTTTCAGGAACCTTACCGGCAGAATCGATTTGATTCAAGAAATCTTTAGCAGCCCGCATCACGACAACGCGACTATCCTCCGACAGGAAATTCACATCAGCTAGACGTGCTTCCATCACTTCTTTAGGCATGTACATACTATTCACCATTCTCGAGATGTTTTTACGCTCGTCTTCCAACTGTTTAGTAGGACAGACTATGTAATCAATATCAATTAGGCGCTGTGCGATGACTAATTTCGGCTCAAAGCCTTTCATGACATTAATACACCCTTCGAGATTCGGACAGCGCTCACAAGCGTGGGAAGCTGTTGTGAATTCATATAATTTCCCTAGGCTGCGATTGACCACTTCTGTATTGACCTCATCGGAATGATCGTTAATAAATTGTTGTACAGACGGATCTTCCATAACTTCCGTTTTAAGCTCGTCGTATTTTTGGGCTAATGAAGGAGCATTCACTACGCGTTTCATCGCATCCCCAATTCGTTCCATATTACTTCACCTCTGATTCTTGAATCCCCAATTCTTTCAATAACTTCTGGCGTTCTTCCTCCACATTAAAGTCATCAAGTTTTTCGGATTTCTTATTCTTTTTATCACGCTTTGAAAACCATTCCGGAACTTTTTCTTCTCTCGTTGGCTTTCGATTTCTAGGCGTCGACTGCTTTCCTTCTTTGAGCCATTTCATGTATTGATCATGTTCTTCTCTTGATAGCTTCAAAGCGGTTTTCGCATCGTTTACTTGTTTATTCGCCCAATGAGAAGCGATTCGTTCCACAAAACTGCTCGTGATTTTGCCATCATTACGTAGCATTACATATTGTAGCAAAACATTGACGACACCAACTGGAAATTTATGCAGATTGATTAATCGTTCTGCAAGTTGAATATCTACAAGGAATGGTTCTTTTTTGCTGACTTTGCGTAACATCTCTTTCGGTGGTGTATGTTCCAAATAGAATAGCAATTCTTCGTCACGACTCATATTCTCTTTTGGCACTTCATCAACGATCGGCTGTGTAAACACCGACTGTAATTTAGGTGGTTGCTTTGACGTATTCATCTTATAAAACTCCGCAGCCGCCTTACGAACTTTTTCTTCTGTTAGCTGATGATTTTCATCCATTGCAATCATCACGACCTTTTGCATATCAAGCGGACTCAGTGAATACAAGAAAGCTAGCATCGCAATCATTTCCTGAGAAATAGATCGTAACGAAGCTTTAGGGATCATTTGTTCTGAAAGTCCGTTATAAAATAAATCAAAATTAAAATTCGCTACATAAAATGGTATGCCTGGAGGTTCACTCTTTCCTTGAAAGTGCATTCCTGCAGTCAATTCCATCGCTTGATCGCCTCTTGCTGGTTTATAGACATCTAAAAATGTCCGTGATATATCTTGATACTCCTCTTTCGCAATAGGCTCCTCTAAAAATCGGCCACGCAACTGACGATAGGGTTGCTCTCCGATTTTACTGAATAAAAATGTAGATAGGAGCGGATCACTGAAAAAAGAAGGTGCATCGAGAGGCGGTAATAATTCGTAAAGGAAAGACCGCTTATCTATTTCTTGTTTCTTCTTATAGGTACGTAATAACCCAATAGCTTCCAATGAAATCCTTGCTTCAAAAATGGCTTGAAGTGGGAAAGAAGACATATTCATTAAATAATAGTGGGTATGTTCTTGCGGTTCTCTGCTCTCCGCATCTGTCCAAAGTGTCATAAACAAACTGACCGCTTCAGGACCGATAAGTGGCTGGTAAAATAGCGTGAGCATCTGTCGGTCATACGCAGAGAACGGATGTGCTAATTTCACTTCGAAGGAATCGACAGGCTGCAACTCTGTATAAAGCATTTTAACAATCGCCTCCCCTTCTAGATCAACATCTTACTCTTGTTCATCTTTCCTGTTTTGCAATTGTTGCAACTCGTCAATAAAGACTGTGATGTCTTTGTAATGTCGGTAGACAGACGCAAATCGTACATACGCCACTTCATCTACATCCACTAGTCGTTCCATCACCATTTCTCCTACTTGTTCAGAATCTATTTCGACATTTCCTGAGCTTCTTAGTTCTTTTTCGATAGAACTGACGATATCTTTTAATTGTTCGATCGGAACCGCACGTTTTTCACACGCGCGAATTAATCCTCTTAGCAATTTTTCACTGCTGAACTCTTCTCGTGTCTTATCTTTCTTTACGACAACTAGCGGAGAATGCTCTACTTTTTCAAATGTCGTGAAACGAAAACTGCATTTTTCGCATTCACGTCTTCGTCGAATGGAGCGGTTTTCTTCCGCTGGCCGCGAATCAATTACACGTGTTCCGTTATAGTGACAAGCTGGACATAACATAGTTAGTTCCTCCGCATTTTCATTAGTACTTTTCATTATAACAGAAACTATCCATACAACAACAAACGGATATAGAAAAGCACTTCATCCCGTAAGATGAAGTGCTGATTCGTTCATTAAGAAGTTACTTTGTCCGTTAATGCAGCAGCGACTTTTTTCGCCAATTGCACAACACGTGCTGAATAACCCCACTCATTATCATACCAAGCAAGCACTTTGATTTTACGATCGCCCATGACCATGGTAGAAAGTCCATCAAGTGTTGCAGATTCTGTAGTCGTATTGAAGTCAATTGATACAAGAGGTTCTGTAGTAAAGCGAAGAATGCCTTTCATCGGGCCTTCTGCTGCTTTACGGAACGCGTTGTTCACTTCTTCAACCGTCACATCTTTTTCTACGTCCACTACCAAGTCCACAAGGGAAACATTCGGTGTCGGGATACGCAATGCCAAACCATGAATCTTTCCTTCAAGCTCAGGAAGTACAAGAGACAACGCTTTTGCAGCACCTGTTGAAGTAGGAATGATGGACTCTCCACAAGAACGCGCGCGGCGTAAATCTTTATGAGGGTTGTCCAGGTTCTTCTGATCATTCGTATATGCGTGTACAGTTGTCATTAAGCCGTTTACAATACCGAATTCATCATTCAATACTTTTGCAACTGGCGCTAAACAGTTGGTTGTACAACTAGCATTAGAAATTACACTATGTTTGTTCACATCTAATTTGTCGTCATTCACTCCGATTACAACGGTTACGTCTTCATTTTTACCTGGAGCTGTTAAAATTACTTTCTTTGCTCCGGATTCCAAGTGAAGTGCTGCTTTGTCACGAGAGTTGAATACACCTGTTGATTCTATAACGATATCTACGCCAAGTTCTTTCCAAGGCAATTTCGAAGGGTCACGCTCAGTAATTAATTGTACACGTTTGCCGTTAACAATGATCGCGTTTTCTTCCGCTACGATTTCACCATCGAACACTCCGTGTGTGGAGTCGTATTTCAAGAGATGTGCAATCGTTTCAGCTGGATATGTCGCATTGACAGCAACTAGATTAACATCGTCTTCCTTGATAATCTGGCGGAATACCATCCGTCCAATACGGCCGAGTCCGTTAATTGCAATTTTTGTAGTCATTAAAGGGATCCTCCTGCATGTATGTTATACTTTATATCCTTAATCGTTCATTAGTATAACACATTTTATCATTATGCCAACACTATTACACATTAAATTTACAAATTATTTCTCCACGCTCATGATCTCGGTACAGCTTGCCAGTTTTCAAGGATTGTATCTAGCTGCTTTTCGGTTTCTTCCACTCTATCGTTATTGTGAATAACCGCGTCAGCGCCTTGTTCTTTGATATCCATATCCAGCTGCGATGCAATTCTGACATCTGCTTCTGCTTCCGTCAATTCATTGCGTGCCATTAGTCTCTGCTTTTGAATTTCCTTCGTAACAGAAACTACGACAATCTTCTCCACATAGTCCTGAAGTTTACTTTCAAACAGTAAAGGGATGTCCATGATGATCGTTTCATAGCCTTGCGTTAAATAATCTTCTTTCTGACTGACCATTCGCCCTCTGATTGCAGGATGCATCAATTCATTTAACTGTTGTCGCTTCACTTCATCGCCAAAAATAACCGCACCGAGCTGTTCGCGATTGAGTGTACCATCTTCCCGTAACACCTCTTCACCGAATGTCTGTTGGATTTTATCAAGCAATGGACTGCCTGGCTCCACCACTTCTCTCGCGATTACATCCGCATCGACAATAGGGTAACCTTTTTCACGCAACATATTGGCTACAGTACTTTTCCCACTTGCAATACTTCCTGTTAATCCGATAATCACGTTCATCACTCCTTATTTTTGGCAAGCTGGACAATAGACAGACGTTCTACCTGCAATCTGCTTACTCTTAGTCGGTGTGTCACATGCTAAACATGTTTTTTTACCGTACATATGCAGTCGATCTTGCATCGTGCCCGCGTTGCCGTTAACTGAACGATAATCGGATATTGTACTACCACCCGCATCGATACTTTCTTGCAAAACACGTACAATTTCTTCAAACAATAAAACTTTGCGCTTCTTGCTGATCCGCTCCGCTGAGCGCCCCGGATGGATCTTCATATGAAACAGCGCTTCTGTAGCATAAATATTGCCGCATCCCGAAATCACTTTGCCATCCATGATGACTTCTTTGATCGGTTTTCTTTTATACTTCGGAGTTTCTGCCATCGATAAAAAATGGTTCAGGGCTTCATCAGAAAAAGGTTCTGGTGCCATCTCTAACAAAGGAGGAAAATCTTCTTCCGCCTGCAGTAGACGCATTTCGCCAAATCTTCGTATATCCGAGTAGACTAGTAATCCGCCATCTTCCATTTCTAAAAAGACATGCGCATGCTTGCGAAATTTCTCTTCTGTAATTTCGTCAGGAGAATCTACGACAAACCAAGCGCCCGTCATGCCAAGATGGCTGACGAGCAAGTATGGTTGATTTTCTTTCATTAAATGAAAATAAATATATTTACTGCGACGCACAATTTTCTCGACTTGCATATTTTCCATGCCGTGGAGAAAGTCGTCTACAGATTTCCCTTTAATAATCGTTTCTTTTCCAGCTGTTTTAGAAATGACGACGGTATCCGATACAGATAGTTGCTTCACCGTCCGCCCTTCCACGAGCGGTGCAAGGTCTCGCACCACTCCTTCTACTTCCGGTAGTTCTGGCATCTATATTCACTCACTTCGTTTCGTACCAAGACTTGCCATAATTCCAATCGACTTTCAAAGGAACATCCAGTTGAATCGTTTGTTCCATGACTTCCGGTACGATTTCTTTTAGTTTCTCCAACTCTTCCATAGGCGCCTCAAAGATCAACTCATCATGCACTTGTAGTAGCATACGCGCTTGCATATTTTCTTTTTCAAGTCTGGCATCCATATCAATCATCGCTTGTTTAATGATGTCTGCAGCAGTTCCTTGGATCGGTGTATTCATCGCTGTACGCTCTGCGAACCCGCGCAAGTTAAAATTCGAACTCGTAATATCCGGCAAATACCGTCTACGTTTCAATAGTGTCGTCACATAGCCTTTTTGCTTGGCGTCAATAATACTGTCATCCATATACTGTTTGACGCCTGGGAAACTCGCTAAATACGTATCGATAAATTCCCCTGCTTCTTTACGGGTAATATTTAAACTTTGTGATAATCCATAATCACTGATGCCATAGACGATACCAAAGTTGACTGCTTTTGCAGCGCGACGCATATTGCTATCGACTTCTTCTTGCTTCACACCAAAAACATCCATGGCGGTTTTCGTATGAATATCCGCGCCCTGCCGGAATGCTTCTATCAATTTTTCATCTTGCGAAATATGTGCAAGTACACGCAATTCAATTTGTGAATAGTCGGCCGCAAACATAATCCATTCTGTTTCAGATGGAATGAATGCTGCACGTATTTTGCGTCCTTCTTCCAAACGAATCGGGATATTTTGCAAGTTCGGATTGATCGAGCTCAATCTTCCTGTCTGTGTTAAGGCTTGCTGGAAACGTGTATGGATTTTTCCGTCTTCATGAATTTCTTTCGTTAGTCCTTCAATATATGTGGAATTTAATTTACCAAGCTGTCTGTATAGTAAAATGTGTTGAATGATTTCATGTTCGCTTTCGAGCTTCTCTAACACATCCGCAGCTGTCGAGTAGCCTGTCTTTGTTTTCTTGATAGGAGTTAATCCGATTTTCTCAAATAAAATGACGCCGAGTTGTTTAGGCGAATTAATATTAAATTTCTCGCCAGCCATTTCATAGATCGTCTTCTCGATGACCGCCAGACGTTCCGATAACTGCTCGCCTATCGTTTTCAGCACGTCTACGTCCGTTTTCACACCGGTTACTTCCATTTTCCCGAGAATCTTTGCTAACGGTAATTCTAGGTCATGGAACAAGTCTTGCTGTTCATTGTCCTCCAACTGTTTTGTAACAACTGGATGCAACTCCCACACCGCATGTGCTTTTCTCGCAGTATGGTTAGCAAGTTGTTCAGGTGCCGGTACAGTCCGTTTAGCTCCTTTGCCATAGACTGCTTCATCACTTTCTACACCATGATAGCCAAATGAACGAGCAATTTCTGAAACTTCATTTGTTGAGAATGAAGGGTTGACGATGTACGCCGCCAGCATAAGATCGAATTCTGCACCATTTAGCTCCATACCTAATCGCGCAATTGCTGCATAGGCTGATTTAGAATCTGAAACATATTTACGCGTTGCATGGTCCGCAATCCAGTTTTTAAAGAGATCAGACGATGTAGCTAATTCCGTAGAAATGAAATACGTATCTGTTTCATTCGACAGACCTATACCTAAAATATCTTGAGATAAATAATTATCACCATCGATTTCGACATGCACAGACATCGTATCCGTCAGCATCTCGGAAGTAATCTCTTCTACAGTGTGAACAGCGATTTCTTCTAGTGGTTGAACTTCGACAGATACATCCATCTTTTCAAGCAATGATTTAAATTGTAATTCTTTATATAGTTGTATAACTTCTTCTTCGTTACGTCCAACAAAGTCCAAATCATTCAATGACACCGTAATCGGTGCGTGAACTTCAATTGTCGCGAGTTCTTTACTCATGAACGCTTGGTCTTTATTGTTCACAAGATTTTCTTTCATTTTCTTTGCCGTGATTTGATCGATCGATTCATAGACCGCTTCTACAGAACCATATTCCTTCAATAATTTCAGTGCTGTTTTTTCACCAATTCCAGGTACACCTGGGATATTGTCGGATGCATCGCCCATCAAACCTTTCATGTCGATGATCTGCAATGGTGCAATACCATATTTCTCTTCGATATGGGCTGGTGTGTATTTTTCAAGATCGGTAATGCCTTTTCTTGTGATGCATACGGTCGTCTGATCATTCGCAAGTTGTGTTAAATCTTTATCTCCCGAAATGATGACGACTTCTGCTTCCGCATCACTGCACTCTCTGCTTAATGTCCCGATAATATCATCGGCTTCATATAAATCGAGTTCATACTGCGTAATGCCGAATGCTTCAATTAGTTTACGAATATACGGGAACTGCTCCGATAGCTCTGGTGGAGTTTTTTGACGTCCGCCTTTGTATTCTGTATACGTACTGTGGCGGAATGTTGTTTTGCCTGCATCCCAAGCTACGATCACATGCGTCGGTTTTTCATTCGCTAAGATGGTCTCTAACATCATCGTAAAACCATATACCGCGTTTGTATGAACACCTTTTTCGTTCGTTAATAAAGGTAAAGCGAAAAATGCACGATAGGCTAAGCTGTTACCATCCAATAAGACGACTTTCTTTTTCGTCAAAATTCATCCCACTCCTTCATGTTCGTCACTATAAAAAAACGTCATTTTCATCTAGTTTACCACGTTTGGCAACTCGAATGAAAATGACGCACTTATGATTACTCGATATTGCCGGTTAATAGCTTGGCATATGGAGAATCTGCTGGAAGGATGATCATCGTTTCGTCATCCACGACTTTCGTATAAGACTGAAGTGTTCTATACAGTTTGTAGAATTCAGGATCTTTTGCATACGCATTATTATAGATTTTTGCAGCTTCTGCCTCACCTTGAGCAGTGACAATCGCTGCTTCTTTTTTCGCTTTCGCTAACATTTCCTGCACTTCACGATCTGTTTCCGCTTCAATCTTCTGCTTTTCTGCGTCACCTTCTGAAAGGTATGATTGCGCAGTCGAATCACGTTCTGAAATCATCCGTGTGTAGATAGATTGTTCGTTTTCTTCAGGTAAATCAATACGCTTCATACGGACATCCACTACTTTGATTCCATAATTACCATCGTCCAAGAACTTATTTACTTTGGCCGTGACATCATCATTCAAGCTTCCGCGAGAAGAATCTTCGTCATTGACGACATTGACATAATCGAGACGTCCCATTTCATTACGGACAACAGAATAAATAAATTCTTCCATTCTTGCTTCCGCATTGACGATATTACGTGCGTTAGAAATCATTTTCGCAGGATCAGTAATATGCCATATTGCATAGTTATCAATGATGATCCGCTTCTTATCTTTTGTATTGATTTCAGCTTCTGACACGTTAGAAGTCATTCGGTTTTTTGGCAATGTACTAACACTTTGAATGAATGGTATTTTCATATTCATACCAGGTTTTTCGATAATTCGTGTAATCTCACCAAACTGACGAACGACACGGTACTCATTCTCTTTTACAATAAATAGGTTAGATAACAGAATAACGAGAATCGCAAAAACAACTGTTAGCGAGATAATGAGTTTCGTATACTTTTTCATATCAAACGCTTTTTTCGGTCGCATCTGTGTAACTTTAGGATCTGATTCCGGTCCTGGCTTCTGTGCACTTCTTTTTTGATCAGTTTCCCCCATCTTCTTGAGGGCCTCTTCTATCTTCTTGAAAGGGTTTTGTTCGTTACTCATGAAGCTTTCCCTCCTTTTTCAGCTGACTTATCCTTTTCTTCCGTTACAGGCGGCTGATCTTTTTGCAATTGTTGGAGTGGTAAATACTTCATCGTTTCTCCGCTATCGTTCATGATGTAAAGGTTTGCTTTAGGTAATACTTGCTCTAGCGTCTCAATGATCAAACGCTCGCGAGTGATATCTTTACTTTTTGCGTATTCATTATATAAATCGCTGAATACCGCCACGTCACCACGTGCTTGTTCTATACGTGCGGTCTTTTTCCCTTGTGCTTGGGATTTGATCGCGTCACGTTCACCAATCGCTTCTTTCGTTCTCTGGTTTTCATACTTTTTCGCTTCGTTAATCTTCGTGTTTTTTGTTTCACGCGCATCCGTTACAGCGGTAAATGCTGCACGTACTTCTGCGTTCGGTAATTCAACGTCTTGTAGCTTTACGCCTTGTACCGCGACACCGATATCATATTTTTCTACTAAGCTAGTCAATAAATCACGTGTCTTTGCTTCAATTTCAGCTTTTCCATCCGTTAAAGCCGCATCGATTGTGGAACTACCGATGACAGATCGAATAGAAGCTGACGCCGCATCCCTTAAGATCTCGATAGGATCTTCTGCATTGAATAAATACTTCTTCGGATCAACAATACGCCACTGCACTGTCAAATCGGTCAGAACGATGTATTCATCCCCTGTAATCATCTTCGTTTCCTTATCTACGATTTCACCCGACTTATCTTGCTTGTAACCGAAATGGATACTATACGTTTCCTTGGATAAAATCTCTGTCTTCTGAATCGGCCAAGGTAATTTAAAATGTAGACCTGAGTCCGTCACAGGTGCGCCAGCTTGCCCGAACGAAATGACGACAGCTTGTTCAGATTCGTCTACTGTGTACCACGTGGTAAAGACGATCAATAAAAGTACTAATCCGGTGATAAACAAACCGAATGTCACCAGGAGTCTTTTTGTGCTCATAACTGTTCCCCCTTTTCTATGTATGACTACTGTACGGAACAGTAGTCTAGTAAGTTTCAAATTCTTTACTACATTTATTCATGTGTAGGTAGCTGAATACGGAAAACTGTACCAACACCCACTTCACTGTCCACTGTGACAGTGCCTTGATGCGCTTCAGCAATGTGTTTCACAATCGCAAGACCTAATCCTGTGCCGCCTGACTCCCTGCTTCTGGCACGATCTACACGGTAAAAACGTTCAAAGAGACGCGGTAGCTCTGAAGACATAATACCAATCCCTTGGTCACGAACCGTAATTTCTACGTACTCTTCAATTTCTTCTACAGAAACCGTCACAATCGTTTTTTCTTGCGAGTAGGCAATGGCATTATTCAATAAGTTCACCATCACTTGCACTAAACGATCATGATCTGCAGGAATGACTAATTGGTCTGGCATTTGCAAATCGATTCGCATATCTTTTTCCTGAACTCTTGCTTGAACGATTTTGATGGACTGTTCGACTACCTCCACCACATCAACCGGTTTTCGTATAATTTCAAAACTTCCACGTTCCATACTGGATAAGCGCAATAAATCCTCAATCAATAATTGCAGACGATTACTTTCTTTATACATAATCCCCAGGAATTCACGTTTCATCACAGGATCTTCTACCGCGCCATCCAGCAACATTTCTGAAAAACCTTTAATTGACGTCACAGGTGTTTTTAATTCATGAGACACATTCGCCACGAAATCCTTCCGTATTTGTTCAAGACGAACCAACTCTGTAATGTCGTGCATAATGATAACGATTCCAAGCCAGTTACCGTTTTCACCTATTACAGGAGCACCGTACACTTCTAAATGGCAAATGCCTTCTGCAAGTAATACCTCAGATTGGAATGTACGCACTTCTTCAGTTAAAAATATCGTTTCAATTTCTTTTTCAATATCTGAAGGCAAACCGATATCTTTAAACGTTTTCCCCATCAACTCTTCTCCATTGCGATCGAATGTTTCTTCAAAGACGCGGTTGACCAAATTCACTGCACCTTGTCTTCCAAACATTAATAGACTGCTACCAATGCTACTGACCAATGTTTTTAAACGCTCTTGTTCCATTGCGCGAAGTGCAGAGTTCCCTTGTAATTTTTGTGCGACTTGATTAATGGAATTCGTTAGTTGATGATTGATTTCACTGTCTTCATTATGCGCACGCGCCAAATAATTCCCTCGTGCCAATTGATGCACAACACCTGTGAAGTGATCAATCGGCTTAATATACTGTTGAAGAATTTTTGCCATAACAAACATCATGACAACAAATACTAAAACTAGCGTAAACAGTAAGTAGACCCAATAAGTTTGTTGTATGGTCGCATCCACATTTTCTCCAAATAAATGAAAAAATTGTCCTAAGATAATTCCTAGCACAATTAGTAAAATAGATAAAATGACTGCAGATGCTGTTAAAATTCTTCCGTAATAGTACTTCATCTAGTTTTGCTCCCCGAACTTGTAACCGACGCCTCTCATCGTTTTAATATAGCGCGGCTTCCTCGTATTTTCTTCGATTTTATCGCGCAGATGACTCACGTGCACATCCACAATTCTTGAATCTCCTGCAAATTCGTAATTCCACACCGCTTGCAGCAACTGATCACGAGAGAACACTCGATTCGGATGCTTCATGAAATAAACAAGCAACTCAAATTCTTTCGGTGTAAATTCTAGTGGTTTCTCGTCTAAATAGACTTCTAAGCGCTCAGGATACACCGTCAGCTGCCCGGCAACCAATTTCTTTTCCTTCATATGGTTGCGCTCACCTGTACGCCTAAGAACCGCACGAACTCTTGCCGCCACTTCACGTGGACTAAAAGGCTTGGTCATATAATCATCGGCACCCATTTCTAGTCCGACGATTTTATCCATCTCTTCTCCTTTAGCAGTCAACATGATAATAGGTGTTTCAATATCCTCTTTTCTCAGCATACGGCAGACTTCTAATCCGTCTATTTTGGGCAACATTAAATCCAGGATAATCAAATCAGGCTGTTCATCTAAAACTTTCTCCACGGCTTCTTCTCCATCATTTGCGAGTACCGTTTTATAGTCCGCTTGTTGCAATGTGAATTCAAGCAGTTTTTGTATAGACAGTTCATCTTCCACAATCAAAATCTTTTGCTGTTTAATTCCCATCCGCGGCTTCCTTCGTTTGCGCAAGTTTGACAGGCAACTTTTGTGGAGCGATAACCACAACTTCCCCACTCATAATTCGTTCTCCTTCTTGATCCGTCGCATGTACTTGGATGGTTACTTGGTTCGACTGAATTTCAAGCTTTGTCACTTCCAGAACGAACTCAACAATTGAGTAATGATAGACAGGTTTAGGAAAATGCAGTTGCTGATTAATTATGTGCGCGCCTGGTCCAGGCATATGTTTTGAAATAGCTGCTGTCACGATCCCCGTCAACATGATGGGTGGAACAATGGGCTGTCCATATATCGTCTCCGCTGCGTAATCATGTTGTAGATAAAGCGGATTGGCATCATTCGTCAATCCTAGATAGAGCATTAAGTCTTTATCTTCAATTTTCTCGGTCAAGTGTAGCCTCTCGCCGATTTCTAATTCTGTAATATCTTTTCCTATCAATTTCCGTCTACTTTTCAACAAATAAATCCCTCCTATATTTCTACAGTCATCAATGAAAAAGCTGAAAATTACTTCAATAATTAAATTATAACAATCCGTGCATGAAAAATCGAGCTAACAAGAAAAAAGATCGGACGGCTAGATAGCTGTCCGATCTTTAACCTATAATTTTACGCTAGAACACTCATTACTGTACGGACAGAGTCAGCGGACTTTTGAAGCCCCATTTTCTCATCGTCCGTTAATTCGAGCTCTATAATTCTTTCGATACCGCCTGCACCTAAAACCGTCGGCACTCCTAAATAAATCCCGTTCATACCGTATTCGCCTTCTAAAAACGCAATAGATGGTAATACACGTTTTTGGTCTTTCAAAATAGCTTCTGTCATTTCAACCAATGCAGCAGCTGGCGCATAATATGCAGATCCATTGCCTAGCAGATTGACGATTTCAGCTCCACCTTTACGTGTACGTTCTACAATTTCTTCTAGACGACCAGCAGAGATCAAGTTTTCTAAAGGTACACCGCCAGCAGTCGAGTAACGAACTAGAGGCACCATATCATCTCCATGACCACCCAGAACGAATCCTGTTACATCTTTCACTGATAGATTCAATTCTTGTGCGACAAACGTCCGGAAACGAGCTGTATCCAGCACACCTGACTGACCGATAACACGTTCTTTAGGAAATCCGGATGCTTTGTATACCGTATACGTCATGGCGTCCACTGGATTTGTCAGAACGATAATCTTCGTATCAGGAGAATACTTTATAATTTCAGCTGTTACGGATTTCATTACTTTTTGATTTGTCTGTACTAAGTCGTCGCGGCTCATTCCAGGTTTACGCGCAATACCCGCGGTAATGACAACTACATCAGAATCTTTTGTATCCTCGTAATTGGATGTACCGATGATGTTGGCATCAAACCCTTGAACCGGACCAGCTTCCAACATGTCTAACGCTTTGCCCTTCGTCGGATTTTCCATTGGTGGAATATCTACGATGACGACATCACATAATTCTTTTTGAGCTAAAAGGAATGCAGTTGTTGCTCCAGTAAAACCAGATCCGATAACCGATACTTTTTTACGCTTCAATGACATGCAAAACTCTCCTTTTTCAGAACAAATTAGTAGAAAAGAGGGGGATTCACATCCCCCTCTTTCGTTAATGCTTATAGGTTTTTGATTAGTGCATCTGCGAATCCAGAAGTGCTTACTTCTTCTGCATTGTCCATTAGACGTGCGAAGTCGTATGTCACTACTTTAGATGCGATAGACTTTTCGATAGAAGCAGTGATTAGATCTGCCGCTTCAGTCCAGCCAAGGTGTTGAAGCATCATAGTACCTGATAGCAATAGGGATGAAGGGTTAACTTTATCCAATCCTGCATACTTAGGTGCTGTACCATGAGTAGCTTCAAAGATAGCATGTCCTGTTTCGTAGTTAATGTTCGCTCCCGGAGCAATTCCGATTCCGCCTACTTGTGCAGCAAGTGCATCAGAAATATAGTCTCCGTTCAAGTTCATTGTAGCTACTACGTCGAACTCTTTAGGACGTGTAAGGATTTGTTGCAAGAAGATATCAGCAATTGCATCTTTAACGATGATTTTGCCAGCTGCTTCTGCATCAGATTGTGCTTTGTTTGCAGCATCTGTTCCTTCAGCGTCTTTAATACGATCATATTGTCTCCATGTGAATACTTTGTCGCCGAATTCTTCTTCAGCTAACTCGTAAGCCCAGCTTGCGAATGCGCCTTCTGTGAACTTCATGATGTTACCTTTGTGTACAATTGTTAGAGACTTGCGTCCTTCTTCAATTGTATAGTTCAATGCAGAACGTACTAAACGCTTCGTACCGTCTTCTGAAATTGGTTTGATTCCAAGACCGGAAGTTTCAGGGAAACGAATATTTTTAACACCTAATTCAGTTTGAAGGAAGTTAACTAATTTTTTCGCTTCGTCAGAACCTTTTTGGTACTCGATCCCAGCATAGATATCTTCAGTGTTCTCACGGAAAATAACCATGTCACAATCCTCAGGACGTTTCACGGGTGAAGGTACTCCTTCGAAATAACGAACCGGACGCAAGCAAGTGTAAAGATCTAGTTCTTGACGTAGTGCTACGTTCAATGAACGGAATCCTCCACCGATCGGCGTAGTAAGTGGCCCTTTAATCGCAATTAGATATTCTTCAATTGTGTCTAGAGTTTCTTTTGGAAGCCAGTCACCAGTTTCGTTGAATGCCTTTTCTCCTGCAAGAACTTCTAACCAATTAATCTTCTTTTTTCCGTCATAAGCTTTTTCAACAGCTGCTTCAATTACGCGTGAAGCTGCATGCCAAATATCCGGACCTGTGCCATCGCCTATAATGAAAGGAATCGTTGCGTGATCTGGGACGTTTAAAACACCGTTAGTTACTGTAATCTTTCCATCATTAGCCATTATTGATATCCTCCTGAGTTCAAAATCAGTGGGCCGGTATACGAGATACCGCCCCACGAATTTACTTTTTTTTATCGTTCATTGATTGGAACATACTTCTGCATGCCTGGTCCAACGTACTCTGCACGTGGGCGGATCAAGCGGTTGTTTTCGTATTGTTCCAGGATATGAGCAATCCATCCTGAAAAACGAGAAACAGCAAAAATAGGTGTGAAAATATCATGATCGATGTCTAATGAATGATATACCGAAGCGGAGTAGAAATCAACATTTGGAGGCAATTTCTTTTCTCCAGTGACAATTGCTTCGATTTGTTCAGACATATTGTACCACTTTTCTTCACCGCGAAGAGTAGTCAATCGCTTAGACATTTCACGTAAGTGCTTCGCACGTGGATCACCTTGACGGTATACACGGTGTCCGAAGCCCATGATTTTTTCTTTGTTAGCTAACTTTTCACGAATATATGAATCGACCTTATCTTCATCGCCGATTTCCATTAGCATATTCATAACCGCTTCGTTTGCACCGCCGTGTAATGGGCCTTTTAGAGCGCCGATTGCTGCAGTAACACCAGAATACATATCAGATAGAGTAGCTACACATACGCGTGCTGTGAACGTAGATGCGTTCAATTCATGGTCTGCATGTAGTACAAGTGCTTTGTTGAATGCTTCTTCAGCAATATCAGCAGGCTCTTCCCCAGAAAGCATGTAAAGGAAGTTTGCCGCATAGCTTAAACCTTTTTTAGGTGCTACTGGCTCTTGTCCTTTTCTGATACGAGCAAATGCAGTAACTACAGTTGCAACTTTAGCTTGAAGCTTCACTGCTTTATTGTAGTTTTCTTCTGGTGACATATCTTCCGCTTTTTCATCGTATAATCCAAGAAGCGAGATAGCTGTACGAAGTGCCGCCATTGGATGCACTTTGTCGATTGGGTACGTTTTGAAGTGATCAAGAACCCCTTGTGGAATTTCTGCGTTATCTTCTAACTGCTGTTTCAATTCAGCTAGTTCCTTTTCGTTTGGCAAACGTTTGTGCCAAAGTAGGTAAACTACTTCTTCAAAACTAGCATTTTCTGCTAAATCATCGATGCCGTATCCTACATATGTAAGAGTGTCATCGATAATGGAACTGATTTGAGTTTGTGCTGCCACGATACCTTCCAAACCTTTTGTTGCTGTCATGATATTCGCTCCTTCTTCCCAGTTTGGTCATCTCCCTGAAGCGGAGTGCAGAACGATGACCACCTGCTAATTATATTTTTATCTAAAACGCTTACAAAGTCCATTATAAGCAACTTGAACGGTTTTGTGAATGGTTAAGATGTTTTTTATTTATTATTACCCGAAAGGAATGGACAAATTCGCATGATATCCTTTGACTCCAAGCGCTTCGAAACCTATGCCCGTCAATGGTTACCAGCTATATTAATCGTGATTTTCCTTATCGTGATCCCACCTGTAGGATTTGCGATAGTTTTCGCTTTCTTCACTGCTCCGCTCATGAATTCCTTAATTGCTCTTACAAAACTGCCGGCTTTTTTAGCTGCTTTACTCATAATGGGGGTGCTTACTTCTTTAGTATACACCTTCCTATTCCTATCAATCAATGGATTGATTTCTGTCATTTGGACAATGGAAGATCAATTAGGTGTAATTATCGAAATGATGGATAGTAAAGGCTGGAATTTACACGCGGCCGCAGAACAATTTATTCAAGTAAGTCATGAAGCGATGGAAGGGATTATTAGTTTACTGCAAAAAACTTTCCAGCAGATTTTCAGTACATTTTTATTTATTATCGCGTATTTCTTCGCTTTACGAGAAAGTGCTACCAATCGCTTTTGGTTTTTAGTATACTTCCCTAAAAACTTCAGACAGGTAGCACGCAGGATTTTTGATAGGTCAAGCCATTTGATGGGACATTTCTTTTCTGTTCAGATTCGACTATTTTTCATGACGTTTATTCTAATGGCAGCCGGTTTTTGGTTGCTTGATTTCGAGTCCTTCTTAACTAAAGCGTTTTTAATTTCATTGGTCGATAGTATTCCGTTCCTTGGCATCGGTCTGGTGTTTTTACCGATGATTGCCTTTTCCTTCTATATTGATGACATGCAATCGGCTATTGGCATATTAGTTTTGTACATCATTTTACTAGTGTGCAGGCAGATGATTGAATCCATTCTGTGGGCACATGCGTTTAAATTACGTACCGTACATTCCTTTGTTATTACCGCTTGCGCTGTCTATTTATTCGGATTATACGGCATTATGTTTTTACCATTCTTCCTATTTATCGCGTTGAAAGTCAAGGAAAATCCTACATTTACATAACTCGGATTTGACCATTACGGATTTTATTGTAAATCCACTTGACGATAAATGGGTACAATAGTTTACGCGGACCGCTGAACAGCAATAATAACCCTACTATGTCTGTAATAAAACCAGGCATGAGTAATAATAACCCACCTAGTAAAATACAGACGCTATCTACTAAAGCTTTACCGGGGGTTTCTCTATTAGCCATACGGTACTGTAAATCACGCCATGCACGAAGTCCTTGTTTCTTCGCAAGATAAGCACCACCAATTCCTGTTGCGATAATAATCAAAATTGTAGGCATGATACCGAGTGTTTTACCTGAAACCATTAATACAGCCAGTTCCGCAGTCGGTACAATAATAAATAATGCTGCTAACCACTTCATATAGTAACCTCCAAAAAAGACCGCTATCTCTTAATGAGAAGCGGTCTGTATGTTTTTACAATACTTTTGCGTGACCGTTGTAGATTACGCCACTCGCTGCGTCCATTGTAATGTCACTGCCATTTTTAATAACAGATGTAATATTTTCAGCACCGACGATCACAGGTATACCGAGACTTAAACCAACCACTGCTGCGTGACTAGTCAGTCCGCCTGTTTCAGTAATGATCCCTGCACATCGCTCAAGCGCTGCAAACATATCACGGTCTGTAGAATGCGTAACCATGATGTCGCCTTCTTTAATTTGTGTCAATGCTTCTTGTGAATTCTTGATGATTTTCGCTTTACCAAAGGCAATGTTTTTGCCGATGCCTTGTCCACGACCGATTAAATCACCGATTACATGTAATTTCATCAAGTTCGTTGTACCTGCTTTACCAACCGGTACACCCGCCGTAATGATGACTACATCACCGTGCGTTACGTATTGATGCTTGACACTTTCTTCGACGGATTCTTGAAGAATTCCATCGATGTCGAGTGCTTTCTTCCCAACAATCGGATACACTCCCCAAACAAGTGTCAGTTTGTTAGAAATTACTTCAGAACGAGTAACCGCAATAATCGGAACACCTGGACGGTATTTCGCGATCATCGTAGCGGTTTGACCACTTTCAGTTGGGGCTAAAATCGCCTTGACGTTCAAGTTTAGTGCTGTATAAGCGGCTGCTTGTCCAATTGCCTCTGTAAGATTCCCTTCTTTTTCTCTCGTTCTTGTGGAAACGACAGAATGGAAGTCCATGGATTCTTCAGTAGATAAAGCAATTTTACACATCACTTTTACAGATTCAACCGGGTACATTCCTGCAGCCGTTTCACCTGAAAGCATGACGGCATCTGAACCATCCAAAATCGCGTTGGCTACATCGCTTGCCTCTGCACGTGTAGGGCGTGGGTTTCTTTGCATAGAATCCAACATTTGAGTTGCTGTGATAACCGGCTTACCGTATTGGTTACATTTACGAATCATCGTTTTTTGTACCAAAGGCACTTCTTCAGCTGGGATTTCTACTCCTAAATCTCCACGAGCAACCATCAGACCGTCAGATAATTGAAGGATTTCATCTAGATTGTCGACACCTTCTTGATTTTCAATCTTCGGCACGATATGGATATGGCCACCATCATTATTTTCAAGTAGTTCACGGATTTGAATGACGTCAGATGCACGACGTACAAATGAAGCCGCGATAAAATCAACGCCTTGTTCAATACCGAACAAGATATCTTCTTTGTCTTTATCCGTAATTCCCGGTAATTGAACGGAAACATTTGGAACGTTGACACCTTTGTTATCTTTTAAAGGACCTGCGTTGATCACTCTTGTGTGGATCAACCCTTTATCCGTATCTTTACCTGTTACTTCAAGTTCGATTAATCCGTCATCTAAAAGGACAAATGAACCACGATCAACATCATGAATTAACTTCTCGTAGGTAACAGAAAAAGTTTCAGCAGTACCAAGCACTTCTTGCATTGCGATATCTACTGCTTGTCCTCGTACCAATTCGATTTGGCCGTCTTTCATTTTGTGCGTCCGAATTTCAGGACCTTTTGTGTCAAGTAGAATGCCTACCACTTTTTCTTTTTCAGCTGCCGCTTTGCGGATTCGTTCAATACGTACTTTATGTTCTTCTTGAGTACCATGGGAGAAGTTTAGACGTGCTACGTTCATCCCCGCGTCAATCAGCTCAAGTAGTCCTTCATATGATTCACTTGCCGGGCCGATTGTACACACAATTTTTGTCTTTCTCACTACTTATCGCTCCTCTGCGTCATGTCGACTCTGACTAATTAGATAGATAATGTTTCTGCCAAATCTAATAATGACAAGTCCAACTTTTCTCGTTTAATAAAGACTTCTTCTAAATTATAGTCTACCACTTTATGATTTCTCATACCAACAGCAGAACTTTTCTTTCCAGACAATAATGTTTCAACAGCTCTTGCCCCGTATTGACTGGCAATTACCCGGTCACGTGCAGATGGCGAGCCACCTCGTTGCATATGTCCTAAAATGGACACACGGGTTTCGACACCCGCTTCTTCCTTCAATATGTCTGCCAGTTGCGTAGCAGACATCATCCCTTCAGCTAGTACGATAATACTGTGTTTTTTACCACGACTCGCACTGCTCTTGAGGCGATCTACAATAGAGTTTACGTCAAATGGCTTCTCAGGCAGTATAATTGATTCCGCACCGCCACCAAGACCCGCCCATAACGCTAGATCACCTGCATCACGGCCCATTACTTCAATAATAAATGAGCGTTCATGTGATGTGGCGGTATCCCGGATTTTATCGATGACTTCGACTACTGTATTCAATGCCGTATCAAAGCCGATCGTAAATTCCGTCCCGGTAATATCGTTATCAATTGTAGCGGGTACACAAGCACAAGGAACACCCAATTTAACTAGCTCATTCGCTCCCTTGAATGACCCATCTCCACCAATAACAACTAACCCTTCAATAGCATGAAGCTTGATCTGCTCCATCGCTTTGGCACGACCTTCTTCCGTCATGAACTCCGGACATCTTGCAGATCGTAATATTGTTCCCCCACGCTGAATGATATCTCCAACAGAACCAAGTTGAAATTGCTCGATTCTCCCATCAATCAATCCTTGATAACCATTAAACACACCCGAAACTTCTACTCCTTCAAAAAGGGCTTTCCTGACTACGGAACGAATGGCCGCATTCATTCCTGGCGCGTCGCCACCGCTTGTTAAGACCGCAATTTTTTTCATGTCGATCCCATCCTTTAATCATGACTTGTATGTACGAGTAAAAGACGCGGTTGCCCGCATCTTTTATTCCGAAAAGACGCCAATATTCCGGAATTTAGTATATCGATTATCAATCAATTCATCTGATGTCAATTCGCATAACGCATGCAATGATCTACGTAGTGTACAACGAATCTCTAGCGACTGTTTGTTTGCATCGCGATGTGCTCCGCCAAGTACTTCGGGAATGATTTCATCAATAATGTTCATTTCTTTCAAATCGGGTGCAGTGATCTTCATCGCTTCCGCCGCCTGCTTAGCAAGTGATGGATCCTTCCACAAAATAGACGCTGCTCCTTCAGGAGAAATAACAGAGTACGTGGAGTTTTCGAGCATATGGATATGGTTGGCTACACCTAGAGCGAGCGCACCTCCACTACCTCCCTCTCCTATTACGATGGAGATTACAGGAACTTTCAAACCAGCCATTTCAACTAAGTTACGAGCAATTGCCTCGCTCTGGCCACGTTCCTCTGCCGCTTTACCAGGATACGCGCCTTTTGTATCAATGAAACAAATAATAGGACGATTGAATTTTTCCGCTTGCTTCATGAGGCGAAGCGCTTTGCGGTATCCTTCAGGATGTGGCATACCAAAGTTTCTTTTGACATTTTCTTTGGTGTCTTTCCCGCGCTGATGTCCTATGATTGTAATGGGTGTTTCTTCAAATGAAGCGATTCCGCCGATGATGGCTTCATCGTCTCCAAAGTTGCGATCTCCATGAAATTCGATAAAATCCTCGAACAACCGATTAATATAATCCATTGTCGTCGGCCGTTCAGGATGTCGTGCAACTTGTACACGATCCCAAGGCTCCATACTTTCATAGATATCTGTTTCCAACTTAGCTAGACGATTTTTCAAATTGACGATTTCAGATGAGAGATCTACATCATTGACTGCCGTATACTCTTCTAGTTCATTAATTTTTTCACGTAGTTTTACGATCGGTTCTTCAAATGCAAGTGTTTTACTCATACAAGTACGGCCCCCTTTTGCGCGTGAAGCTTCAAGATTTTACTCATCACTTCTGGCATTTCATTGCGATGGACGACCGCGTCTAATTGCCCGTGATTCAATAAAAACTCTGCTGTTTGGAAATCTTCAGGCAGTTTTTCACGTACGGTTTGTTCAATTACACGACGTCCCGCAAACCCAATCAAAGCTTTTGGTTCCGCTAGGTTAATATCACCAACTGAGGCAAAGCTCGCAGATACGCCACCTGTGGTTGGGTAGGTCATGATGGAAATATACAATAAACCTTTGTTAGCATGTCTTTCAAGAGCTACACTCACTTTAGCCATTTGCATCAGACTGATGACGCCTTCTTGCATACGGGCACCACCACTTGCTGAAAAGATCATCATAGGTATGCCCAATTCAGTAGCTTTTTCTACAGCTCTCGTGATTTTTTCGCCAACAACCGAACCCATAGAGCCCATACGGAAATGTGCATCCATGACCGCAACAGCGACTTGTGAACCTTGAATCTTTCCGACACCCGTCAGAACCGCTTCATTCAAACCTGTCGCTTTTGCATCCGCTTCTACTTTTTCTGTATACGAAGGGAAATCAAGTGGATTCTCTGTTTTCAAATGATCATCCATTGATTCAAAACTATTGTCGTCAAATAAGTGATCAATTCGTTCTTGAGCCGTCATTTTATAATGATGTTGGCAAGATGGACAAACTTTACCATTTTTCAATAAGTCCTTCGTCAAAATTACGTGCTTACACTCCGGACATTTCGTCATGATTCCTTCTGGCACATCTGCTTTACTCTTGGCAGACGGCATTGTATGTTGGTCAACTTTTGATTTCTTTTTAAATAATTCTTTAATACTCATTCCGTTTCCCTTCTTTCTCCCTCAACTTGATTCATCCATTTTTCATAACAAATTAAGGCTTTTTCCGTATTACCTGCCATCATTTCATCCAGCAGTTCATGCACTATAGCTATTTCCTCAACAGCCTCAATGGCAACATCAAAAGAAACGCCGCTATATTGTTTCAATAAAAACCAAATTTTCAAGGACAGTCGATTTTCAGTAGCGACAATGGTTTCGCGCACCATATCTTCACGCAAAAACACTGACTCTCCATCTATCAATTTACTTTGCATACCAATCCAAACGGGAAGCATGCGCAGTTCTTCATTTTCTGTGATCGTTGTGATCGCTGCTCGCTCATGGATCATCCTTGTTTCAACTACATCTTGGATGGACCGTGCTTGCTGCATAATAAACGTCGAGAGAACTTCTACTAACTGATGTTTTTTGAAATCGGATAGGAATGTTCCTTCGCCTCGCCTCGTCTCAATGAGACCTAGCAATTCCATACTTCGTAACGCCTCGCGTACCGCTGTTCTACTTACTTGCAGCTTTTCTGCCAGGTGACGTTCAGATGGTAACCTATCGCCATATTCGATTTTTTGTTCGCTAATCAGTGATTGTAGTTCTCCGATAATATCCAAAAAACGCTTGGATGATGATTGTGAATTTTGCATGAGGAGAACTCCTTTTTCATACCTTCAGCAGAGTGGTCTGACCACCCTGCATACAAGCATACAAAAAAGTCAGCACTACGTAAAGCAATATCGTAAAAATACAAGTGTTTTTATTTCGTCATTTTTCTCACTGACTGAACGCTCGCTTGCCAAAAAGTCGAAGCATGGTCCATCGTGACGCAGATTGCGTCATGATGGACCATTGAGGACTGTACTAGTATTTTCTTAACCATTTTTCATTCTCCTGAAAAACTAAGCGGCAATAACTGTTCTACTATGAGTTGAACGGATTGATTTCGGAAATCAATGCTTCCTGAAATTCGAACAAATGCTTCCTCTTTTAATTGGACGCTAATCTGTGCATATTGTTTCGGAAATACGGTACAGGAAATTTCTTCAGTCTCATCCTGTAACGTAAGAAACGCCATAGCCTCACCTTTTTTAGTACGAATTCGCCTGATTGACAAAATAATCCCCATACAGTCCACTTTGGTGCCTTGACGCAAAGAAAATAGAGACGCAATGGCTGGTATTTGACTGTATGCATTCCGCTTCAATTGTTCTACAGGATGCTCAGACAAATAAAATCCTAATGTATCATGTTCAAAACCAAGCATAGTCATTTGATCCATGGTGCCACCCGGTGTATATTTCGGTTGCGAATTAAATTGAAACTGATCGCTTAATGCATCATCCCCTATGAAGAGCGCATGGGATTGAGCGGCATCTATGGAAGCAAGGAGCACTGAACGCCTTTCATTAAAATCGTCAAGCGCACCTGCTTTAATTAACGGGATGATCGCTTTTTCTGTAAAATGATCCGCTCCTAGTGAGAGAGCCATGTCAAACATAGAAGACCAACTCCCCTTTTCACGGGCAGTAGCCAATTGCTGGTAGAAGGCGAAATTGACACCTTTTATAGCGCCTAGACCAAGACGAATTGCATGTCCTTCCACTGTATGTGAATAGCGGCTTTTCGTGACAGATGGGGGTAGTATCGGAATACCTTTTGCTTTCATTTCCCGAATAACTTCCATCGTCTTATCTTTACTTCCTGTTAAAGAAGATAAAAACGCGGCGTAAAAATATGTCGGTTCATTGGCTTTAAAAAATGCCAAGCGATACGAAATCAGTGAATACGCCACAGCATGGCTTTTTGGAAATCCGTAATCTGCGAATTTAACGATCAAGTTATAGACGTTGTTTGCCTTCACTTGATCAAATCCTTTTGTACGTGCCCCGGCAATAAAGTGCTGTCTTTCTTCTTCCAGCACTTGCTGATTCTTCTTACTAATGGCTCGTCTCAGAAGATCGGCTTCCGCCATAGTGAAGCCCGCAATATTCACCGCGATTTTCATAATCTGTTCTTGATAGATAATGATGCCGTACGTTTCAGCTAGAATAGGTTCGAGCTCCGGAATGTCATAAACAGTCGGCTCTTGTCCGTTTTTCCGACGGCTATACAGCGGAATAAACTCCATAGGGCCTGGACGATACAACGCATTGACTGAGTAAATATCTTTAAAGTTATCTGGCTGTATCGTTCGCAGGGCGCGACGCATGCCTGGTGATTCGAACTGGAAAATCCCTGTTGTATCTCCTGCTTTAAATAGTTTGTAGGTTGCTTGATCAGTGAGTGGGATCTGTTCGAAGTCAATAACTTGCTTCTTATTGTATTGAATCATGGCACGAATTCTATCGAGTAATGTTAAGTTTCGCAACCCAAGGAAGTCCATCTTCAATAAACCGACTTCTTCTACATCCTTCATCGCCCACTGCGTCAGGAAGACTTCATCCGATCCAATTTGCAAAGGGACATAATGAACAAGCGGTTTCGCAGCAAGTACAACACCCGCAGCATGAGTGGATGCATTTCTCGGTAAATCCTCTAAACGTTCAGCAGCTTGTTGCCACATCTCTCTTCGTCGCTCTACTTGAATCCAGTCACGTAATTTCTTGGACTGCCTGATGGTTTCCTTAAATGACTGTCCACTATTCAATTCATTGGACATGAATCGAACTTCTTCAGGTGTGAAATCCAACACTCTGGCTACATTTCGAGCAACAGCTTTCGTTGAAAGTGTACCGAATGTGATGATCTGTGCGACATATTGTTTACCGTATGTATCTGCCACATAATTTACCACTTCTGTTCTGCGATGGTCGGCAAAATCGATATCGATATCCGGCATCGTCACTCGCTCTGGATTCAAGAAGCGTTCAAATAACAAACCGTATTTAATGGGGTCTACTTCTGTGATACCCAGTGCAAACGCGACTAAAGAGCCTGCTGAAGACCCTCGTCCTGGACCAACTAGGATTCCTTCTGCTTTTGCATAACGCACATAGTCTTCCACTATTAAGAAGTAATCTGTAAAGCCCATCTGTTCTATAATCGATAATTCATAGCGCAACCGTTCTTCATATTCTGGAGATAACGTCTGAAAGCGTAGTTGCAATCCCTTCCTGCAATTTTCTTCCAGCAAATCAATAGGCACTTTGCCATCTACTACAGGAAACTTTGGAAGTAAAAAATCTTCTTTCTGGATAGCTACGTCACAGGAATTCATAATATTTTCCGTTGTTTGTAACCATTCTGGATAATCCGTGAACCAATCCGAAAGTTCTTGTTGTTCAGGCAAATATGCTTGTCGATAACGATTGGGTGGCTTTTTTGAATCATTCAATTTATAGCCTTTACGAATAGCTGTTGCGACTTCATACGCTTGAAAGTCTTCTTTGTGAAGAAAGCGTGTTTCCTGACAAGCCGCTATAGACAATTGACTTTCTTTACTCAATTGAATGATTGCCTCTTCGTCGGTATGTGCCCCTCCACCCGGCCGGCTAATCCCGATAAATGCGGAAACACTAGAAACTTTTTCCATCAGCAACTGTAATACATGGAGGTTACGTGCGTTCGCCCATGAAGAATCCGTCATGGCACATATGATGATGCACCCTTCTCTATAAGCTTGAAGCCAGTTGAGCGGTAAGTTTTCTTCTTCACGTGTCGAAATAGCACTGCTCATTTTCATTAGATTGGAAAAACCTATTTCATCTTGTGCATATATGTATAAAAGCACTTCATGATCTTCGATTTCTAACATAACGGACAAACCAATTACGGGTCGGATACCGTATTTCACTAACATTTTACTGAATGATCGAACACCATATAATTTACTGTTGACGATCGCAGCAGAAGAAGCCCCTCTTTTTTGCAAAAGAGGAGCCAGTTCATCTAACTTTACAATTCCACGCAATAAGTCTGCGCCCGTTACGATTTGCGGATACATCAGGTTCATTTCAATCCCTCAGCTCTGCTTAATAGTTTCTGCAAAGTTCTTGCAGTTTGACGATGATTTCATCTACTTCTGTCCATGAGTATGCGGAAGCGCCTGAGGCTAATGGATGACCGCCACCATTATACTGCATCGCTAACGTATTGATGACTGGACCTTTCGAACGTAGGCGGACACGGATTTGATTTTTCTCTTCAATAAAGATAATCCATGCACAAATCCCTTTAACATCTCCTAGTGACCCTACTAGTTGAGATGTCTCAGACACTGTGACATCGAACTGTTCCAATATGTCTTGTGTTAATTTAATATACGCTGCACCATTTTCATCAATCGTAAAGTTTTGGTAGATATACCCTTGCAAATGCAAGATTTTACGATCTACTTCATACATGCCCGCGAATAATTTCGTGCGATCAAAAGGTTGCTTGATTAATGAGCTGGCAACTTCAAATGTTTTTTCCGTTGTGCTCGGGAACATAAAGCGGCCTGTATCTCCCACAATTCCTGCGAATAAAAAACGTGCCGCTTCCGGAGACATTTCCCAACCGTACGACGCTTGACCTTCTTCATACAGTGTATGGATCATTTCTGAGCAAGAACTTGCATCTGTATTCACCCATCGCTCATCGCCGTATGGATCTTCGTTCGGGTGATGGTCAATTTTTAATAAAAATGAACCTTTGTTGTAAAAGGATCCGTCAATGCGATCCGTGTTTGCTGTATCGGTGACGATGACGAGAGCTCCTTCGTAATCTGCTTCAGTCACTGTATTCGGTTCCCCTAAATAGCCTAATAATTCATCATGTGTTCCTGCTGCAAGTACTTGTTTTTTTGGATAGTTCTTCTCAATAAGTGCTTTCAACCCCATTTGTGATCCATATGCATCTGGATCCGGTCGGACGTGACGATGGATGATGATTTTTTCGTATTTCTCAATTGTGTCAATGATTTGTCGTTTCATGTATATTCCCCCAGGTTCCTGTACAAGTATTCGCATTTCCCAGTAAAAGCCGCTACAATATATATTGAACCTCTACTGTTAGGTAGTAGGTTATTTTGTATGTAATGGAGGCTTTTTTGATGGAAATGGTTAATTTTATTTTTGTTTTTGGTATCGTCGCTTCAGGCGTATTCTATTTTGTTTTCAAAACACGACAATTCCGCACAAGCCATATGTTTCCCATCCGTAAAAAGATGTATGCAAGTTTGGCCGGCACAGCACTTGGTGCCCTATTGATCTTCTTCGGAATTAATCAATTGCTCATATTTGATGGCGTACTAACCTATATCGTGTCAGCTATATTCATTTTATTTGGTGGATATGTGGCCATATTTAACTTTAATGCTCAGAAACATTATAAGCAGTTTGTAGCTGAAGAACGTGAACTAAACAAAGCTGATGTCAATTGACGTCAGTTTTTTTATTTCTCAAAAAGCTGGAAAGTCCCCATAGCTTTCGCTACAATCCCGTCGTTTGACGTTAATTCGATTTCCAGTTTGATGAATCGGCGACTCAAGTGAATAATCTTTGGCTCTACTGTTACCGTTGCGCCAAGTTGCACTTGTTTGATGAAATAGATTGTCACGTTTTCAGGCACACTTTCGCCACGTTTTTGAAGCTTAATCGTACGACTGCCTGCTTCTGTCAGAATCGTCAGCATCGCTCCGTAAGACAATGAACCAAATTGATTGGTCATCTGCGGCACCACAGCGAACTCGATTTTTTCAGGTGAATTGGCAATGGCTTTCATTTGGTTTTTGACGATGTCGTCAATGGTTTCTCCTTGTTGCGGTTGACGTTGCGTCATTTGCAATGCTTTTAGGACATCCTGACGACTGATGATCCCTTCGAGGACTCCAGCATCATTAACGACAGGCATTAAATCAATACCTTCCCAAATCATACTGTGCCCTGCGGATGCCACACTCATTTTTCCGTTTACAGTAATTGGACCTGGCGTCATAACTTTCCCAATAGTTTCTACATCGGGTTTACTGACGACATCGCGAGACGTAATAATCCCTACTAATGTGCCATCAGATTTCACTACAGGGTAGGCTGAGTGCGATGTTTGATGATTGACTTCGTAAAATTGGTCGACTGAATCCTCAGGAGATAATGTCACTGTACTGGCCAGTGGCGTTAAAATATCCTCAACCAATAGTATCTCTTTTTCAATCAACTGATCATAAATCGCTCGGTTTAGCATAGTCGCTACTGTGAAAGTATCGTAACTTGTTGAAATCACAGGCAAATTCATTTCGTCTGCTAGCTGCTTCACTTCATCTGTCGCATCGAAGCCACCCGTAACAAGTACAGCTGCCCCCGCTTTAATCGCAATTTCATGCGCTTTCAAACGATTTCCTACAATTAATAAACTGCCTGCATCGATATATCGGATCATATCCTCAAGCTGCATGGCTCCCACTACAAATTTCGTTAATGTTTTATGTAATCCATCCCGTCCACCCAGCACGACGCCGTCCACAATGTTGATGACTTCTGCAAATGTTAGACGTTCAATATTTTCTTTTTTCTTTTTCTCAATTCGGATTGTACCTACACGTTCAATAGTATTCACCAGTTTTTGATTTTCCGCTTCTTTTATCGCTCGGTAAGCGGTTCCATCACTGACTTCCAATACTTTCGCAACTTGGCGGACAGAGATCTTTTCTCCCACGGCCAAGCTTTCGATATAACGCAAAATCTGCTCGTGTTTAGTTGACATGATTTCACCTTTTTCTTCGACCTAGTTTAAGGTTTCGGCTTTTTGATAATCATACCATAAAACCATAAAAAAAACGGTCTAAGACACTAACAATGCGCCTTAGACCGTAATTTTTCATTTCACATTTTACAGTTCGATTGATTCTCCTGATTCCATTATTCTCACTTCATAATCCGTTACGAGTGACTTGAAGTCTTCAGGATCCACTTCGATTGGTGGGAAAGTATTGAAATGAACCGGAACAGTTAGCTTCGGTTTCAGCAACTCGACTGCTTTTGCGGCATCTTTAGGACCCATCGTGAAATTATCACCAATCGGTAAGAACGCCACATCAATTCCATCTTCCCCATACAGTTTCATATCACTAAACAGCGAAGTATCCCCTGCATGATAGATTACTTTATCTTCTATCGTCAATAGTAAACCCGCGGGCATACCTGTATATATAATCTCATTATCTTCCGTTGTATAGGAAGAACTATGGAATGCCTGTGTATATTTCACGGTACCAAAATCAAACTCTTTTGCTCCACCAATGTTCATTCCATGTGTTTTCAATCCTTGGAATCCAAGGTATACGGCTAATTCATTCGGTGCTACAACAAGTATGTCTTCCCTTTTAGCAATATCCATCGTATCGCCTACATGGTCATTATGTCCGTGCGTTAGTAAAATCACGTCCGGTTTTTCATCTTCCGCTTGTAGATCTGTTAATTTATTACCTGTAATGAAAGGATCGATTAAAATTGTTTTTTCTTTCGTCTCAATTTTTACGATCGAATGACCATGGTATGAGATTTTCACAACGATCACACTCCTCTTTTAAATTACCTACTCTCTCTATACCTTCTGCAAAACAGCTTAAAACCCTCTTATTTGTTATACTAACCAAAACGGAGGAGGAGATAATTTGACGAACATTCAAAAAGTACAAGATTTCTTAGAGAAACATAATATTGATGCAGCACTCATAACGAATCCAGATAACATATTTTATCTGACTGATTTCCGAAGCGATCCCCACGAGCGGTTACTAGCTGTAGTCGTTTTCAAAGAAGCGGACCCATTTATTATTTGTCCAGCTATGGAAGTGGCCGATGTAAAAGCAATCGGTTGGCAGTATGATGCTATCGGTTATAAGGATACAGATAATGCGTTTGAATTTTTAGATCAAGCCATAACGGAACGGATTTCTACATGTTCATTGCTCGCAATCGAAAAAGAACATCTAACTGTTGATCGATTCGAAATACTGCAAGAGCGTTTCCCTGCCCTACAATTCGCAAAGTTGGATGATGAACTGGCAAATAATCGTCTGATCAAAAATGATGTGGAGCTTCAGCATTTACGTAAAGCAGCTGAATTAGCAGATTATGCAATTGAAGTAGGTTGCAATGAAATCGCAGAAGGAAAAACCGAACTAGAAATAGTTCAAGCTGTTGAACAAGCTGTGAAACAAAAAGGTGCAGAAAAGATGTCATTCGATACCATTATCGTTTCCGGTACAAAAACCGCTTCACCTCATGGTATTCCAGGAGATAAAAGAATTGAAAAAGGTGATTTCATCTTATTTGATCTAGGTGTTGTGTATAAAGGTTACTGCTCTGACATCACGCGTACGATTGCCTTTGGCGAGCCTACAGAAGAAAAGCGTAAAATTTATGAGACGGTCAAGAAAGCACAACAAGCAGCTATTGATGTAGTACGTCCTGGCACATTAGCTCGGGAAGTTGATCATGCGGCACGGTCCATCATTGAAGAAGCAGGATACGGAAAGTTGTTCCCGCACCGTATTGGCCATGGTCTTGGTATTTCTGTTCATGAGTTCCCTTCCTTAACAGGCACGAATGATATGCCACTTCAAGAAGGTATGGTATTCACAATTGAGCCAGGTATATATGATCCAGCTATCACGGGTGTGCGGATTGAGGATGATCTGTATGTAACCAAAGATGGTGTCGAAGTGTTAACGAAGTTCCCTAAAGATTTGAAAATCGTCGGTGAATAATAAGCATGAAGAGAAAAAACTGAAGACAAACTCCAATTCAGGGGTTTGTCTTCAGTCCTAGACCGCTACTTTATGTAGTGGTCTTGTTTAGTTTAGATTGTTTCTAGTACTTCTTCAATGTTTACGTGATCCAACTCTTGCGCTTCTGCTACTGCTTTGTATGTTATTTTTCCAGCTAGTGTGTTAATTCCTTTACGTAGTGCTTCGTTATCTGTACATGCTTTTTTGACGCCTTTATTAGCGATTTGAAGAGCGTAAGGGATCGTCACGTTTGTCAGTGCCATGGTAGATGTTTGTGGAACTGCACCTGGCATGTTCGCTACTGCGTAGTGAATAACACCGTGTTTCGTATATGTTGGGTCATCGTGTGTTGTAACGCGGTCCGATGTCTCGAAAATCCCACCTTGATCAATAGCAATATCAATAACTACAGAGCCAGGGCCCATAGACTTTACCATTTCTTCTGTTACGAGAGTCGGCGCCTTTGCACCTGGAATCAGAACGCAACCGATTACCAAATCTGCATCTTTTACTGCTTTAGCGATGTTAAACGGATTGGATACTAATGTTTGAATATGCTCTCCGAAAATCTCATCAAGCTGACGTACACGCTCAACCGATAGATCCAAGATCGTTACGTGTGCACCGATTCCGATTGCCACACGTGCAGCATTTGTACCTGCTTGTCCGCCACCAATGATGGTGATTTTCCCGCGTGATACACCTGGTACTCCAGCAAGCAAAATCCCTTTGCCGCCTTTCGTCTTTTCCAAGTACTGTGCGCCGATTTGCGTTGCCATACGGCCCGCTACTTCACTCATTGGTGCTAGTAGAGGTAGGCCACCGCCAGGAAGTTGAACTGTTTCATAAGCTATTGCTGTTACTTTTTTATTAAGCAATTCTTGTGTTAACTTTAACTCTGGTGCTAAATGAAGATATGCAAATAGAATTAATCCTTCACGGAAATACTGATATTCTGACTCTGCAGGTTCTTTAACTTTCAGTACCATATCCGCTTCCCATACTTCAGCGGCAGAATCTACGATTGTCGCGCCTGCTTCTTGATACTCTTCATCCTGGAAACTCGAACCGATTCCAGCACCTTTTTCAATTAATACTTCATGACCAGCGTTTAGTAGAGTTAGTACACTTGAAGGGGCTATTGCCACTCGGTTCTCATTATTTTTAATCTCTTTTGGAACACCAATACGCATGCAAAATCCTCCTAGAATGGTAATTTCTTTTCATTCATTTTTCATTATCTCATTGTCGATTCATGACTATTTAATCTTATCAGAAAATAGCTAGATTTACCTCTTTTTTTCAACGTTATTCCATACAAACTTCATTTTCTAAATTTTGATAAAACATTTCGACAAAAAAAGAAGGACTATCATAAACAACGTAGAATAAGAATAGTGTAGAAAGAATTTAATTTTAAGGATGGAGTGGTAATTATGGCACTTACTTACAAAGACATCATCGTAGCCGTGGATGGTTCAGATGAGGCGAAATGGGCTTTCAAGAAAGCGATCGCCATTGCAGATCGTAATGACGCAACTCTTCACTTGATCAATATTATTGATACACGTTCTTATGCAGCAGTTGAAGCGTATGATCGTTCAATCGCTGAGCGTGCGCAGAAATACGCTGAAGAGTTGTTAACTGATTATCGTAATGAAGCTGTCGCAGCGGGCGTTGCAAATGTTGAGATCCACGTAGAATACGGTTCTCCTAAGACGTTAATCCCACGCGATATCGCTAAGAAACTTAATGCAGATTTAATTATCTGTGGTGCTACAGGTCTAAACCGTGTAGAACGTTTCTTAATCGGAAGTGTTTCCGAGAATATCGTGCGTTCTGCGAAGTGTGATGTACTAGTTGTACGTACACCGGAACATCTACAAGGCTAATGAGTAACTACAGACTGTCCAAGGAGTCGTTCATTCGATTTCTCGTGGCAGTCTTTTTTTGTTCTTGCCTATCAAGAGTTAGCGGTGGGCGCCGTTGATCAACGTTCCAAGTAATGCTTTTACGATCTTTTAAAAAATCCCGACTGTCAGGATTCTGACGGTCGGGATTTTGTGTGATTTATTCAACTGCTACTTTCTCTGCTTCTACTGGTACTGGAATTTCCGCGATGCGCACAGTGTCGCGCGCTAGCATGATTTCTTCGTTTGTTGGGATGATCAGTACTTTGACTGGTGAATGCGGGAAGCTGATATACGCTTCTTCTCCGCGGATGTTGTTAAGGCTTGGGTCGAAGTAGACACCCATGAATTCCAATCCGTTCATTACTTTTTCACGAACGATTGCACTATTCTCGCCAATCCCTGCTGTGAAGATAATTGCATCCACTCCACCCATTCCAGCTGCGTATTGCCCGATGTGTTGGTGGATACGATCTGTGAAGACGTCCAGAGCCAATTGCGCACGGTGGTTGCCTTGTTCTGCAGCTTCCGTAATATCGCGCAAGTCACTTGAAAATCCACTAATTCCAAGTAGTCCTGATTTTTTATTTAACGTGTTGACTACTTCTTCAGCTGACTCATTCGTACGCTCCATCATATACGGAATAAGAGCCGGATCAATATTACCTGACCGTGTGCCCATAATTACTCCTGCTAACGGAGTGAAGCCCATAGACGTGTCTACTGACTTACCACCTTTAACAGCTGCAATACTCGCGCCGTTTCCTAAGTGACAAGAGATTAGACGTGTATCTTCAAGTGGTCTATTCAAGATTTTTGCAGCACGCTCCGTTACGTATTTATGGCTCGTCCCATGGAAACCGTATTTACGAATCCCGTATTTTTCATAGTATTCATATGGTAACGCATACAAAAATGCTTTTTCAGGCATCGTCTGGTGAAATGCTGTATCAAAGATTGCAACTGAAGGTGTATTTGGTAGCGCTTTCTCAAAAGCTTTAATTCCTACAATGTTTGCTGGATTATGCAAAGGTGCGAAGCTTGAAATTTCTTCAAGTCTCTCGACCACTTCATCTGTAATTAATACCGAATCACTATAAAGTTCTCCCCCATGAACAACACGGTGACCGATTCCGTCAATCTCATCATAGGATGAAACGACTCCCTCGCTGAGTAAATGCTCCAAAAGCATCTCAACTGCCATCGAGTGATCTGTAACGTCTACTACTTTCTCGATTTTCTTTTCGGCAGTTGCCATTGTGAAAACCGATTTTTCTAAACCAATTCGTTCGAATAACCCCTTAGTAATTTCTTCTTCGTTCCTCATTTCAATCAATTGAAACTTCAAAGAAGAACTGCCCGCATTTATCGACAAAATCTTCGGCATAAATACCCACCCCTTAAAATAATTACGTCGTAGAACGTTTGAATTTATTATAGTATCTAACTATTTTAAAAGCAATTGAATTCATGGATCTGTACTATCTTTCTGCTAATATATTCGCGAATTAAAAAAGAAGAGAAGTGACTTTTCGTCACTCCTCTTCTTCATCCATCCATGCACTTAGTTTATCGAAGAACTTTTGCATAGCGGTTGTATTGCCAAGCTCAGGTATTTTCGCTAACAATACGTCCGGCAAGACAAAGTTTTCATTTGGCGGTTGTTGTAATAATAAAATACTTTTCGCGAAACGCTGATCCGCAAATAATGAAGAAGGCAATTCAAGCAAGCCTCTTAATAATTTATGTTCTTTGACAAAATTCAAAATGGGTTCTGCCCCTTCAGCAGTCAACAACTTCGAAGGAACAATGAATAATCCATAACCACCCGGCTTCACGTAGCGCATAGATTGCTCAATATATAAATAATGAGAGAAAGCATGGCCTTCAGGTGCCATTAGTTCATAATCCAAAGCGACTTCATCGTCAGGATAATAGCCTACAGGTAAGTCACTCACTACCGCATCGACTACATCAATAGGTAACGGACGAAGCGCGTCTTGTAAATAAAATGATACCGGCAACTCCAATAAATTGGCTGTCGCCACAGCAATTTGGATCAACACATCATCGATTTCAACTGCACTGGCAGAAGCAGAACCTTTGTATTGATTCAATACTGTAAACAACAAATTCCCTGTTCCTGCTGCGGGATCCAATAACGTGACAGGCTGGGTTGAGTCTAGTAATTTATTGACTAAATAGCCCATCAAAAAGCCAATTGTATCAGGAGTCATTTGGTGATGAGCTTGTGTGGACTGCTTCAATCCTTTTAATAAGGCTAGTTGAATTCCTTTACGAATTTCCTCTTTCTCTGGATCTTGTAAGTCTACGGCTGACGGTTGATCGAGCCACTTTTCACTAGCTTCCAACACCGCATCCAAATACAATCCTTCAGTAGCCGCCGCATGATTGTCGTAATACGTAAAAACTTTTTCCATATTGTTCATTTGAAATTCCTCCAAGAAGAAACCCACCTCTTGTTCAGGTGGGTTTTTTAATTAATTCAATTCTTTTACTGCTTTGATTGCTGCATCATAATCTGGGTGGTCTGTCGCTTCACTCACATATTCAACATATGTGACTTTGTCATCACGATCGACAACGAAGATAGAACGAGTCAATAATCGTAATTCCTCAATCGCCGTACCAAATGCTTTACCGAATGAAAGATCACGGTGATCGGAATATAAGTGTAAATTCTCTACGTTCTCATTTTCTTTCCAACGCCCTTGTGCAAACGGAAGGTCGCAAGAAATCGTCATGACTTCCACATCCTCACCGAGTGAAGTTGCTTCGTCGTTGAAACGCTTAGTCTGGATGGAACATACACCTGTATCAACAGAAGGCACAACACTAATCAAACGTACTTTACCTTTTGAATCGTCAAGTGTAACAGGATTCAAATCATTCGCAAGCACTGTGAAGCTTGGTGCCTGATCTCCCACTTTCACCTCTGAACCTAATAGATGAATCGGATTATCTTTGAATGTAACTTGTACCATAACTAACCACTCCTTTTAAGCTAGTGTACTAAACTGTAGGGTCATCATGCAACTGATGGTGTTCAGGGTGAATGATTTTCTGTACTTCTTTCCTCTCAAATGTTCGTTCATGAACCACAACCGTGTCGGCGAAAACATCATGAAGTGCTTTCTTTTGTGGTAAGAATAACACTAGCAAATACGGAATCCATAGCATTTGTGAAATGAAACGGCCGAAACCTTCCCTAAAGATAACGGAGCTAAAGCTTAACTTCTCGCCGTTTGTTTTCATCACACGAATTCCCATAATCATTTTCCCTATAGTTTGCCCCGCTATTTTCGTCATCAAGATAAAATACAACAATAACAAGACAAGTGCTGTCACTTTATACGGGCTGAATAAAAAGGCAGAGGGCTTGGTGATCGCAATATCGAGCACACGGAACACCGGCTTGACAAAGATGCCGCTAACAGCCGAAAGAATCAGCATGTCGATTAAAAATGCCCACAGTCTGATCCAGAAGCCTGCATACTTTGGCACGAGCGTCTGTTCAAGTCGCACGGTTGGTTGCGTATCTAGCAGTTCATTCGTCATTATCGTTTCCCTCCTTGTTATTCACCGTATAAATACATCATGCGTGGTGCTGTATTTTCAGTCAGTAATTTTTTCATAATTTGTGATTCGACATCTCCATTGAATACATCATGCGCTTTCATGGACAGAATCGCTTTAAAATTAGTAGGCATTCCATATTCGAATACTTCTGCTTTTTCTAAGTGATAATCTTCTTTCATTGCAGAAATAACACTTGGAAGCTTACCATAATCATCCGCAAGTCCCGCTTCAATCGCTTGACGACCATTCATGACACGTCCATCCGCTACTTTACGGACAGCTGCTTCAGACATACCGCGACCCTCTACAATAATATCAACGAAGCGTTTATACGAATCATCAATCATTTCCTGTAGCATTGCACGTTCTTCAGGTTTCATGTCACGTGTCGGGCTCATCATGTCTTTATATGGTCCAGACTTGATCGTCGGGAATTCCACACCGTATTTTTCAGCCAATTTTCCGTAGTTAATCGATTGCATGATGACACCAATCGAACCAGTCAATGTTTCAGGATGAACATAAATTTTATCTGCAGGAGCTGAAATATAATAGCCTCCTGAAGCCGCCATACCACCCATCGCTACGTAGACCGGTATTTCTTTCGATTCCTGAATTTCTGTAATTGCATCATAAATATCAGATGACTCCAATACACCGCCACCTGGTGAGTTGACAGAAAGGACAATTCCTTTCACCGTATCGTCATTTGATAATTCATTCAACTGTGTCAAGAACTGCTTGTGGTTGTACTCTGCTCCACTAAAAATTGTAGCTTCCCCAACATCTTGTATGACGCCATCTACCGTCAATACCGCAATTCGCTCATTGACACTTCCTTCTTCTACTACTGTTTCTTGCACTTGAGTCTCCATTAAATTGATTTCATTAACGAAACTGTTCCAATCTCTCGTGAAAACCCATGACATCGCGTTAATACCTACCGACACAATAATTAATGTGGCGGTTACCGCTACGGCAATCCATCTTTTTGCATTCATAATTAAAGTTCCTCCTTTGTCCACATCTACCTATACGTTCCTCATCGTCCAAATGTTTCATTCATGCTACACTTATTCTATTAACTGAATAAGGAGATGATTCAAATGAATTCCCTACATACTATTTTTCTCTTCAGCCGTTTGGATGAAGACACCGTACATAAAAAACATTTTATTGCCCAACGCCTTAAAAACGAAGGCTTCAAATTAACAGAAGATCATACCGAAGCGACCGTGGTCATTAGTATCGGCAGTGACGGCACATTCCTTCAAGCGGTTCGTAAAACGGATTTCCGTCAGGACGTTCTATATCTTGGAACATCTGTAAAAGGAGCACACGGTGTATATTGTGATTTCAAATACGATGATATCAGTCGCCTAACAGAAACTTTACAGCAAACTACAATTGAAGAACGTCATTATCCACTTCTCGAAGTAACGATCAATCAGCAGAACGCATTCTTCTGCCTGAATGAATTCAGCATACGTTCCACGATCATCCGCACATTTGTCATGGATATTTACATCGATGATTTATTGTTCGAAACGTTTCTTGGCGACGGCATGATCATCTCCACACCAACAGGCAGTACGGCGTATAATAAATCCGTTAAGGGCGCCGTAATTGATCCGCGACTTCCCTCTTTCCAAGTGACAGAGCTCGCGTCAGTTAATAATAACCGCTACCGCACACTCGGCACGTCGTTCATCCTAAGCAATGAACGAACGTTGACGCTCAATATCCAACAAGAAGGCAATGAATTCCCTTCCATTGCAGCAGATAACGAAGCACTCGGTATTAAACAAGTAGAAAAAGTAGAAGCGCGACTCAGCAATAAAGTCATTCGTACCGCTAAACTTCTAGATAACTCATTCTTCGAGAAAGTCCAACGTACGTTCTTCTAAAGTAAAATGAAAAGGACTGTCAAATGTCGGTACAAAACGACTCCTGACAGTCCTTTTTATAGCCTTACGACAACGTTAATTTTGATTTTGTTCTTTTTTGCGCAATTCAACACGCATAATTTTTCCTGAAGAGGTTTTTGGTAACTCTTCTATAAACTCAATCTTACGTGGATATTTATAAGGTGCCGTCAGTTCTTTGACATGATTTTGCAACTCTTTTACAAGTTTTTCAGTTGATTCTGTCGCATTATCACGCAAGACAACAAACGCCTTGACGACATTTCCGCGTTCAGGATCAGGGCTTGCTACTACCGCGCACTCACGAACTGCAGGGTGCTTGATCAACGCATCTTCCACTTCGAAAGGTCCAATCGTATAACCCGAGCTCACAATGATATCATCGCCTCGGCCCTCAAACCAGAAATAGCCTTCCTCATCTTTTTTAGCACGGTCACCCGTAATATAATAATCCCCTCTAAATTGCATCTTCGTGCGTTCAGGATCATTTAAATACTCATGGAATAGCGCTGGTGTTGATTTATGAACGGCAATATCGCCTACTACGCCCACGCCTGCCGGTTTACCTTCATCAGTAATGACATCGACGATATTTCCCGGTGTAGGTTTACCCATTGATCCAGGACGCGGCTCCATCCCAATCATCGTACCGACAAGTAGCGTATTCTCTGTTTGTCCATATCCATCACGAACAGAAAGCGAGAACTGTTTTTCAAAAATATCAATGATTCCACGATTTAATGGCTCTCCTGCTGAGACGGCACTTTTCAGAGAGGCTAATGAAAACTCGTCCAATTTCTCAGCTTTTGCGATGAATCTGTATTCAGTCGGCGTACAACATAGAACATTAACTTTGTAGTTGTCCACGAATTGTAAATATTTGTCTACGTTGAATTTACCACTGTAGACGAAACCTGTCGCACCGCTTCCTAGAACAGATAAGAATGGTGTCCAAATCCACTTCTGCCAGCCTGGTGCCGCTGTAGCCCACACAATATCATGTTCTTCAATACCTAACCAGTTCGGTGCAGTGGTTCGCAAGTGCGCGTATCCCCAACCATGTGTATGCACTACACCTTTAGGTTTGCCTGTCGTTCCAGACGTATACGATAGAAACGCCATATCATCACTAGCGGTATCACAAGCTGTAAACTCGGACGATGCATTTTTTTCTTGCTCAGTTAGGGATACTTCCCCTTCTTTTGCATCTCCGATAATATAAACTGTCACTTTATCTAGATTTTCTACATGCTCCAGTTGATCGGTGAACGCGTCAAATGCAATAATTGCTTTTGCGTTACTGTGCTCAATTCGATATTCAATTTCGGAGGAACGAAGCATTTCAGAACTAGGGATCACAACAAGTCCTGCCTTTAGTGCAGCAATATATGTCACATACGCTTCAATCATACGCGGTACCATGACTAACACTACATCCCCTTTTTTCAAGCCAGTCGATGTCAGCACGTTCGCTGTACGGTTAGCGGCTAGGATGAGTTCGTCGTATGTTACTTCGTGTTCTTGGTTTTGCGAATCTACATAAATTAATGCTTTTCTACCATCACCCGTTGCATACTTTTCGAATTCCGAAACAATATTGTAACGAGCTGGCGCAAGTAGTTCTTCTCGGTTCATTTCCATTCCCCCTTTTATGTAATACTACAAGTATACAAATAGAATGGCGAAATTTCAAAACATTATATACTTTTTTCCATTATACTGTTTGGAAAGGTATAGTATGAGTTCTTTTAACATGGTGAAGGAATGAAGGAAAAGGATAGGCTGAACGGGAAAACGTAAGGGAATTTATGCTTCGGAGGGGACGCTTTCCTGCGGGCATGCCTTGAGCCAAGTGAACAGCGAAGGGTTCCCTTTGCCGTATTTCTGTGTACTGTGCAGAAATTAAGGCATCATTCCGGGGTCTCAAGGCTCATGCTTTTCCCGCGGGAGTCGCCCCTTCTACGCACAAATCACTGCAATGTAAAAAGGAAATACTTATCATTGTGCATTGAAGTTAGGATTGTGGTTACTTGAACTTGTAACAAAAAAGTTTAAAACACAACAACCGATCACATACTAACGCCAATAAGCGATCAATATCTAACCACTTTTGAAGTAGGATGGAAGCGGAAGCTGGGGCGACTCCGAGAGGATCAGCGTGAGCCTTGAGACCCCGCAGGAAGCGAAGCGGACGAGGAGACTCAAGCCACGCCCTCCGGAAAGCGTCCCCAGCTGGAGCTTCAATCCCATCCCACTTACCATTGCCTTACCTACCCTATTCCTTTGAGCACTTGAACTCACACCTTAAACCTAAAATTCATTCAAAAAAAGATGCCCCAAGAAGCGCTGTGGCTTCCGAGGCATCCCGTGTCTTACGATTTACTTAGTATAACCGTTCATTTGTGACTGAGCCTGACGCACTAATCGCTTTGTAATTTCTCCGCCGACGGATCCGTTGGCACGCGATGTTGAGTCTGGTCCAAGTTGTACTCCAAATTCAGAAGCAATTTCTTCCTTCATCTGGTTAAGAGCTTGTTGTACTCCGGGAACTAACAATTGGTTCGAGTTGTTGTTGTTTGGCATGTTGTTCACCTCCTTGTGACATTAGAATGGTCATTTTTCAAAATATCATGCAAGGAAGGTGATAGGTAATTTTTTCTTACAACAAGTCTTCGAAATCTTCTTCTGTTTGTTTGCTCGGGATCGTCGTAACCCGTTGACTAGCGACTTCTGCTACCATGTCGTCAAACTCCTGGAAGCTTTCGTAGTACGCGACTTTTTCGACTTGCGGCTTCGTTTTATTGCTCGGTGGTGTGAATACGGTACAGCAATCGTCGTATGGACGTATGGAAATATCGTATGTACCAATTTTTTGAGCGATCTCAATGATTTCTAATTTGTCCATTGCGATGAGCGGACGCAAGATCGGTGTATTCGTCACTTCATTAATAGCCGTTAAACTCTCGAGTGTCTGACTCGCTACTTGTCCAAGGCTGTCACCTGTGATCAAACCAAGAGTATTCGTGTCTTTTCGTACTTGTTCGGCAACTTTCATCATCATTCTTCTCGTAGTCGTCATGGACAAATTACTTGGAACTTGTTTCACAATCGTTTGCTGCAATTCGGTAAACGGAATGACGTGCAAACGAATGACTGCCCCGAATTTTGTAAGCTGTCTGACGATGTCTTCTACTTTCTCTATCGCCAAATCGCTTGTGAACGGTGGACTAGCAAAGTGAATGGCATCAAAAGACACGCCGCGTTTCATCATCATATAGCCTGCGACTGGACTGTCTATTCCTCCTGATAACAACAGCAACGAGTGGCCATTAGAGCCAACTGGCATGCCACCTGCACCTTTATAGGTGTGTGAAGAGATATAAGCTGCTTCGTGCTGGATCTCTACATATAATAAAATTTCGGGCTTCTTCATTTGAACGATTAAATCAGGCAACACTCTCAATACGTGACCGCCTAATTCTTGTTGCAATTCTCCTGTATTGAGCGGGAAACGTTTGTCTGCACGCTTGACATCTACTTTAAACGTCTTGCCAGCAGTCTCCGTTTTACCAAGAACTTTTAATGAAGTTTCTTTAATCTCTTCTAATGTAGGTTCACAAATTACAATCGGACTGAATGATTGAATGCCAAAAATCGACGGCAATATTTCCACTGCACGATCCAGTTCTTCAGGTTTTTCTGTATAAATGAACATCCGGTCACGTTCTGCACGCATCGTAACTGTTCCTAAGTCAGACAAAGCTGCCTTTATATTCGCTTTCAGTTTACGGATAAATTTACTCTTATTTTTCCCTTTAAGCGACATTTCACCATATCGAATTAAAATGGTATTCCAGTTCATTTCCCCACTCCTTTTCTAATCAGTTCGACTAATTGTCGAACCGCTACTTTCAATTGTTCGATTTCTTCTATTGTTTGACTTTTACCTAAGCTAATTCTGATAACACCTTTTTCGAACTCTCGAGGTACATGAATCGCTTCAATCACATGGCTTACATCCGAATTCTTTGACGAACACGCACTGGAAGTCGAGACGATCAATCCTTGTTGTTGTAGGAAGTTAATCGCAATTTCCCCTGTAATATGTGCAAATGCGACGGATAGTATATACGGGGCACTTGCGTTTGGCGCCAATACTTTACATTCATCTATTTCCGAGAAGAACTCGACCAGATCATTCCGCCATTGTTGGAACTGCTGTATATCCACTTCTTCGACGAGTAAACGAGCGGCTTTCGCAAGTGCTGCCGCATGCGGCACCGATACGGTTCCACTGCGCAATTTATGTTCTTGCCCGCCTCCAAAGACCATTGGTTGCAGTCGAATATTATTACGATAAGCTAAAAACCCACTATTTTTAATTCCATAAATTTTATGAGCGGATAATGAAACAAGATCAGGTCCCTCCGTGAAATCAGTAAGCGGAAATTTCCCAAAGCTCTGCACACAATCAGAATGGAACATGGCGCGTGAAGAAGAATGGATAATTTTCGCACATTCCTCAATCGGCTGAATTGCCCCTATTTCATTGTTAACATGCATGATACTAACTAAGATCGTATCTTTTTGCAACTTCGCTTGCAGTTCGTTCAATGAAATTCTTCCTTCTTCATCTACCGCTAAATAATCCACAGTGAAGTTCTGCTTTTCCAATTCTTGAAAAACATTCAATACAGAAGGATGTTCAATGCTCGTTGTGATTAAATGACGACCTTTATGCTGATTGGCGTACACATAACCTAGTATGGCAAGATTATTGGATTCTGTCCCACCTGAAGTGAAAATTCCCTCTGTCAAGCCTAGTCCGATCGTTGCAAGCAGTTGAGCGCGCGCACGTTCTAATAACTTCTCTGAACGTTTTCCTTCCGCATGAAGCGATGCAGGATTGGCAAAATACGACGTAGATGCATCCATAAAGGTGCGAAGAACTCTTTCATCCGGCTTAGTTGTGGCGCTATGATCAAAATACATATGTAATCCTCTCCTTTCTATATGAATGAGCGAAACAAAGCCACCGGAAAACCGGTGGCTTTGTCGGAATATAGTTATACTTTCACTTGAATCATGCCTTGAATTTTTTTCAAAGCTCCTGGTTCCACTTCTTCAACCGCAGTACCTGCTTCTTCCAATGCTCTCAAGTAGCGACATTGCATGAAGGACTCTTCAGCTTTCAACAATTTAGTGTGAACTTCCGGATGAGACGCACGGTAACGGTTACCGTATTGGATGATTCGTTCTACAAGCAATGCGTTTTCAATCATGTCTGCAGCTTTCGCACAAACATCTGTAACCACTGTATCTGCTTTTTGAACATAGGATTCAACCAATGCCATATTAAGTGGCACTTCTTCCAAACTTTGTTTCACAATGAATATTTGTTCGTCCGCTTCTTCAAGCTGTACTTCCATATCATCGGGAATTCCCGGGATATTGGCACGGTGTAAATTACGATCCGCAATTTGAAGTTGTTGTGCAAGTGTCACAATACGGGAGCGTACCAGATTTTCGTCAATGCGAAGATTTTTGATACGGTTACTGAACTTAGCATGTGCTTCAGAAATTGAATCCAATTCTTCCACTAGCTCTTGCAACTCAATTTGTTGAGCTGAGTAAGCCAAGTTTTTTGCATCTTGACGTTCGATAAATATTTCAATTCGTTTCGCCAATGCATTCAACTTTTGCAATGCCATTTGTGGAATAACGACTTCATTTTCATCAAGACGGTAACTTTGTTGAACAAATTTCACTTCTTCGATCGTATCTGGAATCGCATATTGAAGTTCTTCAAACAGATCCAACATTTGATCCAAATGCTCATCTACGTAATGACGGGAACTAACTTCCTCTTCCAATACGTCGTAGAACGATTCGATTTCATCATGAATTTCATTCACTTCCGCTGCTACTTCTTCCACATCCAAACGTGCTAATAACTGTCGAAGATCCGCAATTTGCTGTTCGATTTTGTCGAAACGTGAAGGCATTTTCAAGTGTCCTAAGTAATACTCTTGACCTTCCATTTCGATAATTCCTTTACGTAATTCTCGTAAAGCCGCTGGGATTTTCGTTTGCAGCTCATTAAGTAATGCAGGAATCTCATCAAGTAAAAACGAAAAGCGTTCTTCTTTTGCACCTAGTACAATGACAATTTCACGCGCTTGTAAGTAGTTACCATTTTCGATAAGAGCGTCGTATTCTTCAAATCTAGGATTGAAAGATTCCCACTCTTTTTCTAAAGGCTCTACTGCTGGTCCAAATGCGTACTGATGAGCTAAGATCTTTTTGCGCGCGGCACGGTGGTGTTCTTTTACCGTTTCTATTTCGAACCGATTTCTTTCTTCACTGCCAATCAGTTCGTTTAGTTCCTGCAAGATCGTTCGCATTTCTTTTTCACATTCGTTCAAGATTTCGCGGATTTGTTTTTCTGTTTCCGTTGCTTTCTTAAAGCGGAAACGATCCACTTGTCCTTCAGCATCCAGTAAAAGCATATCTACATTATGAAGGCGATCATCTACTACTTCTGTCCAATTATTGCGCCATCTCTCGAACATTTCTTCTGTTTCGCCGGTCATGTTCAACTGCTTTACTTTCGTCATTTCTTCGAATATTGGCTCGTTTTGAATTTGTAATTTTTCTTGTTCCATTTCACTGATTTCTTGTATATGCTTTCGCCTAGACAGAAATGCCATCACTGTTAAAACAATGATGATAACTAATGGAATGATGACGTATATCATCTCACTATGATCCCCCTATCCCACACTTCGCGCATAAAGTGACTACTTTAGATATTATAGTATATCGTAACATGTTTAAAGCATTTTCGTCTTCTATTCACATCTTTTTTAAAAAACAACGAACTTTTTATCACATCCTAGGATATTTCAAGAGGAATTCTCGTATTTTCACATTCTTTTCTTACAAATTTCGCAAACTATTCATTTATATAATAAAAGCTACTTCATCTCACCAACACTCGGCAAGCTTTCTTTGCATTCATTATCTGGTAAACTATGTACGAGAAAGAGGTGGGACTAGTGGATAGCAAAGATCCGTATCAAGAAGATTTGGATGATGATGAACTACAAGATCTCGTACTCGAAGCACAGCGCGAAGCATTAGAGAAAGCAGCTGTTGAAAAAAATGTCCGACGCACCTATCGTCCTTTCCCTAAGTGGATGTTCTGGATCATGGCAACTACTTTAGCTCTTAGCACGTTCGCCATTGTCTTTCAGATATACTCCATTCCAGCATTGGAGTTTCTAAAAGCATCGTCAGAGTTATCTTCAGATCCACAAATAGCCGAATATAAAGAAGCAGTAGTTGTCGTAGCTACAGAAAATACTAAAGGTACAGGTTTTTCTATTAATGAACAAGGCACGATTATTACGAATTATCATGTAGTAGAAGGAAATGAATCCATGATCGTCTCTTTCCCTAAAGGCGAACGATTTACCGCAGATGTCACAAAAGTGTTTCCAGACATTGATCTTGCGGTACTTGAAGTGAACGGAACGAATCTTCCTCACTTAACTTTAGCGGAAGAAACGACCTTTTATGATCACGAGCCCATTACGTTTATCGGAAATCCTTTGAGCTTTTCAGGAATAGCGAATAAAGGTCACATAATTGACTACAAACAACTAGCGGATTGGGATATCCCTGTCGTCATGATCAAAGCACCTGTTTATAGAGGAAATAGTGGAAGTCCTGTTATTAGTGAGAAAGGTAAAGTGATCGGCATTGTGTTTGCTACGTTAGATGAGGAAACGCACGGTAAGGTCGGGTTGTTCATTCCTGTAGATGCTTATTACGAGGCCATTGCTACTGAAGAAAAGTAAGTGATAAGAGAAACTGTTCGGGATGAACACTTCGCAGGGCGACCTATTCTACTCGTTATGTATACAAAAATAAAACCGGTCAAAGGAACGGAATCCTTTGACCGGCTTGTTTACTGTCTTATTTTTTAGCGACTAGCAATAGTCTGCCTTTGTCTAGTTCGCTTTCGCCTTCTTCAGCTTCTGTTTTTGAAAGACCTATTGCTTCCATCTGCGCGCGCAATGTATCGCCGCGAGATGTGAACATGTTCTTCATTGTTTCAAGGAAGCCCATCTCTGCCATACCTACTTGCTCTGAATCTAATGCGTCTGAAATTTTGTCTTCACGATCTTCACTATGTGCGAAAACATAAATCTCATCATGCGTGTAACCTTGTGTCACCAATTCTTCAATCTTCTTTTTAGCTTGCACTGCGTTCTCTAGGAAAAACTTATCCATTTTATCATTACCTCCATATATACTTGTTTTTTGTTCTATTCATCTATACCTATTCTCAACATTGCTTAAACAATAATGACGATTTTCACATCCTTAGAACCATTATTCTGTTTTAAACTGATAGGAACTACGTAATTTCTAGACAGAAAAGTAACCTAATAGTCAGAATATGCTATACTTTCCTTATATTGCGGTAAAAATAGAGGGGGCTATTTCATTGTCAACAGAACGTATTGAAGCAGGTTTAGTCAAGATCAAGGAATATGTAAGTGAAGAAGAGGCCGAACGCATGATGACAGCTGATGCATTAATAGAACTGGCTCCAGATTTACGGAAGTACATAGTGGAGTTCGCGTATGGTGAGATTTATTCACGTCCAGGGCTCGACAGTAAACAAAGACAATTGGTAACTCTTGCTTCACTCGTCACACAAGGAGCGACTACACAAATTCAAACGCATGTAAAGCGTGCATTGACCGTGGGTTTAACTAAAACGGAAATCGTAGAAAGTATCATGCAACTCATTCCATATGTTGGGTTTCCACGTGTACAAACTGCGTTGACTGCAGCTCAAGAAATACTCGAACAAGAAAAATAACAGTAAAATCCGGCCGAGAGATTGCTCTTGGCCGGATTTTTTTCTTACCATCTATAGATTGCAGCTGCACCCGTTTCAACAGGCATCCGTTCTTTCGGAAGAACTGCGACTTCGCCTCCCGTTTTAAAAACGGTTTCTGCTAAGTCATCCAGTACATCGTCTACTGTGGATTCTTCTTTCAATTGCTTGTAGGCTTTACGACTCCTACAATGTAGAAACTCCTTGACAAACAACGATAATTCATGTATAGTAATTTTTTGGGATTGATAACAGATCTGACATTAAGAAATGGCGTTCTGCAGATGTTTATTCGGAACACTTATTCATCACTGGCGCGACTACAGGGTCGCAAGGACGCAAAAGTAGGTAGGGTTTGCGTTGCTTAAGGGAAACAACCAGTAGAACACGACCGCGGCAAAAGAGGTCCAATCAGAATCTACATGCTATATAAATCAACACATATAATCGTTGTCAAACGTAACATTAGAGATCCTATTACAAAAAGCGAGCTCCCCGATATGGGACGCTCGCTTTTTTCAATTCAAATGGCTTCAAACGCTTGATCTAAGTCTGCCATGATGTCATCCATATGCTCTAGACCTATAGATAAGCGTAGTAACGTATCCGACACGCCCATCTTCTCGCGATCTTCTTTCGGTACAGCAGAGTGTGTCATCGTCGCAGGGTGCTGCATAAGCGTCTCTGCGTCCCCTAGACTAACCGCCAACTTAATGACCGATAAATGATTCAACAACTTCTGCGCATCTTCTTTTCCACCTTTAATCGTAAAGGAAATCAATCCCCCACCCGTTTTCATCTGCTTCTTCGCAATCGCATACTGCGGATGCTGATCGTCAAACGGATAAAATACTTCCTCTACTTTCGGATGCTTCTGTAAATAGTCAAAAATAATCTTGGCATTGGCCGAATGTCGATCCATTCGAATAGGCAATGTTTTAATCCCACGCAACAACAGCCACGCATCGAATGGTGAAATGATACCACCGAAATCTTTTAGCACTGTACCACGAAGTTTTGCCATGTCGTCTGCATCTTTACCTACGAGCAGCCCTGCGATCACGTCACCGTGCCCATTAATGTATTTCGTCGCGCTATGCAACACATAATCTACGCCAAAAGTTAAGGGTGTTTGGATGTAGGGCGAGCAAAATGTATTGTCCACTACCACCTTCAAATTATGACGCTTGGCTACATTGACTACAGCTTCGAGATCAACTAGCTCCATCGTCGGATTGATTGGCGTTTCTACATATATACATGTAGTCTCAGGCTTCACCGCTTTTTCAATCTCTTGTTCTGTCTTCATAGAAATTAAATCATGCGTAATATTATACTTCTCTTCTAATATTTTTAAGAATCCGAATGTGCAACCATAAATTCCGCGAGAGCAAATCACATGATCATTTGCTTTGGTTAAATGAACGAGCACTGCACTGACCGCTGCCATACCGGAAGCAAATGCAAGTCCTACTGCGCCCTCTTCCATCTTGGCAATACGTTCTTCAAGCACGGCGACCGTCGGATTTCCTAAACGAGAATAAATATTCCCCGCTTCTTCACCAGCAAAACGCCGCTCTCCTTGTTCAGCCGAATCAAATACATACGTTGAGGTTTGATACAGCGGCACAGCCAGACTTCCTTGATGATCTTTGCTGTCATATCCTTCATGAATCATGGCCGTCTCTTTGTGCCAGTTGTTATTCTTTTTCATGCTGATTCCTCCTTGTTATAACGTATTCAAATTATTATGAAAGCGCTTTAGTCTAGTGTACATCGATTGTTTGAAAAACGAAAGAGCTATATCTTCTGCATTTTTGTAAAGTGAAGTAAAATCCTCTAATCCAACTTCCAAAAATGAAATGCTTGACCAATAGTCAATAAATTGGTATGCTAGGCTTTGTGTAAAATATTCGCAGCAGTTATGTGTTCTATTTTGTCCAGTCTATTCCTTTTTAAAGGTGCACCACGTAACCTCGAGGCTGCAGGGGCGAAGTTGCAAGATTATAGAATGGCAGATGGATTGAACATATCTGGTCTTATTTTACAACAAAATAAAACCAACAGAGGAGGAGTCTCTCATGGCTCGATATACAGGTCCATCTTGGAAATTGTCACGCCGTTTAGGTATCTCACTAACAGGCACTGGTAAAGAAATTGAAAAGCGTCCATACGCACCAGGACAACACGGTCCAAACCAACGTAAAAAACTTTCCGAATACGGAATGCAATTACAGGAAAAACAAAAACTACGCTTTATGTACGGAGTGAACGAACGTCAATTCCGCACACTTTTCAACAAAGCTGGTAAAATGCAAGGTATTCACGGTGAAAACTTCATGATCCTTCTTGAAGCTCGCTTGGATAACGTTGTGTACCGCATGGGTCTTGCACGCACTCGTCGTGCAGCTCGTCAGCTAGTCAACCACGGTCACATCTTGGTAGACGGCAAGCGCGTTGACATCCCTTCATTCGCAGTAAAAACTGGTTCTGAAATCTCTCTTCGTGAGAAATCTCAAAACTTGACTGCTATCGAAGAAGCACTAGAAGTGAACAACTTCGTTCCAGATTTCGTAACTTTCGATAAAGATACGAAAAAAGGTACATTCGTACGCCTTCCAGAGCGCGGCGAATTAGCTGCTGAAATCAACGAAGCATTGATCGTTGAATTCTACTCTCGTTAATAACAAGGAAACCCCGTTGGCTGAGATATTTATCTCGGCTGGCGGGGGTTTTTATGTTTTATTAAAAATATAGTTAATACACTTTTATTTTTTTTTAGCATTACTATAATCTACGATATTACGATATGAATTATTCTCTGCATCTAAATGAAAGACCGCAATGTTATCTATTCTATTTTCATTTTTTTTAATAAATAAATTCACATAATCTGAATCGTGGGTCGAAAAAATTAATTGTTGGTCTAGCTGACTTAATACATCAGTTATTGAGAATCTATTGAGATCATCCATATTCTGAATCGGGTCGTCAATTGCTATAAAATCAAAATAACTAAAAGTTTGTGCTATATTTGTAGCAATAAATATAGCAATTGCCAAAACATTCATTTGACCAGAACTTAATATATAATTTGCAACTATATTATTATTATCATTTTTAACTTGAATATCTAATTCATTATTTCCTGTTATCTCAAAGTATAAATCATTAAATTCTGAAGGATTAGGATTTAGATAGTGATAGTATCTCCTAATTGGAGATGCTATACTGTTTAAAAAATCGCTAGCCTTATCGCCAAATTGTAAATTTATCTCCACTATTTTATTATTTAGAATTCTACTTTTTTCCAAGAAATATTTTTTGTTTTCTAGAAGGCTATTTTCTTCTTCTTCAATACTATTTATATACTTTTTTATTCTACTGAGTTCGTTTATATTAGTTGATTCACTTATAATATTTTCAATCTTTTGTTCTTCTTTTCTAAACCTTCTTAACTCTACACTCAAAAACTCTTTCAAAGATGGAATAGAATTCTTTTTATATATTGAAAACAATTCTGTTAACACAGATAAGCTTGAACTCATTTCGTTTAATAGTTTTCTTGATCTATCAATTTCATATTTATTACTAAGTATTCTTTGTTCAATAGTTCTTAGATTTTTTTCTTCGTTATTTATTAGATCATTAAATTCTTCAATTGTAATACTTCCAAACTTCAAAGCTTCATTTTCAAATTGCGATAAATCCTTACTAATGGCATCAATCTTTTGAGATATTGCTAAATCATCAATCAGAGATTTATGCTCTGCTTCTATGACTATTTTTTTTCGTTGTACCTTTTTGATATCGTATAAAAATAACGATGCATCAAATAAAATATTATTCTGAATTGAATTTATTACACTATTTAACTCTAAGATTATTTGCTCATTAATTTTAATAAGATTATTAATTTCAATTCTACTGTCTAGTAGTTTTCTTTGTTGATTTTCAAATTCTTTTCTTTTTTCTATATTATTCTCAATAAGTTCTTTATGTTTCCCGCTTTCAAAAATAATGCTTTTAATCTTTTTATTTAAAACACTATCTATATCTTCAACATAACTATCACATACTGGGCATATATCTTCTGAATCTGATTTGTCAGATATAAATAATCGGGTATCTTCTACTAATAGTAATAGTTTTTCTATGTTATTTGAAACAATTCCTTGAGAGAAATCTGCAAGTAATTCAGAAATATCGATTTTAACTTGTTCGATATTTTTCTCTAAATCCTTACTTTCAACCTTTAATTTTTTTGTTTCAATAATTTTAATATCTAATTTTTCTTTGCTAACTAAATACCGTTCCAAATTATCATAAGCATATTGAAATATCGGTAACTTTATATCAAGTTGATTTTTTTGTTTTTTTAATTCTTGTGTTAACACTTCATTATAGTTATAGCCATTATTTTTAAGTCTTATTAACGACTTAGACATATTCTCTTGATTTTCATTATTTTGACTAAGTATTTCTTTTTCTTTAATAGTAGCTGTTTTTTCTTCATGTAGCTGTTTTATTTTTAATGCCGCTTGATTTTTCGAATTAATATCTTTCTGTATAATTTCTTCTAATTGTTCTATTTTTATCTCAGTCTTGTTTATCAAATCAGTGAATTGTAATTCATTTTGTTGATTGAATGTATTGAATTTTGATAAGGAATTTAGTGATCTGTTCAGCTCAGATACTGCATCTTTTATTACGCTTAACTTTTGAGAATATAAATTAATATCAATTTTATCTTTTAACTCTTCATTTCTTATTCCTATTTTCTTTATATTCAAATCAAATATTACTTGCTCCTTTTTTTTGGTTTCTCTAATTTTATCTACTTCTTCTCTTATTGTATTAACCTTATTTAATAAAATCTCAGCAGTTCCAGATAAATTATTTTTTAAATTATTTATCTTTTCAAATCCCATTATGGAAGCTAGTGAATTATACCTATCTTTTGGTGTATCCTTTGTGATGAAATTAGTTATTTGAGTTTGTGATAATATATAGGCCTGACTTAATATTTTATTATCCCATTTTCCATTAACGTTTTTGGAGATAATCTCTCCCATTTTTTGATTTACTTTATCTTCTCCAGAAGTTAATTTAGATAACTCGCTTGTGTAAAGAGTTGTAAAAGTTTGACTATATGAGTCTGGACTATTTTTCAAAAAACTTTTTTTCAAAACATAATCGTCAAAATAGATTGCCACAGAACATTCTTTGCCAATGGAAATGCTACTATTTGCTACAACACTTTTATATTCATTTTTAGCTAAAGAAAATCTACTAATTTCACCAGTTATACACCATTCGATCGCATCAAAAAAAGAACTTTTTCCATTACCATTATCTCCATACAAAATTATAATATCTTTTGATAAATTAAATGATACTTCACCTATATAATTTCTAAAGTTATTAACAACTAACTTTTTTAATCTCATAACATTTCTCCTTGTAATAAGTTTTCTTTTAAAATACCTCTAAGTTTTTGTTTTGATAACTCTCTATACTCACCTTCAGAATTTACTATTTCCTTAATAGTTTTCTTAATCTCTATATCTTGCACATTTTCAATTAAATCATAAAAACCAAAAGAAATATTAGGGTCTTCTGTATTATGTTTTAAGTTTAAAAAAGGCACCCTTTCCAAATCTTCAATAGTTTGAAGTATATATTTCCTCATATTACGGGAATCTCTTTCTATATTATAAAGCTTTCTATTTTGTTCTGTTTCATTATTGATTAATATAAAATAATAAACGTTCCAAACATTATAACTTAATTTTTTCAGTAGTTCTCTTAGTGACAGAATATCTGCATTAACAGATTTTAGATCTTCTTCTTTACTATACTCCTTAATAATAATCCCTTTAGCAATATCAACGTTATACAAGAAGGTATATTGAGAAAGATTATGTTTGAAAACATGACTATTCTTTACAAAAAAATTGTTTTTAGCTAAAATTTCTAAAAGTTCTGGCTTATTAAAGTTTCTCAAAATCTAAATCCTCCTTGATCTTCCTTTTCATTTCACTTATATTTCCATACCTTCTTCTCATTTTATGAATTCCATCTATTTTACTATCTTCCACATCCACTATTTTAATTTCACTTTTCACTCTGGCTATCGATTCGTCAGAATCATCTTCCAACAATAAAAGTTTTGAAGCATTCGCTACTTCTTTACAAACAACTTCTATAACATCAACTGGATCACTTTCGTTATCAAATTCTCCAGCTAAAATAATTTTAAATGAAGGGTTATTAGCAATCGAAAACTGATCTTCATATTCTAAACTTTGAAATACTTCCTCAAACTCATTCATAGCTTCTTTAATTGTATATGCAAATTCTTCCTTAACTCCAAATATGTTAAATGGTTGACTTGCAATATTTATTAAAAGAAATTTTTTGCTCTCTGAATCGACTATAATTCTTCCTCCAAAATATAGCTTTACTAGTAGCATAACTTTAAAAACTCTTTCAGATTCTTTTTTTTGCCGTTCAGCCTTGCTTGACCTAAAATAAGTGGAATTCAAAGATTTAAAAAGATACTTATTTAAGAAAGTAAATATTGTTTCTATGTCAGAATCAGCAAAATAACTCAATAACTCGCTCTCAAACTCATCAATAACAATTGAAAATTCATCATATATATCTGTGGATTTATACTGATCCTTAATTCCTTCAATAAAGTCTCCTAAAACCTCTTTCGTACTATTAGTTGTTATGTCTTTTTCTCCAACCGCTTGCATTCTATTTCTAATTAAGGCGATCAGCTCTTCTGAATCCTTTTCATTTACTATTTGAATACTCGAATTTTCCGGAAAATAACACTTCTTAAACAGATATGAAATAATCATATCTATAACAACATCGTCAGCTCTGTAATAACTATTAAAATATTCCCCAATATCATGACAGAGAATCTTTTTTATACTATTGTGATTTATATGTGTTACTTTAAAAGCTTTAATTCCACTAGTCACTTGGGTTTCATTCAGATTGTAATTAGTCGTATTTTCAATAGTTCTTGTAAATAAATCACCTTCTACAAAACCATTTTCAAAGTTCGTATTATCATAAAATTGTTCGAAATCTTTGCACACTCGAGGTGCTTGCCGAAAAATACAATTAGAAACTAATTCAAACTCTAACTTATAATCATAACCCTCAAACATCTTTTGATTACTTATAAGTTTAGGAATCCACTCAGAATATGCTAACGTTTCACTAACTGGACAATGAATAACATTCTTAGTTTTAACTTGAACAAACCTGATTGTTGTATCATTATACGCAATTATGTCTTGATGATGATCAACTACAATGTTCGTCCACTTTCCTTGAAACATTTCCACCATATAATGTATAGTGACTAGTAATTGATAATAAAATCCTGACATCGCGACGAGACCACCATCTTCTTCGGGCTCAGTATTAAATAATATTTCCTCGATTTCATTGGTATTTTGAACGTTCTCTATGATTTTTTCCACATTAAATAATTTATCTTTTATCTCTATGCTGCTATGACTTGCTATTTCAGAAAAATATTCATTGTTAACTCCGTTATTTTCACTCAATACGTCTGACACTATCTCATTAATTTCTTTTTGACCACTCGATAATTGCATCATTTGGTTTAATCTCCTGTCAAATACATTCGCTGTAGTAATTAGTTTTTTATGAATTGTATAGTGCAAAATATAAGTACATAGTATTGCAAACAAACTCGGCGTTGCAACTTTACGTGGAGTGGTGGGCATGATAGCCTCTGCAGGCAAAGCCAGCCCTTGATGTAGCTGGCTTCTTGGCTTGGTACTCATGCCCGCAGAGGTTCCATGTCAAGTTGCAACATTGTGTAGTTGCAATTGCAATCTTGTGTATTATGGTTTTGCAAAATACATGAATTTAAAAATTTAGTCATAGAGTATTTAATTATATTTTTTGGCCAATTGTACAATCAAGTTAGCCACCTGAATTCAAACAAAAAAATGCCACTATAAAATTCGTGTATCATTGAAGTTGCGAGACTAACAATGAACGGACACACCAATCGAGAGATCGGAAGACGCTTAGAATGCGCTCATCAAACGATTGCTAATGAACTGAAGCGCGGAACCACGACCCAGCTTAAGACGGGTCGCACGCCCTATACAGCCTATTTCGCTGAAACAGGACAGGCGATATATGAACGTAATCGACTCCAGTGCGGCGCGAAAAGTTAGCTTCTTGTGGCGAGTGAATTTGTCGATTTCGCGTGTGGGAAAATCTTGGATCAAGGCTGGTCACCAGATGCGGTCGTCGGGTTTACAAGTCTTCAAGACGACTGGAAAGACCTACCTATGGTGTCCACCAAAACCCTCTACAACTACATTGATTTGGACTTATTGCGTGTTCGAAACATAGACTTGCCGATGAAACTTAGACGAAACACCAAGGTCAAACGCGTCCGAAGAAATCGTCGTGTTTTAGGTATGAGTATCGCTGAACGACCAGTTGAAATTGAAAACCGTCAAGAATTCGGTCATTGGGAAATTGACACGGTAGAAGGACGAAAGTCAGACGATAACGCATTATTGACGCTTGTTGAACGTAAAACGAGAAACTATTATGCCATCCTCCTAGATGATCAAGATCACGATTCAGTAGACTACGCGATGAACCAGTTACGACTGGATTTCGGCGAGCTGTTTCCTCAAGTATTCAAGACGATTACGTCTGATAACGGCAGCGAGTTTTCTAATCTGACAAAGGAAGATATTAAACTACCGACAGCCAGCCATTTTGTTTGAAGAAAAGTTAGCTAGGTTAGCTTAGTATTTCCAAAACGAGCTCATCGATTAAGGGATAACATTCCCCTTCATACATACTCTAGATTTTATCTAAGTGGCTAACCTAATATTGCAATTTAGGCATTTAATAACTTTCTAATAACATCTAAACTCATAAACGGGCTGATAATCACAATCTTTTCTTCACACTGATTTATTGAGTGGAATACATCAGACTCAATATTTGTAGTCAGTAACTTCATTTAACTTACCTCCCATTAGTAATATACACCCTTTTGTTTGATACTTAATAGTTATATTTAGTTCTATTATACTGTAATTAAGGCTGTCTGTGTATTTATGAATGGAAGGTAATATCTTGTTCTTTATTGTTAAATCTAAAACAGTTTTGATTTATCAATAAAGAACAAAATATACAAGAAAACTGGCTTTAATATAAGTGTCACTTCTCAAAACCATTCTAATTTGTTCAAGTTCTTAGCATCGACAATATTAATATTTTAAAAAGCATTTTTTAATAATTGTATTTAGCCATCTCCACTTCAAATATCTCTTTCACTTCCTCCGAAGCCACCCCACCATAATTAACATAACCCGTCTCCGGCCAATAAAGTGATCGTGTCATAGTCCCATCTACTAACTCAATTCCGAAAAACACCCGCTTTCCTTCCGTAGCACGCCTATCCGGTTCATACGGCATGATCAGCAACTCTTCAATCAGCTGCTCTGCATGCTCATCCGAAAACTTCCCAATGAACGATAAGTCTTGCTCACTTTGTAAAATGACTCGCTGTACTTTCCCTTCTATATCTAAAAAATCTCCCACTGTTTTAGCCGTATCCGATTCAGTTACTTCGTATACTTTTCCGTCTGCTATAATTGTAAGCGTCAAACAGTGAACACGTTGTTTAATATAAAAGAAAATGCCCCAAAGAATCGATCATAAAGATTCTTGGGGCGTTTTCTATTTCTTTGACTGGATATAACAATTCTTTGGTAAGGTCTTCGACCAAGG